>NZ_JZEY01000054.1:916742-1222323 GCF_000969445.1 Devosia chinhatensis | reverse complement strand
GTTTCGACGAGCGGGCGCGCGTCGAGATCGAGCTTTTGCAGCACGATGTCGCCGGAAATTTCCGCGACGAGGTCACGGTTCATGGCGCCGAGAAAGGCCAGTCTTTTCATGAGGCAGTGGTAGCGGGCGGCGCAATTGGCGGCAAGCGGGGCAGCACCAGGAGGCACAGCTCGCTCGGGCTTAAAGGCCGTATTTCTCGAGCGTGGCGTAATATTCGTCGCGCAGGTCCTCAATGTCGCGGCCGGACGACCAGGAGGCGTCAAGGGCGGCCTTGATCTCGTCGGGAATTTCCGCCCAGCGCGCCTTCCAGGCTTCGCCATCCTCGGTCCAATAGCCCACAAGCTCGTAGCGTTCGGGCGGCAGGCGCAGGTCCTGGCGAACATATTTGCGGATGGCGCGAACCACCCTCTGCTCCCCGGCAACCCAGATATAGCCGGGCGTGGGCGGCAGGGGCATGGCACGGACCACGTCGGCCATGCGGCTGGGCGCAACGCCGTTGCCGCTGCGATGCAGCCAGGTCGCGGTGGCAAAATCGTGGTGGGGCAAAGCCTGTTCGTGATCGGGCGCGGCCACTTCGATAAAAATGCGCGACTGCACGTTCTGCGGGGTCTGCTCGAGAATGCGTGACAGCGCCGGCAGGCCAGTGGCATCGCAGACAAGAAGCTGCCAGGCGATGTCGGAAGGGGGCGCGTAGAGGCCGCGCGGGCGATTGATGGTGATGGTCTCGCCAGGCCTGGCATTCTGGGCCCATTCGCTGGCCCTGCCGCCTTCATGCACGACGAAATCGATGTCGATCTCGCCTGTCTCCACCCGATGCTGGCGCACGGTATAGGTGGAATAGCGAATGGCGTCCTGTCCGTCGGGATAGGTCCAGCGACCATCCTCGGTGATCACGGGCAGATGCAGGCGACCGGTCTGTTCGTTGGGGAAGAAGAGACGCAGATATTCGTCGGGCATCTGCGAGCCGACGAAGCCGGCAAGGCCTTCACCGCCGAGGGTGAGGCGGATCATGCCCGGGGTGAGGGACTGGCGATGCAGCACACTGGCTTGAAAGAACATCTGGCTCATGCCCGCGCCCCGGGACTGGCGAGGCCCCCGAACTGGGCGGCGTGAAGATGGGCGTATGCTCCCTTGCGGTCGAGCAGCTCGGCATGCGGGCCCTGCTCGACAATGCCGGTTTCGTCCACCACGACGATGCGATCGGCATGCTGGATGGTAGCGAGGCGATGGGCAATGACCAGGGTGGTGCGCCCGCGCGACAGCTCGGTTAGGGATTGCTGGATGGCCAGTTCGGTCGCGGTATCGAGGGCGGAGGTGGCCTCGTCGAGCACCAGGATCGGCGGGTTCTTGAGGAAGATGCGGGCAATGGCGACACGCTGCTTCTGTCCGCCGGAGAGCTTGACGCCGCGTTCGCCCACCATGGTGTCGAGACCATCGGGGAGCCGATCGATGACCGATTCCAGCCGTGCCTGGCGTGCGGCCGCCCAGATATCCTCTTCAGATGCATCGAGCCGGCCATAGGCGATGTTTTCGCGCAAGGTGCCGCCGAACAGAAACACGTCCTGCTGCACGATGCCGATCTGGCTGCGAAGGCTCGCCTGGGTCATGTCGCGGATGTCGATGCCATCGATGGAAATCGAGCCCGAGCCGATTTCGTAGAAGCGCGGCAGTAGTGCGCAAAGCGTGGTCTTGCCGGCGCCAGAGGGGCCGACAATGGCAATTGTCTCCCCTGCCCTGACGCTGAGGTCCAGACCGGAAAGGATCGGTCGGTCGCTGTCATAGGCGAAGCTGACGTCGCGGAACTCGATATCGCCGCGCAGGCCGGAAACGGTCCTGGAATTGGGGCGATCGGCAATATCGGGCGCGGTATCGATCAGCGTAGTGAAGCGGCGAAAGCCGGCAATGCCCTTAGGATAGCTTTCGAGCACGCTGGTGATCTTGTCGATTGGCCGCATGAACACATCGACAAGCAGCAGGAAGCTGACGAAGCCGCCATAGGTCATCTCGCCACCGACGACGAGCCAGGCTCCGGCCAGCATGACCACAAGCTGCACAAGCCTGGTGCTGAGATAGGTGATGGTGATGCTGGCGGTCATGATGGCATAGGCCTGCAACTTGGTGCGCCGATAGGCCTGGTTATTGCCCTCGAAGAGACGGGATTCATGGCCTTCATTGGCGAAGGCCTTCACCACGCGGATGCCACCGATGGAATCCTCGACGCGCGTGTTGAATTCCCCGACGCGGCCGAACAATTCCTGCCAGTTCAGCGTCATGCGCGATCCGTAGCGGCTGACCAGCCAGGTCATGATCGGCACCAGGACGACGGTGATCGCGGCCAATTGCCAATTGGTGAGGAACATGAGGATGAAGGCGCCGATAAAGGTCATCACCGCCAGGAACATGTCCTCAGGACCGTGATGGGCCACTTCCCCCACATCCTCGAGATCCTTGGTCACATGCGTGATGAGGTGCCCGGTCTTATGGTTGTCGAAGAACCGGAAGCTCAGCTTCTGCAGGTGATCGAAGACCTGTCGGCGCATGTCGGTCTCGATGGAAACGCCCAGCACATGACCGAAATAATTGACGATGGCATGCAGCACCGAATTGATGGCGTAGATGGCCAGCAAGACCAGCCCCGCCAGCACGATGATGTTGAAATTGCCCTGGGGCAGCAGGCTGTCGATGAAATAGGCGACGGCCAGCGGAAAGGCGAGTTCAAGCAGGCCTGCGACGACCGCGCTGCCGAAATCGAGGGCGAAGAGCCCTTTGTAGGGCGCGTAATATGAGAAAAACCGTCTGATCATTCGCAAAGCTGACTAGATATGTCCGCTTTACCCAATGCCCGATTGACCTTTCGGCCACAAGCCCTGTTTGCCCTCAATATGCAGAAACGGCGGTCACCCGGGCCGGCGAGTCAGCTTCGTCTGCGTCATGGCGATGCCAGGTTGGCGCCTGAGACCGCGCGCGTGACGCAGCCATGACCTGGCGCAGCCGGCGGGTTTGTCGCCCACAATACTGCCCCTTTTCGGCGCTCTCTTGCCGTCAACCGACGCAAGGGCTCTCCGGAAAACGCTACAATCACGAAGGCGGGATCGTCGGCGTCGTTAACGCGCAATAAGATGTCCGATGCTATGGAGCCGCATGGACGTCGCCCCCTGGAAGGAATGACATGACTCTTCGCCCGCTTCTGTTGACCGCCGCGCTGGCCTCGGCACTCGTTGTCGCCGGCTGTTCTTCGTTCGGCGGCGGAACGGCTTCGCCCGGCGCGCTCGCACCTGCCCTCTCGGCGCGAATGGACCAGCCGAACGCTTCGCTGGACAGCGTGCAGGCGGTGAACCTGATCAACGCCTATCGCGCGACCCGTAACATGCCGCCGCTGACCGCCGATGCGGGGCTGAACGGCACGGCGCAGGCATTGGCCAGCCAATATGCCCAGACCAATATCGCGCCCACCAAGCCGCAGGCCCTGGTGCAGATGAAGCTGTCCGCCGGCTATTCGACCTTTGCCGAAACCTTTTCGGGCTGGCGCAACAATGCGGCGGACGCGGTGGCGCTGACGGCGCAGGCGACGAAGGCCGGCGTCGCCGTGGCCTATAATCCCTCGTCGAGCTACGGCACCTATTGGGTCCTGGTGATTGGCAACTGAGCCGGACATCATCGACGCCAGGGGGCTCAAATGCCCCCTGCCCGTCCTCAAGCTCGAAAAGCAGCTGAGCCAAGCACGACCGGGCCAGGTGCTGGTCGTGCTGGCCACCGATCCTATGGCGAAGGTGGATATTCCGCTCTATTGCCGGCAGCGCGGACATGAATGCCGGATGGACGAGCTGGACGGAACGCTGCGCTTCACCGTTACAGGCGGCGCAGCCTGATCTCAGAGGTCGGCCGGTCGGGGCCGTGGCATTGGGACCGAGCCACTGGCCGCCGTGGCCAGCCCGGGCCGCAGCACATCGCCAATCGCCGCACTCTCGACGTTGACGGCCTGGGATGGGAACATCGGCACATGCGCCGGACGCGGCCGCGGCAAGGCAATGTTGTTGCGCACGCGCCCCAGATCGACAGCGGTATATTCCCGAACGGCGA
Source organism: Devosia chinhatensis (assembly GCF_000969445.1). Lineage (NCBI taxonomy): Bacteria > Pseudomonadati > Pseudomonadota > Alphaproteobacteria > Hyphomicrobiales > Devosiaceae > Devosia > Devosia chinhatensis. The sequence continues at coordinate 1,218,243 of NZ_JZEY01000054.1, read as the reverse complement.
CCTTATCGGTCAGATAACTCGGCTGGTCCTTGAGGCCCATGGGGAACAAGGCTTCCTGCGCCTTCACATAGGCAGCGGCGTTCGGGCCGCAGATATTGGGGCGCATGTCGGTCGGCGCGCCGCCGCTATTGGCCATGGCCAGCAGGGTCTGGCCCGTGGGATTGACGCGACCGTTGAGGCCATTGAGGAAAAGCTCGGCCGCACGCTCATTGCGCTCGCGGCCCGAGGAGCCGCCCAGGACGACGGCCAGAAGCTGACGCCCGCCGCGATCCACCGTCGCCACGATGTTGAGGCCGGAGGCGCAGACATAGCCCGTCTTCATGCCGGTGGCGCCGGCAAAGCCTTCCAGCAGGCCGTTATTGGATTCCATGCGCGCCTTGCCCAGCGTCACCACGCCGGTGGAGAACATGGGCATGTATTGGGGAAAGCTCTGCTCGATATAGAGCGCAAGGACAGCCAGATCGCGGGCCGTCGTCACCTGGGCGGGATCGTGCAGGCCATGCGGATTGACGAAATGGCTGCCGGTGAGACCCATGCGGGAGGCGACGTCGTTCATCTTGGCAACGAAATTGGCCTCGGAACCGCCGACGGTTTCGGCGATGGCGACAGCGATGTCGTTGGCCGACTTGACGATGAGGATATACAGCGCGTCCTTGAGCGACACGGAGCTGTCTACGGCAAGGCCGGATTTGCTGGGCGCCTGATTGAAGGCGTTGCGCGAAATCGTCACCGGCGTGTCGAGCGTCACGGTGCCCTTGGCGAGCTCCTCGAAGACGACATAGGCGGTCATCAGCTTGGTCAGCGACGCCGGGTGCCAGGGCTTGCCGGCATCCTCCGCATAAAGGACCTGCAGGTTGGTGCGATCCACCAGCAGCAGCGGCTGCGCCCAGGCGGGCAGCAGGCTGGCAAGGGACACGAGCAAGACCAACACGACACGGCGAGCAAAGATCAAACCGAAAGACTCCGTTTGAGAACGATCTGCGCCCTCTTAACAGCGGGTTAAGGCAAGCTCAAGGAAGGGCGCGGCCGCTGACAGGCATGTGAAACCGCCAAGCCGTCGCCGGCGCGGCACCCCCTAGTCACAAGAAGTAACTGTCACTATATTTGTGCCTGAGTTACAGCCAAGGAGGTCTCCATGTCCCTGACCGACACGTCGCAGCAATCGAATTGTTCGGCCATGTCCGACGTTCTCAATCGCATCGGCGACAAGTGGAGCGTCATGGTGGTGGGTATGCTGGGCCGCAATGGAACGCTGCGCTTCAATGAACTGAAGCGGCTGATCAACGGGGTGTCGCAGCGCATGCTGACGCTGACGCTGCGCAATCTCGAGCGCGATGGTCTCGTGACCCGCACGATCTATCCCGAGGTGCCGCCGCGCGTCGAATACAGCCTGACCGAGCTGGGCAAGACCCTGCAGGAGCCGATCAGCGCACTGTGGGACTGGTCGGCGGAAAATCACCACGCCATCGTCGAGGCGCGGGCGATCTACGATAGCCGTGAAAGCGCGATGACAGCAGCCGAACCGCGCAAGATCGCCTACGCACGCGGCTGAGCCGCGTCAGGTCTCGCTGCGGGCCATGTGAGCGAAGCGGTTGACGTCCGTGGGCTGCGCGGCGAGCACGGCGCGGCGGGCTTCGGTGCGGGAATTGTCCGGCAGATTGAGTGCGGTGACGAGCGCCCGATATTCCTGGCGCGCGCTCATATGGGACATGGAGGGCACGCCCCCCAGCAGGTCTTCGTCGAGCGGATCGAACACGGTCATGCCAGACGCGAACAGCGAGCGGAAGATCACCCGCTCGGCGATGCCGTCGGCAACGCGACAGCCCAGACGCATGGCGATGCGCTCCAGCATGGACTGGACCTGGCGCATATTGCGCGAGGACAGCATCGAGATGCGGTTGCGCACCAGAACCCAATCGATGTTGCGGCCATCGATGGCGAGGCGCTCGGAACGTGCGCGCTGAACCAGCCGGGCATAATGGCTGAGGTCGCGTGGCTCGCCGGTCACCGCATCGACCTGCGCCATGACGCTGAGATCGATGAGGCTGTCATTGACCGGCGTAATCAGCGTGTCGGCCAGCGAATGGGCAAGGCGACTGAGATTGGTATCGAAGCCCGGCGTGTCGATGACGATGAAATCGACCTTGGACTCGACTTCACCAATGGCCTGGCGAAAGAGGTCGAACTCGATGCGATGATTTTCGCGCATCGAATCCCCGCGCGCCAGCGGCAGATGGAAATGCGTCGTATGCGGTACATTGAGGCCGTGGCTACGGGCCCAGTCGCGCCGGTTGCGGACATAATGCGTGAGCGTCTGCTGGCGGCTGTCCACATCGATCGAGGCGACCTTGTGTCCCTGATAAAGCAGGAAAATAGCCAAGTGGAAGGCCGTGGTCGATTTCCCCGAGCCACCCTTCTCATTGCCAACAACGATGACGTGCGCGCCTTGCCGCAAGTCGATTCCCCAAATCAGTTGGCCGGAGTTTCTTTCGTCCCGCTTCGGCACACAAGGGAAAACATCGTGAATGCAGGGGAATGCGCAAAATGCGACAGATCGATGAAACTGCCATGCAGGAGACGCATGCAAAGCCTGTCGGATCGGCCATGGCGAGCCTGGTCAAATCGGTTCATCCTCTCACTCGTTCTGCAATGAAACACAGGGGATCTGCCCATGTTCGTGCGTGCCGTCTGGCGCTTCCGGCGCCTGGTCGACATCAAGCAGACTTTGCGGGAAATGGAAGTTCCCACCTCGCGAGATGCCGACACTCTGGGGATTTCAGGCCCAGACTTTTCGAAAATGACCCGCTCGCTGTTCGACCGGTAAGCCTTAAGATGTCGCTAACCAAATTCGCGGGCCGCCGGCTTTGCCACCGGCGGCCCAAATCTTGCCCGATGCATGAATGCACAATGAACGGGCACTGCCTCAGTCTTGCACAGAATGCATAGCTTGTTTGACCAATCTCCATCTGCTCAATCCCGAGTGCCTCACCTATCTTCATCCTCGTAAGCAAAGGAGATTTCCGATGGACATTCGCAAGACTTTCAAGAAGTGGGCCGCATACCAGCAGACCGTCCGTGAGCTCGCCGCTCTCGACAATCGTCAGCTCAACGACCTGGGCATCGCACGCACCGACATCAGCCGTGTTGCTCGCGATCATGCCAACACGCTCTAAGATCGACGGCATCAATACTTCGAACCGAACGCTCGCTTCTCTCTGAGACGCGGGCGTTTTGTTTTCCGGCGGTTGTGATGAGCCCGGCCGGAACGATCATGGCCCCCTGCCGTTGCCAGCCCAAATGCAACAGCAAGGAGAAAGACCATGCAGGACCTCAATGGAAAATCGATCGCCATTCTGGCCACCAATGGGTTTGAACAATCCGAACTCGAAGTGCCGCTGAACACGCTGCGCGAGGCTGGTGCCAAAGTGCATGTGGTGTCGCTCGAAGGCGGCGCGATCAAGGGCTGGGACAAGGACGACTGGGGCAATTCAGTGCCCGTCGACAAGGTTCTTTCCAGCACCTCTGCCAATGATTACGACGCGCTGGTGCTTCCCGGCGGGCAGATCAACCCCGACCTTCTGCGCGTCGAGACCGATGCTCTCGATTTCATCAAGGCCTTCTGGGAACAGAAGAAGGTGGTCGCAGCCATCTGTCACGCGCCCTGGCTTCTGGTGGAAACCGGCATCGTCAAGGGCCGCAAGGTCACGTCCTATCCTTCGGTCAAGACCGACGTCATCAATGCCGGCGGTCTCTGGGAAGACAGCAAGGTCGTCACCGACCAGGGTTTGATCACCAGCCGCAACCCCGATGACCTCGATGCCTTCTGCGAGAAAATCGCCGAAGAAATCAATGAAGGGCGTCACGAACGCCGGGCCGCATAACAAAGCATTTGCGACGGCATGGCGGGCTTGGTATCTCGCTCGCCATGTCAAACGAAGTCATTCACATCATCGGAGGCGGCCTCGCCGGCTCCGAAGCCGCATGGCAGGCCGCCGAAGCCGGCGTCAAGGTCGTGCTGCACGAAATGCGGGGCGTCAAGGAGACCGACGCTCATCACACCACGGACTTTGCCGAACTGGTCTGTTCCAACTCGTTCCGCTCGGACGATCACGAACAGAACGCGGTCGGGTTGCTGCACGAGGAAATGCGGCGATGCAATTCCCTGATCATGCGGGCGGCCGACCAGCACAAGCTGCCCGCCGGCGGCGCGCTGGCCGTGGACCGCAATGGATTTTCCGCTGCGGTGACGGAAGCGATTTGCAATCATCCCAATATCACAGTGGTGCGCGAGGAAATCGCCGGCTGGCCACCGGGCGACTGGAAGCACGTGATCATCGCTACGGGGCCCCTGACCTCCCCAGCCCTGGCCGAGGCGGTGCTGGAAAAGACCGGCGAGGATTCGCTGGCCTTTTTCGATGCCATCGCGCCCATCGTGCATTATGACAGCATCGATCACGACATCGCCTGGAAACAGTCGCGCTACGACAAGGCGGGGCCCGGCGGCACGGGGGCCGACTACCTTAACCTGCCGATGGACCGCGACCAGTATTATGCCTTTGTCGAGGCACTGAAGACCGCACCACTGCACGAATTCAAAGACTGGGAAAAGGTCCCCTATTTCGACGGCTGCCTGCCCATCGAAGTGATGGCCGAGCGCGGCCCCGAAACGCTGCGGCATGGACCGATGAAGCCGGTGGGGCTGACAAATCCGCGCGACCCGACCGTCAAGCCCTATGCCATCGTGCAGTTGCGGCAGGACAACGCCCTGGGCACGCTGTGGAACATGGTCGGGTTCCAGACCAAGATGCGCTATGGCATCCAGACCGATATCTTCCGCATGATCCCCGGGCTGGAGAACGCCCAGTTCGCGCGCCTGGGCGGTCTGCACCGAAACACGTTCATCAACTCTCCCAAAGTGCTCACGGGCGATCTTAAACTGAAGGTCGATCCGCGCATCCGCTTTGCCGGACAGGTGACCGGGGTGGAGGGCTATGTGGAAAGCGCCGCTTGCGGGCTGATCACCGGGCGCATGACAGCTGCCGAGGCGCTCGGCGGATCGCTGGCCATTCCCCCCGCCACGACGGCCTTTGGCGCCCTGATCGGTCACATCACCGGGGGGCATCTCGAGGCCGAAAGCTATAGCGGGGCACGCAGCTTCCAGCCGATGAACGTCAATTTCGGCCTCTTCCCGGAAGTGAGCATCAGCAAGCCCGAAGGCGTCAAGCGCTGGCGTGGGCCGGAAAAGACCATTGCCAAGCGCAAGGCCATAACCAGCCGGGCGCTCGAGGACCTCAAGGCCTGGGCATGAATCCGGTGACGCTGGCAGCTTATCTGCACGAGCATATCCCGATTTCGAGGGGGATGGCCGTGTCGGTGCTGCGGGCCAGTGCCGCAGAAGTGGCGCTTGAAGCGCCGCTTGGCCCCAACATCAACGTGCATGGGACCATGTTTGGCGGCAGCGTCTCCACGCTGGGCCTCTTGGCCGCCTGGTCGGTTCTGCATCTCCGACTGGAGGCCGAGGGCATCGCCAATCGACTGGTGATCCACAAGACCGATGTGGAATACCTGCTGCCGGTGACCGGCACGGCACAGGCGCTTTCCAGCCTCGACGCGACAGATTGGGACAGTTTCCGGCACATGCTGGAGCGGCGGAGCAAGGCGCGGCTCACGGTCGTGGCCGAAATCATCTGCGACGGGCTGGTGGTCGCGCGGCTCACTGGCGAATTTGTCGCCATTGCAGAGCGGCAAAACGAGGACAAGAGCAGGCAATAGGCCTAGCGGTTTCGCCAGGTCCACATTGTGAGACGGGCAATCTTGCGCCAATCAGGATCGTCTGCCGGTGGCGTGAACGGATTGGCTGCGTGCTGCCGCCAGCCCGGCAATTGCTTTTCAAGAAGCGCGCGTGCGGCAAAGGCGGGCCGCAGCCTGACCGGCAACTGTGCGATTGCGGTGCGGGCCTTTTTCAGGTGAGCGTCCGCCAGTTCGGCAATCTGGCCCAAGGCAGACTGAAGCCCCTCGCTGTCCTGGCCGCGGAACAATTCGGTTTCGCGCACGCCATTGGCCTCAAGAATGCTCCAGGGCAGCATGATGCGCCCCTGTGCAGAGACATAGCCCAGGGCCCGCAAGTGGCCGATCATCGCCTGAGCCACCCCGAGATGACCGGCAGCGTCGCCTGGCTCGACGGGATTGCCTTCGTTCAAGATCATGGCGCTGAGCTGGAACAGCGTCGAGGCGGTTTCCCCGGCGTAGCCCTCGAAGCTTTCGAGATCGGGCATGGGGTCATCATAAAGATCGAAGCGGCGCGCACCGAGAAGGCGCAGCAGCGTGCCCGCGGGAAGCGCATAGCGCTCCAGAGTGTCGAGCAGTGCATCGGCCAGCGGGTTCTGGCGGACCTCGCCGTGGCCTTCGCCACTCAGTGCGTCATTCCACCATTGCAGACGGATTTCGCCGGGCTGCGGACCCGATACCCGCTCGCGAATGGCGGCGATGTCGGCGCCGAAGGCGAGGATGGCGGTTACGTGAGGCCGTTTATCCGCCGGGAGCACGAGCGTCGAAAGGTACCGATCCCGATCCAGCTCGCGCAATGTCGCAGCGGCGATATCGTAGCTGGAACCAGCCATCAGCGGGCGTGCTCGACCGCGATCAAGGCGGCGGCGACAGCGCGATCCTCGGCCAAGAGGACATTATAGGTACGGATGGCGCCACCGGTCTGGGTGGCTTCAACGATGACATTGCGTTCGCGAAATGCAGCGCGAATGGCGGGGTCGATCAGGACGATGTCAGACCCCAGGCCGATCAGCAGAACATCGATCTGACTGGACGCGTCGAGCACGGATTCTAGACTTGCAAGCGTCAGCTCAGCGGGGCTCGATACGGGCCAGGCCTGCATGCGTCCCGGCAGGCAGAGCAGCGAGCCGCGATGCGAGAGCTCGGCGAACCGAAACCCGCCATTGCCATAAGCATCGATGCCGACCTGTTGGGGCAGATGGCGGAATGTCTGCGGGGTTTCGGTGGGTGGAAGTTCAGCCACGGCGTCATTCCCGCAGAGCGGGAACCTCCGTATCAAGAGCAAAGGGAGAAGTCTGGGCTCCCCGCTTGCGCGGGAAACCCGGTGGCAAGGCCGATCCCCGTCAGACCGAAGCGCCGTCTATCTGCTTTTTCTTCTTGTCGCTCTCGGCCTTTTCCTCCTCGTCGGATTTCTGCTTGAGGCCAAAATTGATGAGGATGGGGCCGTTGATGATGACCGAGGAATACATGCCTACGAGCGAGCCGAAGGTCATGGCAATGGTGAAGCTGCGCAGCGCTTCGCCGCCGAAGAAGACCAGGGGCAAGAGGGCCAGAAGCAGGGTGAACTGCGTCAAGGACGTGCGCACGATGGTCTGGTTGATCGAGAGGTCGATCAGTTCGGGTAGCGGCATCTTGCGGTGTTTCCGCAGGTTTTCGCGAATACGGTCGGACACCACCACTGTTTCGTTGAGCGAAATACCCACCAGCGTCAGCACTGCGGCGATGGAACTGAGATTGAACTCCATTCCGGTGAGCGAGAACAGGCCGATGGTCATGATGATGTCGTGAGACGTCGTCGTGACCGCCGCGAGGGCGAACTGCCATTCGAAGCGGAACCAGATGTAGACCAGGATACAGAGCATCGCGATGATGACCGCGATGGTGCCCGTCAGCGCCAGTTCGCCCGACACCGTGCCGCTGACGGCCTCGACGCGCCGGACCTCGTAGCTGGCTTCGGCAAGCGCCTCCTGCACCTGCTGGACGGCCACCTGGTCGGCAGATTGACCGCCCTCCTGAGCCTGGACGCGGACCAGCACGTCCTGCGGCGTGCCGAAGCCCTGGACCTGGATTTCGCCGAGGTCGAGATCGCTCAGCAATTCGCGGACCTGGCCCACATCGGCGGGGCCGCCAACATGCTGGATTTCGATGGCGGTACCGCCGACGAAGTCGATGCCCAGATTGAAGCCCTTGGTGAAGGCCGCGCCGATAGAGACCAGCGACATGATGATCGAGAGCGCGATAACATAGCGCGAGATCTTCATGAACGGGATCTTGGTACCGTCAGGAATGAAGCGGAACTTCTGGATTTTCAGGGTCTTGGGACGGGTGCGCTTGTACCAGAGGTTCACCTGGAACGAGGTGACCGTATAGGAGGTGAAAAGCGAGGTCAGGATGCCCAGGCCCAGCGTCACGGCGAAGCCCTGGATGGGACCCGAGCCCATGAAATAGAGCACCACGGCCGCGACGAGCTGGGTCAGGTGCGAGTCGATGATGGTGCCCCAGGCGCGCTGGAAACCCGCATTGATGGCCTGGAGCGGCGATTTGCCAGAGGCCTGCTCTTCGCGCATTCGCTCGTAGATAAGCACGTTGGCGTCGACCGCCATACCGATCGTCAGCACGATGCCGGCAATGCCGGGCAAGGTCAGTGTCGCCCCGAGCGTGGAAAGCGCGGCAAAGATCAGGACGATGTTGAGGACCAGCGAGACATTGGCGAAGACACCCCAGAGGCCATAAGCGACGACCATGAAGGTCAGCACCAGCACGGCAGCAATGACACCGGCGGTGAAGCCGGCCTGGATCGAGTCGGCGCCCAGGCTCGCGTCCACCGTGCGCTCCTCGATGACGTCGAGGCTGGCCGGCAGCGCGCCGGCACGCAGGAGGACGGCGAGGTCGTTGGCGGTAGCAGTGGTGAAGGAACCGCTGATCTGCCCCGAGCCGCCGGTAATCGGCTGCTGGATGACGGGCGCGGTGATGACGGTATCGTCGAGGACGATGGCGAAGCGCTGGCCGACATTGCGCGAGGTCAGCTCGCCGAACGTGATGGCGCCGCGCGTATCGAAGCGGAAGCTGACCACCGGGATACCGCGCTGCTGGTCATAGGCCGGCTGCGCGTCGATAAGGGATTCTCCGCCGATCGAGACGTCTTCGTAAAGCAGCTCGCGGCCACCGTCCTGGCTGGGCAGGATCATGGTGCCCACGGGCAGCCCCTGGGCCTCGGCCTGGTCGGCGGTCAGGCCGGGATAGACCATGTGGAAGGTCAGGCGCGCGGTCTGGGAAATGATGTTCTTGAGGCGCTCGCTGTCGCCGAAGCCGGGGACCTGCACCATCACGCGGGTGTCGCCCTGACGCTGGATGGTCGGCTCGGTGGTGCCGAGTTCGTCGATGCGCGAACGGATGACTTCCATGGACTGAGCGACCAGCGAGCTCATGCGCTGGTTGATGCCCTCGGGCGTCAGGGTGATGGTCAGCCGGCCATCGGCAGTCTCGCCGAAGCTCAGCTCGTCAACGCCGGCACCGGCGAACATGAAGTCGCTGAGAGTGTTCTGGAGGCCGCGAATGGCGGTCTCGGCCTGCGCCTTCTGGGCCGGGTCGGTCAGCTCGATCGAAATCGAATTGCGCGCCGCATCGGTGGTGATGATGTTGCCGATGCCATTCTGCGTGGCCAGGACGTTGCGGGCATCGCGGCGGACATCGCTGAGGCGCTGGGTGACGATGCCCTCGCGATTGACCTCGAGCAGCAGATGGGAGCCGCCCTGCAAATCCAGACCCAGAACCAGCCCCGGCTGCGGCAACCAGCCAGGAAGCGCTTCCTGAACGGACCTGGGCAGGAAATTGGGAGCTGCAAGCAGGATACCCGCGATCGCGACAAAGAGAATGACGAATACGCGGAACGGCGACTGGTTCATAAAAGACGTCCTGAAAAGGCGGAAGGCCGGAGCATCGGGGCCCCGGCCAGTTCATGCCCCGCTTAGGCGGGCTTGTTGTCGTTTACGGGTTCAGACTTGGAGCGCACATCGGCAACCATGCCGCGCACGAGCTTCACCTTGACGCCCTGGGCAATCTCGACTTCGAGATCTTCGCCGTCGACGGCCTTGGTGACCTTGCCGACGATGCCACCCGTGGTCACCACGGTGTCGCCACGACGGATAGCGGACAGCATGGCCTGCTGGGCCTTGAGGCGCTTCTGCTGCGGACGGAAGATCAGCAGCCAGAAAATGAGCACCAGAAGGGCGATCGGCATGAGCTGAATGAAAATGTCAGCCATGCCGCCAGGGGCCCCAACCGCATCCTGTGCATAGGCGGGCGTTACAAACATCAAGCGATCTCCTAAGTGTTTTTGTTTTTTGTTTCTGGTGGAATGGGGCGGCCCGGCGCTGACATCTCAGGCGGTGGACGCTAATGGGCTTGCCTGCACTTGCGCCCCGGCCAAAATCGCGCGGACTATACATTTGGGTATCCATGATTGCAAAGCCAATCGGGGTGCGGCAATCGCGACCGAATACACAAGGACGAGACCGGTGAAGACCAAGGACTATCTGGGCAGGATTGCCGACGCGCTCGAAACGATCGCGCATGCACTGGGCACCAACCCGAAGGCGCACCCCTTCAGCCTGGGCTCGGAAAATGCCTATCACTGGCAAGGCGACACGGGCACCCTCCTCCCCGTGCCCAAGGTCAGCCGCGTTCCGCTGTCCATGCTTCGGGGCATCGATCATGTCCGCGACCTGCTGCTGGCCAATAGCGAACAATTCGCGCGTGGTCACGGCGCCAACAATGCCCTGCTCTGGGGCGCGCGGGGCATGGGCAAGTCGTCCCTGGTCAAGGCGATCCACGCCGATATCGAATCGCGGCCGGGTTTCAAACGCCTGGTGCTGATCGAAATTGCCCGCGAGGATCTCGAGACCCTGCCCCAGCTGATGCGCGCCATTTCCGGCCAGGATGCGCGGTTTATCGTATTCTGCGACGACCTCAGCTTCGATGCGGGGGAGACCAGCTACAAATCGCTCAAGACGATTCTCGATGGTGGCCTCGAAGGGCGGCCCGACAACGTGCTGTTCTACGCGACGTCGAACCGGCGCCACCTGATGCCGCGCGACATGATCGAAAACGAACGCTCGACCGCCATTAATCCGGGAGAGGCCGTGGAGGAAAAGGTGTCCCTGTCGGATCGCTTCGGCCTGTGGCTGGGCTTTCACAATTCGGACCAGGACACATATCTGTCGATGGTCCAGGGGTATGCCGATTTCTACGGCCTGTCGCTGGATGCCGACACCTTGCGGGCCCGAGCCATCGAATGGGCCGCCACGCGCGGGTCGCGCTCGGGCCGGGTTGCCATCCAGCTGGTGCGCTCGCTGGCGGGCGAGGAAGGCAAGACGGTCTAGGCAGGGCTTGAACGGAGACCCATCTTCGCCGGCATGACGTCGGGCTCAGCCACCCATCGCGCTATCCAAGAAACAAAAAAGGCCGGGGCACCACACCCGGCCTTTTCGATTCTGGAGGTTAGACGACCTAGCTGGCGAGCAGCGGCATCGGATCGACCGGGGTGGCACCCTTGCGCAGTTCGAAATGCAGCTGGGGACGCGAGACCGAGCCGGTCTGGCCGACCGTACCGAGCGCATCGCCGCGGCTGACCACGGCGCCCTTGGCCACGCTCATGTCCTTGAGGTGGGCATAGGCGGAAACATAGCCATTGGGGTGGCGCACCAGGATCAGGTTGCCATAGCCCTCCACGCCCGAGCCCACATAGATAACCGTGCCGTTTTCCGCCGACTTGACGGTGGAGCCTTCCGGCACATCGATATTGATGCCGGTGCCGCGCGAGGCGGCGAAGTCGGTGATGACGCGGCCCGAGACGGGCCAGCGGAACTTGTCGCTGCCAGACATCGCAGGTTCAGCGGCCGGCTGGACGGCGGCCTGCTGCACGGGGGCAGCCTGGGTCGGCTGGGCGGCGGGAGCAGGCGTTGCAGCCGGAGCCGGCGTCGCGGCAAGATTGGCGGGCGCTGGAGCGGTGGCCGCAGGAGCCGAGAGCGTTTCCGGGCGGGTTGCCGGGAGCACATTGGTGCCGGACACCGGGGCAGCGCTGGCGACGGCAACCGGCGCGGCAGTGTTGAGATCACCGCGACCCGGAATGGTGATGCGCTGACCCACCACGATCTTGTCAGGCGAGGACAGACCATTGGCCTGAACGATGGCCTGGGTGGTCACATCGTATTTGCGGGCGATGGTGTAGAGCGATTCCCCGGCGGCGATGGTATGGGCATAGCCGTTGGAATTGGCCGCTGCCTGAACCGGCACGGCGGAATTGACCGGCAGGGCGGCATTGGCGGGGGTGCCCATGGCAATTGCCGGCGGGGTAGCCGGAAGCGGGGCAAGGGTCTGCTGAGCGGGCATGGCTTGAGTGGCTCCCATGGAAGGCGACGAATTCAGCGGCGGAAGGGCCTGGGTTTGAACTGCAGGGGCAGACGCCCCCATTCCGATCGGGGATACGCCGCCGGGCTGCGCAAAGCCGTTATTGACCGGCGCAGGCGGGAGGCTGGAGCCGCCACCGGCCCAACCGCCACCGATGGGCGCGGGCGGCAGATATTGCGAGGCGGCAACCTGTGTGGGAGGCGCGCCCAGGCTGGGCGGCATTTGCTGATTCATGGTCGCCGGAGGCGACTGGGCCACCGAACCGGTGACGGTCGAGTCACCGAACGAGCGGCTACCAAGGCTATTGCAACCGGAGAGGCCGACAGCAGCCACGATAATTCCGGCAATGGCGACCGCTTTGCGGGGCCGCGGATAGACGCGAATACTCATCGGCTTACTCTTACGCAGATACTCAACAACTGATTGTGAGACTAGGCGAGTAAGGTAAAGACGAGTTTAAAGCCGATGCGATTTGCGTGAATTCGTCACGACTCGATTCAGAGACGGGTAAGGTTAAGATCGAGGCAGACGGACAGGCAGCGCAGGTGCGCGAGAGGCGCCTAGCCCAGCTTGAGACCGCTTTCGACCAGGCGCGCCAAGGCGGCACGATGGGTCTGCTGCAGGGCGAAGGGCGTGACTGTGATGGACTTGCCGCGTCGCAGAACTTCGAAATCGGCTTGAGGATCGAGCGGGAGCGGTGTTTCGGGAATCGCCATGAAAAACTCGCCCTCGTTGTCGCTGGGGTAATAGCGGATGGGCGAGCGGGAAAAGCGCTGCTGCGGAACGGCAGACAAGCCGGCGACATCGTCCGGACGGCAATAAGGGAAATTGACGTTATAAAAAACGTCTTCCTCGCCCCGTGCCGCCAGAATGGCCCGGACAACTTCGGCGCCGAAGCGGCTGGCGTTGGACCAGTCCGGGGTCCGGGTGACTTCATAATCCATGGACTGGCTCATGGCGATGCCGATGGCGCCCTGGAGGGCTCCTTCCCGCGCGCCGGCCGCCGTGCCCGAGCAATTGACGATGTCGCCCAGATTCTGGCCGGCATTGACGCCGGACAGGACGAGGTCTGCGGGCTTGCCGCCCAGAATATGAGTCATGCCGGCAACCACGCAATCGGCCGGGGAACCGCCGCGCACCGCAAAGCGGCGCGGGCCGTGCTCGACCAGCGAGAGTTCCCGGCCGAAACTGAACCGGTGCCCTGCCCCGGACTGGTTTCCGTCGGGGGCTACGATCCATACGTCGTCGGAAATTTCGTGGGCGATTTCGGCAAGCACGGCCAGGCCCGGCGCATCCACGCCATCGTCATTGGTGAGGAGGATGCGCAGGGCCATGTCAGCGCCCGCCGATCGAGGTGAGGCCACCCATATAGGGCTGGAGCGCCTCTGGAATCAGCACCGAGCCATCTTCCTGCTGGTAGTTTTCCAGCACCGCGATGAGGCAGCGACCGACGGCCGTGCCCGAACCATTGAGGGTGTGGACGTAACGCGGCGCCTGCTTTTCGCCGGCGGGACGATAGCGCGCTTCCATGCGGCGGGCCTGGAAATCGCCGCAGACCGAGACGGAGGAAATTTCGCGATAGGTGTCCTGCCCCGGCAGCCAGACTTCGATGTCATAGGTCTTGCGCGCGCCGAAGCCGAGATCGCCGGTACACAGGTTCATCACGCGGTAATGCAGGCCGAGCCTTTGCATCACGGCCTCTGCGCAGGACAGCATGCGCTCATGCTCGGTCACCGCCTCTTCGGGAGTGACGATGGACACCATCTCGACCTTATTGAACTGATGCTGGCGCAGCATGCCGCGCGTATCCCGGCCAGCCGAACCGGCTTCGGACCGGAAGCAGGGCGTGAGCGCGGTCAGGCGCAGGGGAAGTTCCTCCTCGGCGAGGATGGTCTCGCGGACGAAATTGGTCATCGGAACTTCCGCGGTGGGAATCAGCGCCAGACGGTTGTCACCATGGGCGGTGAAGAAGAAATCGCCGTCGAACTTGGGCAATTGGCCTGTGCCGAACATGGCCTCGTCCCGAACCAGATAAGGTGGCTGGACTTCGAGATAGCCGTGCTCGGTGGTGTGCAAATCGAGCATGAACTGGCCGAGGGCGCGTTCAAGGCGGGCGATCTGGCCCTTGAGGACGACGAAGCGGCTGCCCGACAGCTTGGCGGCGACTTCGAAGTCCATGTCCTTTTCGGCGACGCCGATGTCGAAATGCTCCTTAGGCGCAAAGGAAAAGCTAGGCTTGGGCGGACGGGCCCTGGCAGCCGTTTCCGGCGAACCGTTTGGACCGAAATATTCGACATTACCGCTTTCGTCTTCGCCCATCGGCACATCGTCGAAGGCCATGTTGGGGATGGACGAGAGGATGTCGCGCAATTGCTTTTCGACGGCACGCTCTTCGGCTTCGCCGCCGGGAATGAATTCCTTGAGGCGCGCGACTTCGGCCATCAGCGCGCCGGCCTTGGCCTCGTCCTTTTGCGCCTTGGCCTGACCGATCTGCTTGGACAGGGCATTGCGCTTTTCCTGCGCTTCATTGAGGCGCACGATGATCTGACGGCGGCGCTCGTCGATGGCGATGAGATCGGAGGAGCGGACGGACACGTTCTTGCGCTGCGACATGGCCTTGTCGAAGGCGTCAGGATTGTCTCTGATCCACTTGATATCGAACATCGTTGCTACGGGGCGCGCCCGCCTCTTTGAACATGCAGGCTGGACAGGTCCCGGACGCGCCTGCATGGCCCGGGCACGCTAATCGCGCCCGGAGGGAGCGCGGCTATTCGGACGATGAGCTGGAGAGGTCAGCCTGTTGGGCGGCCAGGGCGTCTTCGCGACGCTTTTGCACCATGCGCACCGAGATGATGGCGAGTTCGTAGAGAGCATACATCGGGATGGCAAGGCCGATCTGCGAGATCGGATCGGGCGGCGACACGAAGGCGGCCACGGCGAGAATGCCCACGATGGCGTAGCGGCGACCCTTCTTGAGCTGGTCGACATTGATCAGGTCGATCTGCGCCAGGAGCGTCAGCACGACCGGAAGCTGGAAGCAGATGCCGAAGGCCAGGATCAGGGTGGTGGCAAGGCCCAGATATTCCGAGACGCGCGGCAGGAGCTTGATTTCCTCGGTCTGCATGCCGCTGAAAAAGCCAAGGGCCAGAGGCAGGACGACGAAGTAGACCATACCGGCGCCGAGGAGGAAGAAGACCGGCGTCGCTACGAGATAGGGCACGAGAGCACGGCGCTCATGCTTATATAAGCCCGGCGCGACGAAACGATAGATTTGCGTCGCCAGATAGGGAAAGCCGAGGAAAATCGCGCCGAAGAAGGCGAGGTTCAGCTGAGTGAAGAAGAATTCCTGCGGCGCGGTATAGATCAGCTCCATGTCGCCCGGATTGGGGTAGAGCGTGCGATAGGGATTGAGCAGGATATCGAAGATCTGCCCCGCGAACAGGAAACAGAAGATCATCAGCACGACGATGGCGATGGCGCTGTTGATGAGCCGCTTGCGCAGCTCGATCAGGTGTTCCATCAGCGGGGCTTCGCTGCCGGCCAGCTCGTCCTCGACCTTGGTCTTATCGTCAATCTGCTTGGTATCGTCGGCCATGGATCAGCTCTCCCCGGCCGTGTCGGCGGGCTTTTTGCGGGGGGCGCGGGGCTTTTTCGGCGCTGGCTCGACAGGCGTTTCAGCGGCAGCGGGCCCGGCGGAAGCCTTCTTGCGCGGCTTTGGCGCAGGCTTGGCGGGGATTGCGCCCGTCACCTCGAGTGGGGGCGATGCCGTCTTGCGGGGCGCCCGTGGCCGCTTGGCCTTGACCGGCTCGACCGGGACCATGACGGGCGCCGCCTCTTCGAGCGTGGTCGGTGGCGTCACCGCGATCTGGCTCGACAGATCCGTGGATGCCTTGGCGGCCTTGGCGGCCGCAGTGTCCTCGAAGGTCGGAGGCGTTGTGCGTGTGCCGGCAACAGGCTTGGCGGCAGTCGGCTTGAAGCCATATTCGCCCGCCAGTTCGGTGCTGGACTTGGCGGGAGCCATGCCGGCCTGTTCCTTGATAGCGTCGGCCACGCTCTCGACCTTTGGATCGGTCGGCTTGAGAGCGCCGGTCGGGGATTGCTGACCATCCTTGCCGATGGCGTTGAATTCGCGACGAATTTCGTCGGCGGTCTTGCGCAGGGGATCGGTAATGGAGCTGCGCAGGTTGCGCACTTCATCTAGGCCGGTGGTCTTGTTGATTTCGCGCTGAAACTCGCGGCCCATGCGCTGGATCTGCCCCACGAACTTGCCGATGCGCCCCATCACCACCGGCAGGTCTTTCGGACCGATGACGATCAGCGCAACCACGCCAACCACCATTAACTCTGTCCAGCTTAGGCCGAGCATCGCATTCGTCTCCGCAGGGCGGCGTCGCCACCCTTAATTATGCAGGAAGGGTCGAGAGGGCGCGCGATCAGGCGTCCTTGCTCTTGTCGACTTCGCGCGCTTCGACTTCAGCACTGGTCTGGATGCGCTCAGCCGGCTTGTCGTCGTCCTTCATGCCTTTCTGGAAGGCTTTGATGCCGGATGCCACTTCACCCATCATACCGGAAATCTTCCCGCGGCCGAAGAGCAGGATAACGACGACGGCGACAACGAGAATGCCCCAAATAGACGGCGCGTGCATGATGGTCTCCCTACAATTCCAGATACGCTTTACGCGCTATAGATAGACCGAGAAATAGGTTTAATCGCGCCCAAACACAAGAACGTGTTCCATATTCAGCGAAACGAAGACGTCCTTTCCGGGGACAAGGCCTGCATTGGCAGATTGGCGGACGGCAAGGGGCGCCTCAAGCCCTTCGACCTTGACCTCGAACAGATCGACACCGATAGCCTCGCGACGCGCGACAATACGCCCCGGCGTCCCCTGCCCCGCGACCCGTATCTCGGCGCCGCCGACGGGCCTGATTGCTATCGTGACGGGGGCACCATCGACAAAGCCCGGCGCAGGTACTGCCCCGAACGGCGTCGACGCCGCGCCAGATCGCACTTCGGTCTCGATCTCACCCAGCGGAGACAGAAAGCGGGCTGCGGCCAGGTCGACCGGCCGGCGGTAGATTTCCGCAGCGCTGCCGATCTGGGCGATGCGGCCCTGTCGGAGCAGAGCGACACGGTCCCCCATTATCATGGCCTCTTCGGGATCGTGGGTGACGATGAGGCTCGTGGCATTGGTTTCCCGCAGGACGGCCAAAGTTTCATCTCGCACGGTCTCGCGCAGGCGCGCATCAAGGCTCGAAAACGGCTCATCGAGCAGCAGGAGACCCGGCCGCGGCGCAACGCTGCGGGCCAGGGCCAGGCGTTGCTGCTGCCCCCCCGACAATTGGTGCGGGTAGTCGTTTTCCCGTCCCGCCAGACCCACCCGGCGGAGGGCCGCACGCGCCTGCTCAAGCGCTGCGGCACGGCCAAGATTGGTCAGGCCGAACAGCACGTTCTTCAGGACCGAAAGATGGGGAAAAAGCGCGTAGTCCTGAAACATGAGGCCAATACCGCGCCGATTGGGCGGCGTGGTCAGCCCCGCGGCCGACATCAGTTCGCCATTGATGCGCAGTGCGCCTGACTGGATGGGCTGGATCCCTGCAGCAACGCGCAGGGCGGTGGATTTGCCAGACCCCGATTCGCCCAGCAGGCAGACGATCTCGCCAGGCCGCAAAGTCAGTTCAAAACGATCAAGAACCGGACGCCCGCCCAACTCGACCTCGACGCTGTCAAATTCAAGCGAGGCGGCAAAGGAAACACCCGCGGTGCCGCGGGGTCCCCAGTTCTGCGATTCGCTCGCCTTCAATGCTGCGTTCATCGGCCGTCCTCATCTTCGTCTTCGCCCTGATCGGAGGGGTGAAGGGGGTCTTCATCCTCCCGGAGAGCGCCGGAGAAGGGCAGCGGGATCTGCATGTCGGCCGGCAATTGACCGGATAACAGGCCCGCGCCTTTCAGTTCATCAAGGCCCGGCAAGTCGGTCAGCGCTTCGAGCCCAAAATGGTCGAGAAAAGCCTCGGTCGTACCATAGGTCACCGGACGACCCGGGCTCCGGCGCCGGCCGCGCATGCGGACCCAACCGGCTTCCATAAGCAAATCCAGCGTGCCCTTGCCTGTGGCAACGCCGCGCACATCCTCGATTTCTGCACGTGTGCAGGGCTGGTGATAGGCGATGATCGACAGGGTCTCAAGCGCTGCCCGGGACAGAGGCCGGGATTCCTGTTCCTCGCGGCGCAGGAGGAAGGCGAGGTCCTCTGCCGTGCGGAAGGCCCAGCCATCGCCGCGGCGCACCAGGTTGACGCCCCGGCCGGCATACTGGGCGCGCAGCTGTTCCAGAACAGCGCGCACATCCGCACCTTCGCCCAGATAGGGCGCGATATCGGTCTGTCGGAGCGGATTGGCGGAGGCAAAAAGCAGCGCCTCCACGATCCGGACGTGTCGGGCGAACACTTCTCCGGTCTGGTCGTCGCTTTGCTGGTTCATCAGGTTTCGTCCCGCTGCCTGCGGCGGACGAGCAAGGGCCCGAAGGTCTGGCCCTGGCGCATGTCGATCTCACCCTGCCGCACCAATTCCAGGCTCGAAGCGAAGGTGGAGGCCCGAACGGTGGCCCGATCGGCAGGGCTGGCCAGGTATTGCGCCAGGTAAGCATCAAGGGAAACCCAGTCAGCGCTGTCGCCGATCAGCCTTTGCAGAATGTCGCGCGCATCCTGAAGCGACCAGACCTTGCGCACGAACGGGGCGTAATCGGTAGCGATGCCGCGCTCGCGCTGGCTGGAATAGGCCTTGAGCACGTCATAGAGGCTGGCGTCCCAGATAGAGCGCCTGGCAATTTCGAGCGGTTCCGGAGCGCCGCGTCCAAATATGTGGATGCCGAGCCGGGAGCGGGCCATCAACCTCGCGGCTGCGCCGCGCATGGCCTCGAGCCGCTGCAAACGGAATTGCAGCATTGCAGCGAGCATTTCCCCGCTCGGCTCATCATCGTCAGCCGCCTGCGGCACCATGAGCCGGCTTTTGAGATAGGCCAGCCAAGCCGCCATCACCAGGTAATCGGCAGCAACCTCGATCCGGCCCTCGCGCACCCGATCTATGAAGGCGAGATATTGCCGCGCCAGCGACAGAACGGAAATTCCGGCCAGATCAACCTTCTGGCGCCGGGCCAAGTCCAAGAGAAGATCCAGTGGCCCTTCATAGCCGTCCACGTCCACATGCAGCACATCGGCGGCAAGCGCTGGCTGCGGCACGTCGAACCACTCGGTCTGGGCGCTCGTCATCTGTGATCCGGGGCAGTCGGCAACATAAGTCATCCTTGGACGCTGGCCAGCCAAGCGTCAAGCAAGACCACCCCGGGCAGGATCAGGGCAAGAGGCAGTCGCCGCCGGCAGCGCGGATATTGGTGCAAATGTTAGCGGCCGCCTCGCGGGACGGGGCACCGACGAGTACGCGATAATAGATGCCGCGCTCGCCAAGATCGACCCGCTGGATTTCGGGCGCGACGCCGGCGAAGAGCACGCCATAGCGGGTGTTCATCGCCTGAGCGGATTGACGGGCAGCATCCTCGCTGCGCTGGGAGGCCAGCTGGACATAGGCAGCAGCGCCACTCGTTGTATCACTGATGGGCGTGGCTGCGGCAGGGGTTGTCGTGGCAGCTTGAGCCGGTGGGGTTGCGGGAACGGACGAGGCCGCCAGAGCACCTGCCGCCGTCTGAGCAAAATCGGCCGGACGTGTCGATGGAATGGTGACGGTGCGGCCCGAAATGGCGGCCCCTGTGGCATCGACCACGGGCACGACGGAGCCCGGCGTTACAGGTGTGGTCGCAGGAGTGGCAGCAGGCGTCGGCGTAGCCTCGGCGGCGGGCAATGCGGCTGTTGCCGCCGCATCTTCGGTCGCTGCGATAGTATCGGCAATGAGATCGGGCGCAGTTGAAGTGGCGCCCGGAACCTCGGGAACATTGGGGCGCTCGACGGGCAGGATGGCGGAGCCTGCCATACCGCTGGTGCCGCTGATGATGGTGCCATCCGGGCGAACGGTGACGGTACGCACCTTGCGGTTGACCAAGCCTTCCTGGTTCGGGTCGACACCACCGGTATCGCCGGACGAAATCACATTGCCCGCGGACGTGCCGGAAACGGCCTCATCCAGAGCGGCCTGATCGGCCTGATCGCGCGGCACGAGCTGTTCGTCAGCGGGATTGTTGGCGCCCGAGATTTCGTTGAATACCACCGATTGCTGCGTGGTGGGCTCGGTCGGCTCCGGCACGTCCTTGACCGGAGTGGTATCGGCGACCAGAAGCGGCGCAGGGCCAGAGGGCGCACCACCCTGCCCCAGCAGCCAGTAGAGGCCGAAACCGGCAATGCCCAGAAGGCTAACGGCGACGAGCGGCCCGGCAACGGAGCGCGACAGACGGAAGCCGCGGCGGCGCGGCGCAACCGGGACCTCGGCAGTCTCAACGTCCTGCTGATCGATTTCGGGGTTCACCCATTCGACCCGCGCGCCGCTGGCAGCTGCGGCAGCCAGTATTGCATCGTCGACGGAACCCACTTCGGATGATTTGCGCGGACGCACGGGTTCGGTCTTACCGACAACCGGCAGGGTCGGGGTGGCAAGGCTGCGCAGCGCGGGGCTTGGCGCACGATTGGTTTCAGCGTCCTTTTGCGCCTTCTGAACGACAGGGGCAATCAATTGCTCGATGTCGCGCAGGGCGTCGCTGGAGGGCGGCGTGTCGCGCAATTGCGGCTCGACCGGCGTCTCGATGAGCGGTTCGGACACCGGCTGCACTTCTGCGACCGGATCGTGTTGAACCGGGACAACCGGCGCAGCGGGCTGAATGGCGACCGGCGCCGGCTGTTGCGGCAGTTCGGGCGCCGGGCTCGGCGTGGGCGGTGGCGCACCGAGGCCAAAGACCGGCGGCGTGCCAAAATTGTCTTCGGTGCGCGAAGTCGTGGGCGGCGCCGGTTCAGCGGTCAGCTCGTTTGCCAGCTCGGCGGCGATGAGGTCGGCGAGACCGTCATGGTCGAGGCCGTCATCGGCCGGTACGGGTGCGGCCGCGGAAGGCTTGGGCTCTTCGCGTGCAAAGCTTGGTTCGACCTGGGCAGGCGCGGGGCGCTTCGGCGCTACGCCGAAATCAAAATTGAACGGTCCCGGCTCGGCTGCGTTTGCGGCACCCGGGATACGGATCTTGTTGATACCAGTCGACTGGACGGAAGGCGCATCGCCGCCCGGAATACGGATCAGCGGCGCTTTTTCAGCTTCAGGCGGGCGCTGCGGGCGCGGTGCCTGATCCGAACGGGCATCGTCGGCCATGAGCCGAGCCAGTTCGGCAATGAGATCGTCCTGTGCGTCGCTCTGTGCGGCCATCGGTTGCGGTTTCGCTGACGTCAGCCGACAGCGCCCCTTTGATACGGAAAGGCCCCAGAGGCCTGCCCGCGAGTGTTCACATTATTGCGCCCGAATTATGAAAGCTCCTCGGGCGCGCTCACTCCCAGGATGCCTAGGCCGTTGCGGATGACTTGCCGTACAGCGTCCACAAGTGCGAGTCGAGCCAGCGTCAAAGTCGGGTCAGATGCGTTAACAAATCGTAAATCGACGTCATCCTTACCCTTGGCCCAGAAGCCGTGGAAGGCTGCGGCCAGGTCATGAACATAGAAGGCGATGCGATGCGGCTCGTGGGCCAGCGCCGCAGCAGCGACGGTGCGGGGCCAGGCGCCGATGAGGCGGATGAGCTCGATATCGGCGGCGCTCGACAGACGTTCGACCTCTGCTGCGCTTAATGCCGCAGGGGAAATGTCGAGGCCGGCCATGTCGCGCTCGGCTGTACGGAAGATCGAACAGGCTCGGGCATAGGCATATTGCACGTAAAAGACCGGGTTATCGCGGGTCTGTTCCTTGACCAGCGCGAAGTCGAAATCCATCGAAGCGTCGTTGCGGCGGAACAGCAGCATGAAGCGCGTTGCGTCGGAACCGACTTCCTCGACCACGTCGGAAAGCGTGACCAGGTCGCCAGAGCGCTTGGACATCTTGAACGGCTCGCCGTTCTTGAGCAGGCGCACGAGCTGGCAGATGCGCACGTCGATCTCGGCTTCGCCATGGGACACAGCCTTGACGGCAGCCTGCAGGCGCTTGACGTAGCCGGAGTGATCAGCGCCCAGCACATTGACCATGTGTTTGAAGCCGCGCAGATATTTGTTGCGGTGATAGGCGATGTCGGCGGCGAAATAGGTGTAGGAGCCATCGGACTTGATCAGCGCCCTGTCGGTGTCATCACCGTAGTCCTTGGCGCGGAACAGGGTCTGTTCGCGATCTTCCCAGTCCTCGGGGGTCTTGCCCTTGGGGGCATCGAGCCGCCCCTCATAGACCATGCCCTCCTCGCGCAGCCAGGCGAGCGTCTTTTCGATGTCGCCGCCGGCGCCATGAAGCTGGCGCTCGGAGAAGAAGACGTCGTGATGGATATTGAGCTGGGCCAGATCGGCCTTGATCAGCACCATCATGGCGCCCAGAGCAGCTTCGCGCGCAATCAGCACGGCCTCTTCCTCGGGCTTATCGAGCAGCGAGGCTCCCCACTCGGCCTTGAGCGCTTCACCGACCGGGATCAGATAATCGCCCGGGTAGAAGCCCGATGGAATTTCGATGGTTTCGCCCAGGGCCTCGCGATAACGCAAGAGGGCGGAGCGTCCGAGGATGAGTGTCTGCCCGCCAGTGTCGTTGATGTAATATTCGCGCGTGACGTCATAGCCGGACCAGGCCATGAGCGACGCCAGCGCATCGCCGAACACCGCGCCACGCGTATGGCCCACATGCATCGGACCGGTGGGATTGGCCGAAACATATTCGACATTGACCCGCTCACCCTGGCCCACATCGCTGCGGCCATAGCTTTCGCCCTGAGCGCCGACGGCCTTGAGCACCTGATGCCAGATGGCGTTGGAGAGACGGAAATTGATGAAGCCGGGGCCCGCCACTTCCACCGATTCGACGTCCGGAGCCTGGGCGAAGCGGCCAGCCAACGCGGTGGCCAGCTCACGAGGATTCTTGCCGAGAGGCTTGGCCACGACCATGGCCGCATTGGTGGAGAGATCGCCGTGGGACGCATCTCGCGGGGGCTCGACCACGACGCGCGCGAGCAGGCTGTCCTCCAGCTCCGGATGGTCGGCACGCAGGGCTTCGATGACCCGGGTGGTGAAGAGGGCGAAGATATCCATGGCAAACCTATGGGAAGAGCGCCAGTCGTCGCTGACCGACGAACGACGCTGCAAACAGTCTATGGCGGCATGTCGGGCGGCGAGAATATCGCCTTTTTTGCCCGAAACGCTCCAGTCGGGCCGGGTTAACGGAAATCCGGACGAGCGTCAAACAGGCGCTGATGCTCGTCGAGCGCGTAAGGATCGGTCATGCCGGCGATGAAATCGGCAATGATGCGGGCGCGTCGCTCCCCCTCCACCGCCCTGCCCGCTTTGCCCCAGCGTCCCGGCATGTCCGGATCGGCCATGTAACGGGCAAAGAGGCGTTCGACGACAGCCTCGCTTTCGAGCACCGGTTCCATGACCGAGCCATGGCGATAGACACGGGTGAAGAGAAAGTGCTTGAGCCCCTTTTCGGCCTCGCCGACGGGCTGGGAAAACGTCACGAGGCTCCGGCCCGCCAGCCGCACATCTTCGGCACTTTGCACGCCGGAGGCGGCGATATTGTCCGCGCTGGTGCGGATGACGTCTTCCACCGAGCGGGTGATCATGCGGCGCTGGACTTCGTGCGTCTGCCGGTTGACGGCGATCGAAGGATAGAGCGCCTGCACCTCTGCGACGATCGGCCCGACCATGGGGACGCCGAGAAAATCATCAAGTGTGACCAGTTCGGCGCGCAGTGCGTCGTCGATGTCATGGGCATTGTAGGCGATATCGTCGGCGATGGCGGCGACCTGGGCCTCAAGGCTCGCGTAAGTGGACAGCCGAAGGTCGGCCGGGATGGCGATGAGGTCGAGGCCGGCGGGCAGCCCCTCCTCCACATATCGGCCCGCCGGACGCCCCTCGGCATCGAGCAGCGGACCATTATGCTTGAGGATGCCCTCAAGTGTTTCCCAGGTGAGGTTCAGGCCATCATGCTCGGCATAGCGATTCTCGAGCAGGGTGACGACACGAAGCGCCTGCACATTGTGATCGAAGCCGCCATAGGCATGCATGGCGCGATGCAGGGCCCGCTCGCCCGCATGTCCGAAGGGCGTATGGCCGAGATCATGACTGAGCGCCAAGGCCTCGGCGAGGTCTTCGTTGAGCTGCAGTGACCGCGCGATGGACCGGGCGATCTGGCTGACTTCGAGCGTGTGGGTCAGCCGATTGCGGAAATGGCGCCCCTCATGGGCAAGAAACACCTGGGTCTTGTGCTGCAGGCGGCGAAAAGCCGTCGAATGAATAATGCGGTCGCGGTCGCGCTGGAATTCGTTGCGCGTCGGGCTCGGGCCGGTGTCGTAAAGACGCCCGAGGGACATTTCGGGCTTGCTGGCGTAGGAGGCGGTCTCGCTCATGTGTGCTTGCGGGCCTTTGCAACGGCGCTTGGAGCGCCTATCTTAGCGACAGTGTTATGACATTACGACCGTCCGGACCTTTCCATGACAGACGCTGCCCTCGCCGATCGCCCCGCCGTAACCCTTTCGGACCGCGCCGCCAAGCGTGTCGCGCGCATCATCGGCAAAGAAGCCCCCGGCACCGTGCTTCGGGTGTCAGTGGCCGGCGGCGGGTGCTCGGGGTTCCAGTACGAATATAACCTCGTGCAGGAGACGCCGAACGCGGATGACCTCGTTTTGCAAAAGGGGGAGGCAATCGTGCTGATCGATTCCCTTAGCCTCGAATTCATGGGCGGATCGGAGATCGATTTCGTCGATGACCTGATCGGCCAGTCGTTCCAGATCAAGAATCCGAACGCCGTCGCGTCCTGCGGTTGCGGCACGAGTTTCGCCGTTTAGCTTTATCCGCCTTCCCGGGAACGCTAAGGTCTTCGCTCTCAGGGAGGAATCGACATGTCGAACGTCGAGGCGGTGATGGATGCCGCAATCGAAAAGCAATCGATCGTAGGCGCGGAACTGGTAGTCGTGCGACATGGCGACATCGTCTGCCGGCGTACGGCGGGCTGGTTCGATCGAGAGGCGGGCGTGCCGATGATCGACAATGCGATCTATCGGCTGGCGTCCGTGACCAAGCCAATCGTTGCTGCGACGGCGCTGGCCATGGTCGACAAGGATTTGATCGGGCTCGACGATCCGGTGTCACGTCATCTCCCCTGGTTTGCACCACGCGGCGCCGACGGCCAGCCGGCCGAGATCACCATCCACCATTTGCTGACGCACACGGCAGGACTGGCCTATACCTATCCTGACGATCCTGAAATCACGACAGGGCTCGGCCGTACCGACAAGAGCCTTGAAGAAAACTTCTCGCGCGTGGCGCAGCAGCCCCTGCTCTATGCGCCGGGAACGGCATGGCTCTATTCGGTGGCCATCGATGTCTTGGGCGCGGTGCTGGCAGAGGTGCATGGTGGCACGCTGGAAGAGGCAGTGCGCACCCATATTACCGGGCCGCTAGGCATGAACGAGACGGGATTTTTCGTGGCCGACACCAGCCGTCTGGCCAAGCCCTATGCGGATGGTACGCCAGCCATGCCGATGGGCGATCCACAAATGGTGCCCAACGAAACGGGCACGGGCCCGACTTTTTCACCATCGCGAATCTTCAACGAGAACGCCTTTCAATCCGGCGGCGCCGGCATGGCCGGGACGCCGGGAGACATCGCACGGTTTCTCGAAGCGCTGCGGAACGGCGGCGGTGGCGCCATTCACAAGGACAGCGTGGCCCTGGCCTTTTCCAATCGCATCGGCAAAGTGCATCGCGAGGATGCGGGGCAGCGCTTCGGCTATCTCGGCGCCGTGATCGAGGATCCCGCCGCAGCCAATTCGCCATCGGCTGTGGGCACGGTGAATTGGGGCGGGGTCTATGGCCATTCCTGGCTTGTCGATCCGGCGAACGGGCTTACGATAGTGTCGATGAGCAATACGGCGCTCGAGGGGTGCACGGGACGGTATCCCAAGGACCTCATCCGTGCCGTCTATGCCGATTTCACCTGAGGAGCCGAGCATGGCCCTGCGCATTGCAACCTGGAACATCAACGGCATAAAGGCTCGCATCGAGCTGTTGCTGCGCTGGCTCGAGGAGGAAAAGCCCGACATCGTGGGCCTGCAGGAAATCAAGACCGTGGACGAAGGCTTTCCGCGCAGCGAGATCGAGGCGCTGGGCTATAATATCGAAACCCATGGCCAGAAAAGCTGGAACGGTGTGGCGCTGCTGTCAAAGCTTCCCTTCGACGAAGTGCATCGCGGATTGCCCGGCGAGGATGCGGACGAGCAGGCGCGGCTGATCGAAGGCGTCTTCTCTGTCGAAGGCGGCGTGGTGCGCGTCTGCAATATCTACTTGCCGAACGGTAACCCGGTGGATACGGAAAAATTCCCGTACAAGCTGCGCTGGATGGACCGGCTCAACCGCTTCGTGGAAGGCCGGCTGCAGTTCGAAGAACCCTTCGTGCTCATGGGCGATTTCAACCTGATCCCTGCCCCGCTCGATGCGCATGATCCCGATGCATGGTGGGGCGACGCACTTTATCGGCCCGAGAGTCTCGAGCGCTTCCGTATCCTGCGCAATATGGGGATGACCGACGCCTTGCGGGCGGTCAATTCGGAAGAGGCCTATACGTTCTGGGATTTCCAGGCGGGGGCGTGGCGGCGCAATGCGGGCATCCGCATCGACCACCTCATGTTATCGCCGCTGGCGGCAGACCGACTGGACGATGTCTCGGTGCACAAGGACGTGCGCGGGTGGGACAAGCCCAGCGATCACGTGCCGGTAGAAGGCGTGTTCAGCTTCTGATCGCTAATCAGAACTCGATGCCGATCTCGATGCTGCTGTTGGTGGCCATGGCCTGAGCGGCGGCTCGATCGTCTGGCGATGCGATGGACATGGCGCGACCCAGCATCTCGTCGGCGGCCGCCTGGTCGGAGGTGCCGAGGCAGGTGTCGTGCGCCTGTTCCAGCCACATCAGACCTTCAGCGGGACGGGGCGGATAATTGTCCATGCCATTGAACAGCAGGTCGCCGAGACCGGCCTGGGCGAGGCAATGGCCCTTGCTGGCAGCAGCCTGAAGCCAACGAGCACTGAGCGTGGGGCTCAGCCCAAGGCCGTCTTCCTGCTGATAGAGCATACCGACACGATATTGCGCCTCGGCATCGCCGAAATAACTGGCGGCATGCATGAGCATGCGATGGGACTCGCCGGGGTCCTGCTTGAGGCCGACTTCGGGCGCGCCCTCCAGAAAATAGTCGCCCAGCTTGACGAATGAACGGGCGACAATATCAGCCTCGAGCCCGCGCGGCGCGGTATCAGCATGCTGGATGGCGATCTGCGAGAAATAGCCGAAGGCCTTGACGGGGTCCTTGTCGACGCCTTCGCCATTCTCATACATCGTGCCCAGCTGCCAGAGCGCCAGCGGCCGTCCCGCCTCCGCGTCGCTTTCGAGTGCTGAAATGAAGGTGTCGTTTGGCAGGCCAACATTATCCATGGAGGTGATGCCGTCCATGGAGCGTGCAAAATCGGAGGCAGCGTCCACAGCGGTTTGGGCCTGAGCGGGCACAATGGCGCAGAAGGCCAGAATAAACGTCGTCGCTGCATGGGACAAAGTCCGCATGATACTCCTTTCGCCCATGACGAGATGGGCGGACACACCAGTCGGGCGCCAGCGTTCCGGCCCCGCATCGACGCTCGAAAAATCGTAGGCGCCGCAGAAATTTCCAAGGACATCTGCCTCAGCCCGAGGCCGGGGCAAACTCAAATCTGAACAACAGGTAAACGGGATTTGTGGCCGCATTCGGCCAAAGTTCCGGCGCAGCATCACACGCGGTGTCGTCGTGGCTCTTTTGCCACACACGCTTGCCTCCGCCCGAAGGATATCTGCGTCCATCGTCACCTCAGGCGAAGTTCTTTCGCCGTTTTTTTTCAGGGGTGCGTGAAGATAAGCTGGCTCCGCGAGCGTGCCCGCAGCCCCAATGCCCGACATCCGCCCCCGAATGTCTCGTCTCGACGCCGGCCGACCAATGGAACGCCCATTTGCCAATCATCGTCAGTCGGCGATTGTTTAGAGCGAGAATGTGGCAGGAAACATCGCCAAATCGTTGCCATGCCAAGGCATCCGCGCAAATCCGGCGCCTTGTTGCGGAATCGTCACAGACTTGCCAGAGACCCCGGCGCAAGAAAAAGCCCGACTCGCGCCGGGCTTTGTGGACTATTTCAGTCGTTCGAGCGCGTCACCGATCCGCGTTCGCCTGTCGATGGCGGCGTCGCGTCGGGATTTCTGCTCCTCGATCACCTCTTCGGGCGCCTTGGCGACGAATTGCTCGTTGCCCAGCTTCTTGTCGATCTGGACGACCTCTGCATCGAGCTTGCCGATTTCCTTTTCGAGACGGGCTTTTTCGACCGCAAGATCGATAACACCAGCCAGAGGCAGCGCGTAGGTTGCGTCACCCACCACGAATTGCGCCGATTCTCCCGGGACTTCGTTGCGCGGCGAGATTTCCTCGAGACGCGCAAGGCGCGTGATGAGGGAGGTTCCGGCCACCAGACGCGCGAGTGTCCTTTCATCGGCGCCGGATACCACCAATTGCAGCTTGGCGCTGGCCGGCACGTTCATTTCGGCCCGAACAGAGCGGACGTTGGAAATGACGTCGACAAGCCAGGCAAGCTCGGCATCCGCATCGGCGTCTTCGAGGCCGGCCAGATCCGGCCATTCGGTCAGGATCAGCAGGCTTTCGCGCTTGGGGCCGAATTCGCCGGTCTTTTCCCAGAGCTCTTCGGTGACAAAGGGCATCATCGGATGCAGCATGATCAGGATCTGGTCGAGCGCCCATGCCGCGGTGGCGCGGGTCTCGGCCTTCGCTGCTTCGTCAGCGCCCATGAAGACGGGCTTGGCGAACTCGACATACCAGTCGCAGAACGTGCCCCAGACGAAATCGTAGGCGCTGTTGGCGGCCTCGTTGAACTTATAATCCTCGATACCGGCGCGCACGGCTGCCAGAGCCCGCGCCGTCGAGCCGACGATCCAGCGGTTGAGCGGCAAGCTGTTGGCGCGCGGGTCATAGCCATCGACGCGACGCGCTTCGTTCATTTCGAGGAAGCGCGCGGCATTCCAGATCTTGGTGACGAAGTTGCGATAACCTTCGACGCGCGAAATCGCCAGCTTGAGGTCGCGGCCCTGTGCCGCCATGGCGGCAAGGGTGAAGCGCGTGGCGTCAGCGCCGTATTCGTCGATGAGCTTGAGGGGGTCGATCACGTTCCCCTTGGTCTTGCTCATCTTCTGGCCCTTTTCGTCACGGACCAGGGCGTGCATGTAGACGGTGTGGAACGGTTCCTTGTCTAGGAATTCGAGGCCCATCATCATCATGCGGGCGACCCAGAAGAAGATGATGTCGAAGCCGGTGACCAGCACCTGGGTGGGGTAGTAGCGCTTGAGCTCCGGCGTATCGTCGGGCCAGCCCAGGGTAGAGAACGGCCAGAGGGCCGACGAGAACCAGGTGTCGAGCACGTCCGGATCGCGGGTCAGCTGGGTCGGCTGCATATAATGCGCATCCGCCATTTTCTGCGCTTCGGCCTCGTCATAGGCGACGAAGGCGTGGTTGTCCGGGCCGTACCAGGCCGGGATCTGATGGCCCCACCACAGCTGGCGCGAAATGCACCAGGGCTTGATGTTTTCGAGCCAGGCGAAATAGGTGTTCTCGTATTGCTGCGGCACGAATTTGGTGCGCCCTTCGCGCACGGAGGCGAGCGCGGGCTGGGCCAGCACGTCGGCCTTGACCCACCATTGATCGGTCAGGAAGGGCTCGATGACGACGAGTTTGCTCTTCTCGTCATGCGGCACCATGATTTTCTTGTCTTCGATATGGCTGAGGCCACGGATGGGGTTTTCCTCGGCCAGGGCCGTCAGGTCCGCCACGATCGCCTTGCGCGCTTCGAACCTGTCCAGCCCACGATATTTGGCGGGGACGAAATCGTCGTCGACGATGGCGCCGCGCGTCGTAAAGACATTGATCGGCTCGACACCGGCACGGACGCCGACCTCGAAGTCGTTGAAGTCGTGGGCCGGGGTGATCTTGACCGCGCCGGTTCCCAGAGCCGGATCGGCGTATTCGTCGGCAACCACGGGAATGCGGCGGCCGACCAGCGGCAGCTCTATGAACTTGCCGACGAGGCCCGCATAGCGCTCGTCCTCCGGATGCACGGCAACGGCGACGTCGCCCAGCATGGTTTCCGGGCGGGTCGTGGCGACGATTATGTAGTCGCGCGTTTCGGTCCCGGCGACATTGCCGTCTTCGTCCAGAACCGGAAACTCGTAGGTTACGCCATCGGCCAGCGGATAGCGCAGGTGCCACATGTGGCCCTTGACCTCGATATTCTCGACCTCGAGGTCCGAGATGGCGGTTTCGAGACCCGGATGCCAGTTCACCAGCCGCTTGGCGCGGTAGATGAGCCCGCGCTTGTGCAGTTCCACAAAGACCTTGATGACGGCACGGACCATCTGGTCGTCCGGCTCACCGGCCGCGCCCATGGTGAAGCGCTCGCGGGAAAAGTCCGCCGAAGCGCCGAGGCGCTTGAGCTGGTTCATGATGGTGCCGCCACTCTCGGCCTTCCATTCCCAGACGCGCTCGATGAATGCCTCGCGGCCCATGTCGCGGCGGTTGAGCTGCTTTTCGGCCAGCTGGCGCTCGACGATCATCTGGGTGGCAATGCCGGCATGGTCGGTGCCGGGCTGCCAGAGCACGTCCTTTTTCAGCATACGGTTGAAGCGGACCAGAATATCCTGAACCGTATTGTTGAGGGCATGGCCGATATGGAGCGACCCGGTGACGTTGGGCGGCGGAATGACAATGGTGAACGGCTCGGCGCCGGGCTTGGCCCCTGCCCCCGCCGCGAATGCCTGCGCTTCCAGCCAGGCATCATAGATGCGGCTCTCGACGGCGGCGGGTTCATAGGTCTTTTCAAGCATCACGTCACTCGCAACAGCAGCGACCCGCCCGGTGAGACCGTGGCGGGTCGAAATAGGTTGGCAGACTTCAAGCAAATGCGATGGGCGGGGTCAACAGGGCTGGATGGCCCGCAGCCCCAAAAGGTCACTCGCCGCGCGAAATGCGGGAGAGCTCCTTTTCCACCATGCGCTCGACGACGGATGGCAGATTTTCATCCAGCCATTCCTTGAGCATGGGGCGCAGCATATCGCGCATCATGGCCTCGATGGTGAGGCCGGGATTGCCGATACCCAAGGCGTTGAGCTTGCCGATCGAGCCACGGACGGCAGCTCTGGTGGCGGGTTCAAGCAATTCTTCGGTCATATCGGCTGTCAATGTCGGATCAGGGAGCGGCGAGGGCCTGGCCATCACCGGCTCTGGAGCCACAGGTTCCGGCTCGGGTTTTGGCGCGGGCCGGAACTCGGCCACGGGCTCCGGCTCGACCACCGGCGCAGATGCGCGGGCCGTCGGGGCGGGGTCGAAGCTGGGCAAATCGTCGTCCATATCGAAAGCCACGTCTTCAGCTTCAACAAGGCTCGGGCCATCGTCCTTGGTTTCGGTGTCCGCGAGGATGGAATCGAAGCTCAGGCCTTCCACCACATCGTCCTCGTCCTCGACAATCTGCGAGGGCGACAGCGCCAAAGGTTCGATATCGTCCAGCATGTCGGAAAGGTCACGCTCGGCCTGATCGCTGAGCGCCTTGGCGGGCGCGGCCTGCATGGGCGGAGCAGCCTGGAAAGCCGGGCGGCGCGGAGTGGCGGCCGCATCGTCGTCGGCTATGATCTGTCGAATGGACGACAAGATTTCGTCCATGGACGGTTCTTTTGGTGCCGGCTTGTTCATCAGTGCCTCTTACTCATGCGCCCGATCGAGCCAAAGCGTCCGCAGCCGCCACGCCCTGATTCGTAAATAACAGCTTAGCGCCAAGGCTTGCGATAAGGAATCATCCCAAGGCCGATCAATCGCGTCTTCCACTAAAAGTTGTGGCCGGGAGCTACCCAGCCACAAGGGATGACACCAATCTCCGGATTATTCCGGTATCGTGCGCAATTCCTGCCAGACGTCCTCGACGGCCTGGGTATAGGGCACGGCCGTCTTGACCTGAACAGGCAGGGCCAGCTCGGCGGCGGTCAGGCGCCCGGTTGCGCTGAGCAGCGCGAAGGTCGCCAGAACCTTGTTGCTCGACGCGTTAATGAGGCTCTCGCGCGCCGTGGTCAGGTCGGCCTGGGCATTGAGCACGTCAAGCGTGGTCCGGGTGCCCAGGTCGCGCTCCTGGATGACACCTTCAAGCACGGTATTGCTGGAAGAAACGCCGGCCTGAGCGGCATTGATCTGGGCGTCAGCGCTCTGAATGCCGGTCCAGGCTGCAATGACGGCTTCACGAATCTGATCATAGGCAGAGAGCGCATCGACCTCGGAGCGAATCTGACCAAGATTGGCCTGGCGCACAGCCGAACCGGTACGCCCGCCGGAATAGATCGGAACCGAAATGCGGAACCCCACCTGCGCCGTGATACCGTCACGCGCACCACCGGCAGGGCCGGTCCAGGACGTTCCGAGCGAGCCGGAAATGCCGGCCGTGGGCCCAAAGCCAGCCGATGCCTGATCGACACCGGCCTGGGCGGCACGAATGGCGGCCTTGGCCAGCAGGATGCCCGGATGGTCGACCTCGGCTTCAGAAATTGCGACGTCAAGATTGCCCGGGATCAACCGTCCATAATTGTGGCTGGTGGACAATGCCTGCGGCCTGCGACCGACGAGCCGTTCAAAAGTTGCCTCGGCGCTCTGCACGCTGCCGCTCGATGCCTGGAATGCAGCCTGCACCTGTGCCAGACGCGCCTGGGCCTGGGCCACATCAATACGAGTGCCCTCGCCCACATCGAGCCGATCCTGTGCGGACTGCAGCTGCGCGCGGAAGAAGTTGATGTTTTCCTGGCGCAGAGCCAGTAGCTGGCGACCAGTGAGCACGTTCATATAGGCCTGAACGACCTGGTAGAGCACG
Organism: Devosia chinhatensis; assembly: GCF_000969445.1. Taxonomy (NCBI): domain Bacteria; kingdom Pseudomonadati; phylum Pseudomonadota; class Alphaproteobacteria; order Hyphomicrobiales; family Devosiaceae; genus Devosia; species Devosia chinhatensis. The sequence goes on along the minus strand of NZ_JZEY01000054.1, from coordinate 1,184,970 downwards.
CTCTGCTCCGCCGTCCGGATCTGAAGCTCGGCAACTTCGGCGCCGGCACGGGCCGCCTCAATCTGCGCAGCCGTCGCGCCGCTGTCAAAAATGTTCTGGGCGTAATCTAGGCTGGTGCTGAGCGAGGACGCGCCGGGCGTCCAGCTGCCGCCGATCAGGCTGCTGCCATAGCCGCCACTGACCGAAGCGGAAATGTTGGGCAACATGCCGGACTTGGCCTGTACGATCCGCTCGGCGGACACCTTGGCATCCAGCACTGCCGCCTGCAGGTCCGGTGAATGATCATAAGCTGCCGCAAGGGCTTCGGAGATGGACTGGGCATGGACCTGTGCCGTTCCACCCCAAGACAGGGCAACGGCAAGAACACTTGCCCCCAACAATGCGCCAAACTTCATACGCCGCCTCCAGAGCCCAAATACTAACGCCACGCCGATGGGCTGCACAATCAAACTCACCCATCCCTACCAAACTTTAATTGCTTCTTCATGTACAAGCGTCACCGCTTCGCAACAGAAGGTGGACAATGGTTCGGTTATCCTGCGCGGACAGCCTGGGAGGCGTCAGCGCAGGACGATGACGGCCGGGCCTATCGGATGCCGGCCATATGCTGGACGTGAATATGCTCCGCGACTGCCGTTGGCAATGGCGGAGCACATGAGCGCACGAATTTGTCGCGAAGAACGCTATTTGCGCTTTGTATCGTTCCGATCGTCGGGCCGCCCAGCACCGGGCTGGTCCTGCTCGCTGCCATCGGGACGTCGCCCCATATCGTCGAGATTATCGTCGCGCTGCTGACCGGGCTCGGTTTCGGTGGGCGCGGGACGGGATTCCTGCTTGCTCGGGCTCATGACGGCTCCTCTCTCGTGAGAGGGAGCAACTTGCCGGCGCCGCGGATGTTCCACGCGATGCCAGGCTTATATCGGGGAGCAATTGGAGGCCGCGTCCGGAATCGAACCGGAATACACGGATTTGCAATCCGCTGCGTAACCATTCCGCCACGCGGCCTCTGGCCCGGCTTATCTGGGGTTTCGAGTTTTCCGTCAAGACCAAGTTGCACACACCATTCGTTGTGTGTGCAAAATTGGTTCACGAGGCGTTCCGACTGACAGGATTGGCAGAACTCGAGTGCCGTCCGCTGGTTACGCTTATCCCCGCTTCTTACGAAAGCTCTGAATGGCTCGCGGCTTATGAGGCTGCACTTGGCGGCTTGGCCCTGACCGCACCAACAGCGAACGGCACATTTGCCTGGCTGGTGGAGCGCTATAAGGCGAGCGCCAAGTGGGCGTCTCTGGCGCTAGAAATCCAGAGGTGTCGCGCAGGCGAGATCCCGACGGGATCACTAGAAATGCATAAAGCGTGATGATTCTAGTGATGGGCGCCCGCACCAAGTTGTCTTTCGGGCCTTTAATTTTAGTTGTCGATTCGCGCCCTGCCCCGCACCTGTTTACGGCTTTAGCCGCTTCTGCAATGGAGATGGCTGTGGCTTGGGCGTCCGATGCGAAGCTACGTCCTATAGCCGAACCGACCTTCATCTCCGCCGCTTCGACCGCCAGGTTGCCGAGTTGGAAAGAAAGCGGGCATAAGGGCAATCTGAGCCAGCTTTAAGAAGGACGACGATGCGACCGCATGAAACGTCTGCTTTCGATTATCCTAATTACTGCCCTAATAGCCCCTGTGCCATCAATTGCAGCCGACTGGCGCCTATGCCGTGATAACGAGCGCAATGGCCCTGAAAAACGCTGCGTAGTGGATGGCGACACACTATGGGCCGGTGGGCTGGATAAGTCCGTCCGCCTTGAAACCATTGACGCGCCGGAAACGCGTGGCAACCTCTGCGGTGGTCAGGCTGAGGCCAGTCTTGGCCGGCAGGCGGCAAACCGTCTCGTTCAACTGCTGAACGAAAATGTCGCCACGCTGACGCTCAACGGTAAAGACCGCTACGGCCGGAACCTAGGCACGCTTTGGATCGCTGGCCGAGACGTAGGTGATATCCTCATTTCCGAAGGCTTAGCCCGCCGTTGGCCCAACGGCCATGAGTTTTGGTGCTAACGTTAGGACTTAATGCGATTGGCAGCTTAGCGCCCCATTGCGGTCGTCCATGTCGCTCTTTTCATTTCCCGAAAGCGGTCGTCTATCAGCCATTTCACTGGCACACATCGATGAAGGCCCGAAGAGGTGGTCCGGCGAAGCGACTGGGATAGTAAAGGCGCGGGCCGTCGAGTGTTACCCAGAAGGGCTCGAGGATAGGCACCAGGGTGCCGGCCGCGAAGTCAGCTTCGCACCAGTTGCGAAAGGCGCCGATGATCCCGGTTCCGGCGCGGGCATAGGCAAGACCGCCGCTGAAGGCGTTGACGCTGATGACGAGCGCGGACCGTGGCTCCACCGTCACTATGTCAACGTCCTGCTGCAATCGCCACGCCAGCATCGGGCCTGAGGGGAGCCGGTAGCGTATCGCAGCATGACCATAGCCGATCTGCATCAACCAGCGTGATGGCGGCCATAGGAACACGGAGCGCAGCTGATACAATTCTTATAATTCGCTCAAAGCTCTCATCGGGCTCGGTACCGAGTATGCGGTACCCCCTGAGAGTTTTGAGCCGAGCTTCCTCACCTATCTGCACAGGGTTGTCTTTCGCCGTCTAAAGTGTACAGGCGAGACCTTTCGTGGCGTGCTCCGAAATGGATCTCTGGTGCCGCTCAACGGTTGTCATCCACGAAATTGCAGTTTCTATTTAACTTGCCGACGTCACGGCCAAGCGCCCCGACAATGCTCAGCGGACTGGGGCCATCAGATGGCTGGATCGAGAAGGGGCTCTCAGTAAGGCTTTGCCGGACGATGCGCGCGACAGCATCGCCAGACCCACAGCCGCACGCAAGGATTCGATGGCACTGACTTCAGCTCAGCGCCGGGCGATCACATCAATGATTTCTACCGGCATTGCTGTTGCCATTGTTGCCGTCGGCATTGCTGTTGCCATTGTTGCCGCCAGCATTGCCGTTGCCGTTGTTGCCACCAGCATTGCCGTTGCCGTTGTTGCCACTGGCATTGCCGTTGCCGTTGTTGCCGCCGGCATTGCCGTTGCCGTTGTTGCCACTGGCATTGCCGTTGCCGTTGTTGCCGCCGGCATTGCTGTTGCCGCTGTTGCCACCGGCATTGCCGTTGCCGTTGTTGCCACCGGCATTGCCGTTGCCATTGTTGCCGCCGGCATTGCCGTTGCCGTTGTTGCCGCCGGCATTGCTTGCAGCGTCATTCCTATTGGAGGCAGTGTTTCGGGAATTGCCATTGCCCAAAGCGCCTAGCGCCTCTGCTGCGGCCAGATCTCCCTTCAGCACGGCGCTGCGCGCCGCCGCAGGGACCACATTGCCTTCGATCAGAAACACAGTCTTGTCTGATCCGGGGCCGGTCACGTCGACAGGGCGGCTTTGACTTGCCTCCGCGGACTGACCCGCACTGACATCAACGACCATTTCATGGCCACGATCCTGCACCTGAACTATTCCACGCTCGACATCAACGCGTGCTCTGCCGTTGCTGTAAGTAACGGTGAAGCTGGTCCCCTTGACCACTGCGGCCAAGACGGGTGTCTGGACCGAAAAATGTTGCACATTGCGGCGCTCTGCTTCGATGGTCACACTACCAAGGGTCTGCAGAACTGTGGTCATTTTCTGCCCGGCACTATCGCGTATTGAGATTTGCGTATTGCCGGCAAGGGAAATGCGTTCTTGTCCACGCACCAGTTCTGCACGTCCATCTGCTGCAGTCTTGATTGTCTGCCCGTCCGGAACGATCGCGCCTCGCTCCATGGACGTCCACTCGCCCCCTTCGAGTTGCAGCACCGTGCCGCGAAGGCGTTCTGCGACCCAGTCCTGGGCAAGTGTCGATGTGCTGATTGCTGCCAGCATCACCGCCAGTATCGCCGATTTGCCCATCCGCATGCTCTTTATTCCTCAATTGCCGGCCGATGCCCGCTCTACGTGGACACTAGGAGCGCAACCCCTTAACTGGGCCTTACCGGATGGCGCTTTGGCGGAGGCTGAGTGTCACAACGGTCGCAAGGGTTAATCGCTCGTGTCGAAGCTGGTACAATTGCTGAAGATACAGATGACCAACCGCTGCGCTAGCCAGATTTCAGCCGCTCTCGGGGGAGCATGAGGGCGACGAGATCGGCTCCGGAGATTGGTCGGCTGAAATGATATCCCTGGCCGAACGAACACCCAAGACTGGCCAGGCGCAAGGCCGTGGCTTCGTCCTCGATGCCCTCGGCAATCGTAAGCTTTCCCATGCGCGTCGCCAGAGAGACGATTGCAGCAAGCAACGCCTGGTCCGCAGGCGCCAACATAATTGGCTTTTTCATGAAACAGGTTCTCCGTCCGAAGGACTGGCGGCTACTCGGTGACCGTCACATTGGGCAGGTCGACATTGACCGAGCTACCGTTGCTCGAAGTGCCCCCGTTGACGAGCCAGAAGATCAGCAACACGGCGACAACAGCAACAATGATGCCGCCGATGATGCCAAAGGGGCTACCGCCCGTTACGACTGTTTCCGTTGTCGCTGGACGTTCCACGATAGTTTCACGTTCGATGGGCATTATTGCCTCCGTTGTTAACGTGAAGACATAACCGAGAGAAGCGCCTCACGTTCCAATAAGTGATTGAAAACATTGTAATATTTAAGTTACGCCGTGTGTAATGGAAATGTAAGTTTATGGATGGGAGAAGGGCGGCATAAGCCGCCCTTGAAAGCAGTTACTGGTTAGTTTCAGGGGCCAGAGGCGGACACTTGCCATCTACCCGCACTTCGATGGGACAAGGCAGTTCGTCGGCTGGGACCTCGTCTTGTGCTGTGGCAGCGTCGCCATCTGGCACATCGGGGGCGCCCGGAGTCGGCTCTGCGTCAGCCGCAGGAACAGGCTCGGGCACCGATCCTTCCGCAGGCGGCTCTTCAACCGGGGTGGCAGTTTCAGCCGGCGCTGCATCGACTGCATCAGGCTGCTTGCGGTCCGCGGGGATTATGGGGCAGACACCGTCTTGCATGGTTTCCGGCGGGCAAGGCGGCTCCGCCGCTTCGGTCGTCTGGCCTTTCGCTGCAGGTTTGTCGGAGGACGCAGAACCGCTGGGCGTAGCCTCAGCGGCCGGCGCCTCAGAGCTCTGCGCCGCCTGGCCTTCATCGACAGGGGTTTCGACTTCCGCCGCGGCGCCGGCATTGACGTGACTGTCGTCTTCGGCTGGCATAGCCCCGGCGTCTTCCTCTGGCATAGCCCCGGCGTCCACGCCAGGCGCTTCTACTCCCACCGCCTCGCCTTCCGCTGCGATTTCCGCCGTTGCGCCGGCTGTGCCGCCCTCGGCTTCGATGGTTTCGAGCGCCTGCTCCTCTTCAACCGCCTCTGACGGCATCACTTCGGCGGCAGCCTCGGCCACGTCCTGATCGAAGACGATGATCTGATTGTCTGCCGTCACTGACTGCTCGTCCGGGCTGGACGCCGTCTCCGGCTGATAGACGATCACCTCCTGATTGATGGTCTGTTCGATATAGGTGACGTCAATGACATTGTTGACCACGACGTCGCCTTCGACGACAACGGGGCCAAGGAAGCGGGTCTCGGTGTAGTATTGCGGCTGGGTATTGCCGATTACGACACTGAGGCGCAGATCTGGCTCGACGAATTGGGCGGTGGGTACATAGACCCAGTAGCCTGCGGGCAGATCGCGGTTGCTGACTTCCAGCGAGACCGCCACGCCATTTCGTTCGGGCGGGAGCGGGGCCCATCCGACAACATTGTCGCTGCGGCGCCAACTCACCCATGCCGGTGCCCATTTCGTGCCCGGGACCCAGCACCAGCCCAGCCGGCTATCGGGGAACCAGCGACCGTAATGATATGTCGCCCAGGCATGTGGTTCGTCAGAGGCGAAATACCAGCCGCGGCCTTCCATATAGAGCCACCGGCCATCGGTGTAAGGGCGCCAGTCAGCATCAATGCCGGTGGGGCAGAATACGTACTGGTAACGGGAATGGTGCACCCACACGCCATGGGGCTCCAGCTGCTCGAAAAATAGCTGAAAGCTGACATTGACAGTTTGCGCTTGTACGGGCGCCGCCCCGAAGGGGTTCACTGGTGCAAGCGCGGCAACGGGCAGGCACAGCGCGGCGAGCGCCACACCGGCCAGAAGGCGGGATCTGGACATGATCGTTCTCGATGATGAATGGAAACAAAAAGGCAGCCGCTTGAACGGCTGCCTTGAGGTATTTACTGCGCTTCGGCGGCAACGACGATGCCGGGTGAATAGACCACTGCGCGGTTGCTGAGGTCGACGAAATACACGCGGTCATTGGTGTAGAAATAGCCGTGGGTGGCATCCCCCTCGATGGGATGGATTACGATTTCTGCTGGTACGACATAACCGACTTCAATCGTACTATCGATCACGACAGGCTCCGTCGGATTCAGCCGAACATATTCCACCGAGGTGGCTTCAACGCCGCCTGCCGCACCAATGGTGGCACCGGTAAACCCGCCGATCACAGCACCGATTGGTCCAAAGACCAGGCCACCAACGACGGCGCCCGTCGCACCACCCGCAGCGCCTCCAACAGCCGCATTGGCCTCTACGTCACCTTTTATAATCTGGGCATGGGCAGCAACCGGCAAGAGCAAGGCCACTGCAGATACAGAACTTACAAAAAACTTGTTCATTTTTTCCTCGCACGTGTTGTGTTAGTGCAAAATGAACACGCGCATAATTCAATGGTTCCCGAATTTTATCGAAATAAAATTTACATTATTACTGCATTACATTGCCTGTAAGCAAAATGTAATCTTACAATTCTGGGAACCGCCGGGCTTCTCACGCGTCTTGCATGAAAGGAGAATACACATGATTGCTCTCATCGTGCTCGCCGCCGCAGCGCCAATCTGCCTTCTGGCAGGTATCTTCCTCAGTCTGGGAACTGACAATCCGCTATCGGCCAGCGAGGAGACGCCGTGCTAGGGCTCGGACAGAGCAAGGCGCATTTCCACGCGCAGGCCGCCTTGCCGGCCTTCGCTATAGGTAATGGTACCGCTGTTGAGGTCCATGATCTCGGTTGCAATTGCCAAGCCGAGCCCCGTGCCAGGCATGCTCTCATCCAACCGCATGCCGCGACTGCCGATCCTGTCGCGCAAATCCGAAGTGATTCCAGGACCGTCGTCCTCGATGGCGAGCATTCCTAGGTCACCGTGACGGGCGCTCTCGATCAACACGCGCGTATCTGCCCATTTGCAGGCATTTTCCAGCATCACGCCGACCAATTCCATAAGGTCCTGTCGATGGATGTCGACCTGCAGGTCATCGCCAAGCTGAGCGAGCCAGTTCAGGGATTCCCCCCGCTCGGTCTTGCGAAGGACTGCCATGGTGCGCAGGACGGCGGTATTGAGAGAGCTGCTCTCGCGATGCTGCTCAGCCCGTGTCCGAAGTGCGGCAAGGCGCATCTGGTAGTCTATACGCTCCGACATTTCGGTGGCCAGTTCATTAAGAGCAAAGGCTTCTGCGTCTTCCCCCCTTTCGCGAAGGCGCATGGCTATGCCCTGAAGCGCTGCAAGTGGCGTCTTTAGGCCATGAGCGAGATCGGACGCGCGCCGTCTCGCCCGCTCCGCCATCTTCTCCCGCTCGACTAGGAGCGCGTTGACCTCATCGACAAGCGGGCTGATCTCGCTGGGATAACGCCCACTTAAATGCTGGACCTCTCCACTCCGAATAGCGTCGACACCACTTCGTAACGTCATCAGCGGGCTAAGGCCGAGCCGCAGCTGCATCCAGGAGGCGATGATGATGCCAATGCCCAGAAGCCCAAAGAGCTGTGCGATCTCGCTGGCGTAGCGTTCGCCGGCGCGATGGATGGGGTCGTGATCCTGCCCGACGGTGACCTGGTAGCGGCGCTCACCGATCTCGACATCGCGGTTGATCAGAATGAGATGATGGCCCGCCGCATCTTCATAATGAAGTGTGGTTTGGCCGTCGCCCTCCACTGGATCGAGCTGCTGTTCGAACAGTGACCGGGAGCTGAGGATCGCTCCGCTGTCCAGCGAGCGGACCTGCCAATACCGACCGCCAAGTGGCGTTTCGTATCGGGGGTCGGGCAATGTGCCGAGCAGGGCGGGCTCTGGCGCCTGAGGGTCAATCAGCGCAATGATGCGCGACATGGCGCCCTCTAGATCGGCTTGAACACTTCTCTCGAGATTGGTGACAAACAGGGCATGAAGAATAATGCCCGAGCCGACCAGCGCACAGACGACAATGAGGGTCGCCAGCGCCATGAGCCGAAAGCGGATGGAATCCCGCATCAATAGGCGTCACCCAAAGTGTAACCAAAACCGCGCCGGGTTTTGACGACGTCGTGGCCAAGGCGCTTTCGCAAACGCGCGACCAGCACCTCGACTGCGTTGGAATCGCGCTCGAAATTCTCGCGGTATATGTGCTCGGTAATTTCAAGCTGGGAGACGACGCGGCCACGATTGTGCAGCAGATAAGCTATGAGCTTATATTCCTGCGGCGTCAGCTCCATTGAGATGCCGTCCTGGGTCACCTGTAGGGCGCGCATGTCAATTTCATACTTTCCAAACGCGATTTTGGAGGATGCCAGCCCCTTGGAGCGGCGAATGAGCGCGCGAATACGCGCCACCACCTCCAAAGCGTGAAAAGGCTTGGCGACATAGTCGTCGGCGCCAGCCTCGATGCCCTCGACGCGTTCCTCCCACTGGCCTCGGGCAGTGAGGATGAGCACGGGCGTATCAAGTCCCTTGCGTCGCCACCGCTTGAGCACCGTAAGCCCGTCCATCTGTGGCAGACCAAGATCGAGAACGATCGCGTCAAAGTCCTCGGTGTCGGCGCGAAACCAAGTGGTCTCGCCATCGCGCTCACGATGCACTTCAAAGCCGGACTGCCCCAGCGCCGACTTGAGCACATCAGCGATACGGTCATCGTCCTCGCCAACCAGAACCTTCATGCCTATTCACTTCCAATATAGATGCCGGACCGGGCGTAGTAGAATTCGCTGGTCACCCGTCCACTGGGTTGCAAAACTCGCACGGCATAAACCAGCATGCCTCGGACATTGAGCATTTCCGCGTCGATGATTTCCCCGGAGGTGCGCGCCTGTATGTCGGGAACAAGACTGATCAGGCTTACCGCCTGACCCGCGTTGACAGCCTTACGGGCAAAATCCTGGCCAAGGTATTCTACAGGCGTATTTTCGGCCTGCTGCTGCGCGCCTGCGGCCTGCGGCGCGCGCCCTGGAGCTGGACTGGCAGGATTAGGGGCTATTGAGGCCGTGGGCCGCGCATGGGCAGGACGCCCGGCATTTGCAGAAGGGGCGGCGCCCTGGCCGCCATTGCCGGCCGATCCGCTCCCGATTCCCGGGCCACCGGAATTGCCAGCGTTGCCGGCACTGCCATTGTTGCCGGCACTTCCGTCAGGTCCGTTGTTTACTCCGCTTCCGGCATTGCCATTTCCTGAACCGAGGCCGTTGCCTGCACTGGCGCCGGGCCGCTCAGCAGGCGGCCCGCTGCCATTGCCCTGCGCCAAGGCGGGGACGACCAGGAGGAAAAACAAGAGTGACAGGCGCAGCCGCATGAGCCCATCATAACCGCCCCAAGCTGACAAAATGCTTACAGCGCCGCTCACGGCCTGGTCATGACACTTGTGCGACACTGCATTGTGAGGCCGATTCCATGCCCACCCCAGCTTCGTCACCTAACAGCGGCTGCCGCCCTTGCCTTCCTACTTGCCCTGACCGCAGCCGCTGACATTTTCTGGCAATCACGGACGCAAGAATATTGTTGTCGACCCGATTCCTTCAGGAGTCGCCCATGACAATGGCAAACCTTCGTCCGCCGCCAATCGATGCGACACCGACCAAACGTTGGACGTTGATATCCGACCCTGGCTTCACCAACAGCGTCGCCTGCCCATTGTCCGCTATTACCACGTGGCTATCAAAAGCGGACAGGCAGCTTACGGCCCGTACTCGGTCGGTATCTGTTGGTGTTCTGAATCTTGAAACTGGTCATTCCTCTGAGAGGCCAGGCAGTTCATGCACAATCTAGCCATCCTGACTTGGGCGTTCCTGAAGCATCCGCAGCCAGGCGAACTTCATGATCAGCGCAGCGGTCGTCGGCCTCGCCCCGTCGGTCGACACAGCAGACAACAAGGTGCTCCTGTTCCGGCCTGGCTCTAAGCGCGAAGTCCAGGCTGAGTCGCTCGATTGCGCGATAAAGCCATGCTGATCCGACCGGTTAGAAATTTGGGACGAAGGAGATCCCGCCCGAAACTTAGCGCTGCAGCAACGCTGCGCTCACCGCTCTCCGCCTGGTCCGCCAGCCACCGTCATCACCTCCACACTCTGGTGAACTGCGGGTCGATACCCCGCGCATAAGGCTGCTACGGTGGGCTGCGGCGTCAGCACCTCGACTTCGGTGTGATCGAGGGGCTGGCTGTCGCCATAGCCGATGAAGCTCCAGCGATGCCTCTGCCCGCGCCAGACGAGCCAGGCCTCGGTCGCCAAAGCGATAATTGTGCCATCTGGCAGTGTGTCGCCAGGCGCGCGGTACGTCACGCGCTGGCCATTTCGGGTCACGCGATGGCAATGCAGGTCGGAATCGAGGGTTGGTGCCGCTGGGCGCGTGGCCATCCGGTTGCCTTCGACCCAGGCCATCACGAACCGCTCGTAGTCTGCGCGGCGACATTCCGCGCAGGGGCGATGGCCTGCCGCCAGCGCTGTAGCTTCGTCGAGAAAGAAGAGCTCGGTGTAGTGGCCAAGGGCCATCAGAGCACGCTTGCGCCCTTTGAAGGATAGGACGCATGTCACCCAGTTGTGGTGTTTCCAGCGGCTTGTGCCGAGCTGTTGGTTATCATCATGCAAGATGCCGCGATTGCCCATCAGGGCCCCCCGGCTAGGGTCGCTGACAATATCGCCGAAAGGCGTCACGCGGTTCTGGAGGGGCATAGGTCTTTCCGCAATTTGGCCGTGTCGCAGGGTCCAATTTTAGCCGTCCGCCATTTTATCCGATTGGTCAAAAGCCGCCATTCCCTTTCCAGCCCTTATCTGACAAACGGCAATTCAGCCCAACGCGTAGTATAGCGAGGCGACCGACGCTCGAACTTTGTGAGAAATGCGCTTTTCATGGCCACGCCAACCGCCGCTGGCACAACCGTCGCCCTGCCCCATCTGCGGTTCGCCTCATCCATTGCCGCCATTACTTTCGCGGCACGTTCGTGGTCCAGATTATCGAATAGTGCGCGTTGCGGGACTGGCGGCGGCACCAGGTCGTCTGTGATAATGCCAGCCTTGGAGTATCTGAAGCCACTGCGCCAGAGACCATCCACTGCCCGTCGAGCAACACGGATCAGTTCGAGGCTATCATTGGTCGCCTCGGGAATGTCGATCGTCATTGAGACGCTGCGCTGCGGTCCCTCTTCATCAAAAGGAGAGGTGTGCATGAAGACCGTTACATGATCAGTTGCTAAACCGTGCCGGCGCAGTTTTTCGCCGAGCCGCGTGGCATATCCAGCCACGGCCTGCTCCATGTCGATCTTGGCCGTTACACGTGTCCCGAACGATCGTGTCACCGCGCACCCCTTGCGGGTCGGCGCCACAGCTTCGAGCTCGATGCAAGCGCGGCCGTTCAGTTCATGCACAATCCGCTCGCCGACGACCGTCATGAGATGACGGGCCAGCTTTGGGTCCATGTCTCGCACTTGGGCAGCCGTGGTGATCCCAACGCTCGCTAGCTTAGCCTGGCTTGCTCGGCCGAGGCCCCAGACATCGGCTGCGGGAAACGAAGCCATGACCTCCCGCCGCACTTGCTCATCGCTCAAATCAAGCACGCCGGCCGGCAGCCGTTTGGCCGCCTTGTTGGCCAGCTTGGCAAGTGTTTTGGTCGGGCCAATGCCCACACAAGTTGGAATTCCGGTCCATTGCCTCGTTGTGGCGCGCAGGTCGGCAGCCCATTCCGTTCGTTGGGTTGCAGGCAGTGGGGACACGTCGAGGAAGCTCTCATCAATCGAATAGATTTCGATCTCGGGAGAGAACTGCTGATAAAGCTGGTTCATGCGACGGGACATGTCGCCGTAAAGGGCATAGTTGCTGGAAAAGGCAACGACGCCCTCTCGTTCGCAGAGGGCGCGGATCTTGAAGTATGGAGCACCCATGCCGATGCCCAGCGCCTTGGCCTCCGCGGTCCTGGCCACTGCGCAGCCATCATTGTTCGACAGCACGATAACGGGCCGTCTTTCAAGCCTGGGATCGAAGACGCGCTCGCAGGAACAGTAGAAGCTGTTGCCGTCGATCAGCGCTAGAGCTCGCGTCATTTCTTGAGGTCGCGGATGGTGGCGGTGACGATGCCCCAGATCGATACTTCCATACCGTCGGCAATTGTGAACGCTGGCAGCTTGGCGTTCTCGTTGTGCAGGAACATCATCCCGCCCCGCCGATTGAGGCGCTTGAGGGTTGGTTCCCCATCGATAATGGCCAAGACTATATTGCGATGCTTAGGATTAAGGCTGCGATCGACGACCACGACATCGCCCGGAAAGATTTTGATGTCGATCATGCAATCGCCGACCACGCGCCAGAGAAAAGTGGCGGTCGGATTTTGGACCAGCACCTGGTTGAGATCGATCATCTCCTCGATGAAGTCGTCAGCCGGAGACGGAAAGCCTGCATGCACGGACTGGCCGACGAGCGGCACGCGCAGGCTCGAAAAGGCGGTGACCGGCACCGGCATCTTGGAGTGCAGAAGGTCGATCATCCGAACGCTTTCCGCCGGATGGCTGATTGCTTGCTGGTAGGGTTTCGCAGGCATAATGCTGACGGCGACTTCATTTCTGGACTGCATGGCCTTTTCGACCAGCTGCCAGCGCTTCTTTCACGATCGCAGGTGCGTATCCCGTGAGGGTGATGATGTCTTTTTCACTCAGACCGGTATCGTAGAGGCGACGGATATTCACCGCCCTTGGTACCTTGATCGCTATGCCCATTTTGTCACCTCGCTGTGTGCAAGGGCTCGACTCGTACACCGAGAACAAAAAAGGAACAACGTAGGAAATTCGATTGTTGGGGATGAGCAGCCACCGTTGGCTCTAGCGGTTACTGCATCCTCATGGCACGCTGCCGTAATGCCTCGCGTGCCGAACACCGACCCAAAGCGCGACAAAGAGATCGCGCGCCTCGGCCGCCTGCTGAGGGAGCTGCAGCGCATCCCTCAGCACTTGCGCGAGGCGGAGTGCGCCGATGAAAGGGAACGTTCAATCCTGGCCATGATCGCCGATTTACGGCGGCCAATCTATCGGTGGACAACAAGCGACGACGAAGTCGCGGATGATGCCATTATGGTTGGGATTGGCGGAACTAGCGCCGACATGTTGATGTTGGGCATGGGCTATGTTGAGCCGACTGCCGCGATATATTGGTGCGCTCGGGTGACGCCTCGGGGTATCTTTGACGCCGGCGGCGAAATGCAGCCACGATCCGTGCCGGACGCTTTATGCCGAGCAGAGCAACTTAGAGAGAAGATGGGCTATGACAGGGTGGTGGTCACCTTGGCGGAGGCCGGCCTGTGGCAGCCGAAATGGGGCCGATTGGCGATTAGAGAGGGGTTCTGATGTGCGGCCGCTTCACCAATGAGATGACTTGGGCCGAGTTGCACGCCCTCTACTCGATCCACGATGCGCCACCGGCAAAAACCAATTCGCAGCCGCGGTTCAACATCGCGCCGACCCAGGATGTTGATTTCGCGCATCTGGATAAGGCCGGAAACATTGAGCTGAACAGGGGGCGTTGGTGGCTGGTGCCGTTCTTTGCGAAAGAGATCAGCAAGAACGCCATGTTCAATGCCCGGATCGAGACCGTCGACACCAGCGGAGCCTTTCGAGAGGGGTTCAAATCCAGGCGGTGCCTCGTCCCGGCCGATGGCTATTTCGAGTGGACCAAGGCCGAGGACGGCGGCAAGGATCCTTGGCTGCTGCAGCTGCCCGGCGGCAAGGGCTTTAGCTTCGCCGGGATCTGGGCGCACAATGACAATCTGGGCGTGACGAGTTGCACGATCATCACCGCTCCGGCCGTGCCCGAGATCGCGCACATTCACACACGAATGCCGGTTATCCTGCCTCAAGAGGCGTACAGCGCCTGGCTGGACACGCGCATTCAAGGATCAGACGCCAAGGCTCTTCTGCTCGACGCCCAGATCGATAGCCAGCTGGAGTTTCACCGGGTTGACCGCTCAGTGAATAACAGCCGCTACGAAGGCACTGACACCAAGAAGCCGCTCATAAACACGCTTTGATCATTCAGTGCGTTTCGACCAGATGCCCCCAACTGCAGTCCCACACTGAGCGATCTCCAGTAATGCTCAGCTGCAATGCGTTCTGACCGGCCAGCACAACCGCATAGCCCAACGCCGAGAAAATCGGGAGTTCACCGGGTTCAGGAATACTTTCGCGCGTGATGGCCTCACCGACATCCGGAGGCACTAGGATATGACCCATTCGGCGGCCACACTTCCAGAACAGCCGAATGATGACTTGATCGTTCGACGGAGAAACGTTGTATCGAAAGTCTGCAATCATAAACGTGGCCGCTCCTTCAACTGCCCCCGCAGCCAGATAAAAGCATTGTCCAGTGAAACGATTAAGCAGTGGCCTGCATGAGGCCAATCCGCTTTAGAGTTGTGTCGCGATTTTGCTAACAGCAATTTTGCTGTGCGCCAAATGAACTGTTCTCTTGTCCTGATGTTTTTCCAATTGGTAAAAACGTCACGGGTGGAGGCACGAGGGCAGCATGCAAGAGCTGGTCTACGTAGCAATGGCGTTCATTGAACGCTGTGACAACCAGGATAGCTTACGAACGCTGATCGAAGATCTCAGCCAAACTCTGGCTCGATTTGGTTTTCGATACTTCATGATGACGCGCCTTCCGAACCTTGGGGAGGATGCCGAGCCGTATATCATCGCTCACACTTGGCCGCCTGAGTGGTTAGTCCGATATCGGGAGGGTCGCTTCTTTTGGAATGACCCAGTCAGCTTAGTGTCATTGACCAGTCCGAGGCCCTTTTCTTGGAGCGAAGCGCGAAAGGCCTCACGCCGGACACGAATAGCCCAGCAGATTGCCTCGGAGGCGCGCTCAATAGGCTTGGTCGATGGCGTAGGCTTTCCAATGGGCGACCCTTCAAGTGTGCAGGCGGTCGTCTCACTAGCAGCTGATCAGCCTGTGCAGCTTGATCTCCTCGAGAGAGAAATGCTGCACCTGGTCTGCCTGCATGCTGAAATGAGAGCGGCAGAACTATATGACCGGACTCGATCCGCGATCGGCCGCATTAGTGAGCGCGAGCGAGAAGTCCTGCGCTGGATTGCTAATGGCAAGTCCGCATTCGACGTCGGAACAATCCTGACAATAAGCGAACGGACAGTGAAGGAGCATCTGCAGAAAGCTCGCGAGAAACTCAACGCCAGCACCACCACTCACGCCGTTGCCAAGGCGATTAAATCGCGGCAAATCATTCTTTGATGATCCGGTTGTAACCGCTCGGTCCGCAATCGAAATTGTCGCCGAATCTGCGGATCAACCGGCCTTTCGGCCGGTAGTTAAACCCCTGACCTGCATGAAATCTCATCCCATCACAACGGGATGGTTATCATGCAATTTCACTTCGTGACCAAGGCAAATGAACACCTGTTCCAGCTTGAGTTGGACCAGTTTTTTAGGGCGAGGCATGCGGTTTATGCCGAGGAGCTCGGTTGGGTTCCGAGGTCGCCTGACGGCCTCGAGATTGATCAATTCGACACCGCGTCGGCCGCTTACCTGATCATGATGGACGGCAATGAATTCGTGGCGGGCTCTCGTCTGATCCCAACCCACCTCCCGCACATGCTTAGCGAGGTTTTTCCTGCAAGCTGCGATCTACTACCGATGCCCCGCAACCCGCGTGTTATGGAGTGGACCCGTGGATTCATTGTACCGCACCGGAGAGACAAATCCTCGGTGCGGATATTGGCGCAGGCTTGCGCGGCGGTCATGGAATACTGTCTGCACCATGGCTACACACAAGTGGGTGGCATCCAAGATCAGAAGTGGGTGCCGCTTTGGACGAAAATGGGCTGGTCCATCCATAAACATGGGAGCCCAATCGATATCGACGGCAGTCCGTGGCTGCCGATCTATTTCGATGTCAGCGAGCAAGCAATGCTTGCTGCCAGGAAGTTGGGCCGGATTGAGGGGGCGGTGTTTAGTACGCTTCCGGATCAGCAGGCCGCTTAATCATGAGAACTCGCGCCGGATTTGACGAGGCTTCTGCATCATTTGCAGATGGTGCGACAGTGCAAAAGTGGCCGCTGGAGCGACAAAGCCAGTTGTTGGCGCAGCTGCTGCTCCAATCTTTAGGCGCGAAGCGAGCGAAAGAAGTTTCGCTTGCCTTGATCGCTCGCTTTGGTTCCCTTCCCGCCGCAATCGCCGCGCCGGTAAACCTACTTGTGGAAACACCAGGTGTCGGTCGCGCGTCCGCGGAACTGTTTGGCGCGATACGCGAGGTCGCCATTGGAATGGCACGCCTGAGCATTGACGATTGCCGCCCCATAATTGCCTCGTGGTCGCAGCTAGTCGACTATTGTCGCATCACCATGGCATTCGAACAGCGCGAACAGACGCGATTGATCTTTCTCGATAAAAAAAATCGCCTCATCGCCGACGAAGTTCAACAGATGGGGACGGTAGACCAATCACCTGTCTATCCGCGCGAGGTTATCGGACGAACGCTGGAGCTTTCGGCCAGCGCCCTGATTTTGGTCCACAATCATCCCTCCGGAGACCCTAGCCCATCGGCGCAAGATGTACGGACAACCAAAGAAATTGCCGAAATCGCGAGCCTTATAGGTATCACGGTGCACGATCACATCATTATCGGGAAGGCCGGATACAAGTCGCTGCGCCAGTTGAAACTTATCTGAGTGACAAATGGATCTGCTGTCTCATTCGCACGGGCACCAATAACCCGCTGACCAACTCCCTTTCGGTCCGCATCCGACCACACAGCGGACACAGCATCCTGACGACATCGGACTGGCCGATCTCGTCAGGCGGTGCGGGGGGGGGGGACTAAGGGGCGGAACGGCGCGCTTTGACCGCACTTTGGAAACGAGGATAGACGTTGAGCCTCTCAAGCGCCCAGTGCTGTTGGAGCCATTCTCCCTTGCCCGTCCACCCGCGCTGCACGAGGCGCTCGACGGCGATCACGGCCTTGCAGGGCTCGTCAGCCAAAGTCCATGCAACCGCCGCGTGAAAATCGAGCCACACGATTTCTGAGGCGCCGGTTTCGAAATATTCAGCCAGTTCGCGACAATATGAGATTTCGAGGTCACCGTCATTTTCGGCAGGGATACTAGCGCTAAATGCCTGGTAGCGATCCGCAACGTCGAAGCCCAAAGCTGCAGCGACTTTCTGGGAACGAGTGTTTGAAGCATGACAATGCCAAGCAAAGGCAGTGACGCCCTGCTCGCCAGCTTGGTGAATGCTGGCGCTGGCTGCAATCTTCGCCAAGCCGCGCCCTCGATAGGCCGGGTGTGTCCAAACGCCGAACTCTGCGTACCCATCGACGTTCATGTCAACGGAACAGCGAGAGACTATCTCATCCGCATGACTGATTGACACATCCATAGACTGGCCACTGACGATAAGTTCGAAGCTGCTGGGTACGGCAAAGGAACGAGCATGGTTTGCCTTTCGGGTGAACCTCACTCGGTCGTGCGCAATCATAAAGCGGTTGGGCAGAGCGTCGCGGATGACCGGAAACCAAGATTCATCGGGATAGACATAGTCCCAATCTGCAATCGCTCCCGCCAAGCTGCCGAGGTCTTGGATGGGTTGACCAGCGAGATACACTCCCTCTGGTCCACGCAGAATGGCTTGGCTAGGTGACGCTAGATCATCCACAAAAATCTGGCCAAGAGAAGGATCACGGAGAACCGCCCTAACGCTGCCGTGTCGAAGATAAAGTTTGCTAAAAAGGGGTTCGATGGCTGCAAAGCCAGGTGGTTTGAGTTCGAACATGAAAGGAAGTCCTGAGCTCAGCCCCAAAAGGAGCCGTAAGTAATGGAAGTTGCGACGGCACCGTCGCGCGAGACACGCCAGATGAACGGCGGATTGCACCTGTGTTGTGCATGCGTGCCTCCTTCTACTCAGAATTTCTGATGACCCTAGCTGAGTGCGACTTCTCAGGTCAACGAGGACAGCGCAGTCCTCCCAATCCATCCAGACACGGATGGTGCAATCCTGCTCCCGCCCCATTGAGCGAACTAGCTTGCTTCACTTCCAGATCAGCAGCGTCGGCTTTCGAGGCTTATAGTCAGAAAGCGGACAGTCTCACTCGCGCCACCAATATGCCGTTGGTTGGCGCCAAGATCGTTCAGGCTGTTGCCGACCCCCTTTCGGCCGTGCAAGTCGCGATGGCGCTTCCCCGAAAGCTGCCGTCCGTTGCAGTTGAGCGTTGTCAGCGTTATCGTTGGAACCGTTCGGGCAGTCATTCATGAGCGTCGGTCTGCTCGTGAGAAAAAAGGGCGGTGGGCCGGAAAAGTGCTTGACGGGTTTAGGCGACGGGCCCCGACTCGCGTATATTGACTTGATCATGGCCAACAACGCGTCGCACGATCACCACTTCACGCCGGTCTTCTACTTGAAGAACTGGATAGTCGCGCCCGAGCAGAAGCTCATCGAATATCGCCGGCGCGGTGATGGCATCATTCGCCCGCGGTGGACCGGTCCGAAGGGGACCGGCTACGACAAAGACATCTATGCGGCGGCCGATGCCTCGGTTGCGAGCCTCGAAGAGAGCTTCATGGCGCCCGCCGATACCCATGCTGCGGCCGCCATGGCCGTGTTCTTCTCGCCTGGCAAGGAATTGAAGTGGACGCGGAAAGAGCGCAGTTCGTGGTCGCGCTTCATCATGAGCATGCTGATGCGCCATCCGGACGACATTGCCGAACTGCGGAAATTGGTCGACGACGACTGGACGAACCTGACCGACGAGATGCGGGAACAATATCACCAGCGCTGGCAGGAGGGCATGCCCGAGAAGCCGGAGGACTGGTGGGAGCAGAACCGCGAGACGTATCGCGAGGCGGCTCGGCTGCAGTGGCTGCAGGGTATGATCGACAACGAGGGCATCGGCAGCAGGCTCAACGCCATGAGCTGGAACGTCGCCAATGTCGGCAAGGGCAAGCACAAGCTGCTGACGTCCGATCGGCCGATCTGCATGACCAAATCCCTCGACGAGCTCGATGCGTTCGTCATGATGCCGCTGTCGCCGTCGAAGGTTTTCATCGGTGTGCGCCGCATGGAGACGCTGGCCAAGATCCAAGAGCTGACGACCGACGAGCTGGTCGCCGAGGTCAATCTCGAAGTCGTTCAGAACGCGCGCCGCTTCGTGTTCGCCGCCGATACCTCGCAGGACCGGTTTGTGCTCAACCATTTCGGCCGCAGCAATCAGCCGACGTGGATGATGCGACTTGCCGAGAAGCGAGCACGCGATCGAGCCAGGCGGTCGGTGGCGTAGTTGAACCTCGCATATTGGGTCCGGCAGCGCACCGACATCATCAGGCTGTTCTACGACAAGGGCCGAGTGCCATTCGAGCAGATTAAGCGCGACATCGAAGAAGAGGTGAAGCCCTGGGAGCCACCTCCCTTCAACCCCGATACCGATTCTCCGGAACCGGCATTCCTCGACGAATGGCTGCAGGCCGAACAGACCCGCGAGCTAGTCGGCATGTTGGCTGTCTCGCTCCTCGCCGATACCCTCGGCGTCTACTTCGCCGAGCTGGAGCGCAAGATCGGAATCGTCCTGTCGCAAGCCGATCGCAAGGCAGTTTTCAGGGACGGCAAGGTCGAAGGCTATCGCCAGATACTCGAGTACGTCATGGGCGGGAAGTTTGCCGACTGCCCCGTGCGTTTCGACGTGATCGAGCAAGTGATCCTGGCGCGGAACGACTTCGCCCATGGCGACAACATCCTGTCGTTCCAGACGGACCACAACAAGAAGACGCTGGAGAAGCACCCCAATCCGTTTTTCGCCGCTGATCCAACCGAAGAGGACGACGGTTCTTGGCGTCTTCGTACAATCGAAGTCAGCCGAGAGAAGCTCATGGCCGCCATCAACGAGGTGGAACGCCTTGCTGACTGGGTGCAAGAGAACGAGAACGCAATATGGGAATGGCGGGCGCGTACGCCCGTCGCAACCTAGCGCTTTCTGTCGGCCCGCCGATCCGATCGCGGGATCGGCTGCGTCGGAGCACGGAGGCCAGCAGCATGCGCCGGTCGCGAGCGCAGCCTTACCCCGTATTACTGAGGAAGGTGAGGGTGTCCGACGTAGTCATTTGTCGGGTTCATTGGTGGAACTGTGCCCCCAATGACTGCTTTCCATGATGCGGTGGTAAATAGTTGCCAGTCTGCATTCCACCCCAAACCAGTCACTTATTGTACAACGGGCAGCTTCCCTGCCTCCTCAATGATGACCTCGACCGAGAGACGGCTGTCTATGCTGTGCATTAGCTCGGGCCTGCGCTTGCCGATCCCACTGAGCAGTTCGGTAATTTCGGCCAGGGTCATCGATCACGCATCTTGTCAGTGAGTGCTCGCACTTCTCGGCGAAGCTCCTCAATTTCCCGAACAAGTCCCCTCACCACGATGGTCATGTCTTCCCCAACCTTGTTCTGCTTAATCAGAGTAATGTTCAGCGCCTCGATGGCGGCTGCCACCTGCTTGACCGAACTGGCGTCAATGGTCAGCGCAGCGATCTCGGCCTTGCCGCCACCGGCCTTAAGATTGTTGACGATGGCCACGGCCACGCCGGCAAGGGCAGCGATCAAGGCCGTGACGACGCCGATGATGGCAACCTGTGTGGGCGCCTCTAATGAAGTGAACCAATCCACGCCCGGCTCCTGATGGCTTGATAGGTATCCATCCCGGCTCGGCCGGAGTTGAACAGATCGCTGGCCATGAAAGTGAGGGCGAAGAGCATGGCCATGGGCGGGCCGTGCTCATTCGTGGCCATGGAATATCCCGCAGCGATCGAGGAAAAGAGCCCGACGCCCATTACAGCGACAAAGCAGCGGATCGGCGCGGAGACCTCCGGCTTGTGGCCATTGAGTACCAAGGCCCCTACCCTTGCCGCGCCAAGGATCAGGCTTGCGCCAACCCAAATGCCGACCGGAGCGATAGCGGAGAACCCGGCCAGACCCGCCCTCGAGAACGCGTCCGGCCAGATGACTAGGTAGAGGCCGATTCCCACCATCATGATGGCGCCGAGCCATTCGGCTATGCGCAGCGGGATCTTTTCTCGAAAACGAAGAATGATCACGGCGTCACTGGCCCAGCGGCTTCTTTGCGACCCATCGGCCATAGATGGTGCCGACACCGCCGGCCACGCTGCCCAACGCAGCCACCCAAAGGTTGGGCGTCCAGTCCCCAGCCGCCACCAGCCCAGCCATGGTGCCAAGGCCGCTCAAAATGGCAGCAATGGCGCCCCAGGTGACGCGGGACTGATACCAGGGCTCATTGTTGGTCTGGTTGACGATGACCTTCGCCGCTTCAGTAACGGCGGCCGGCGTGCCGGGCTGGGCAGTGAATTTGCCCGTGACGTCGCGGACCGCATCAATAATGAGACCTTCGACAATACGACTGCGGTTCATGGCTATGCCTTTCGATTGCGCATGAAAAAGCCGCCCTCAGGCGGCGGATCACGAGTGGAGATGAACGACAGATTAGATAGCTGCGGCTTCGCGGGCGTAGGCTTCGGCCTGCTGCTGGTTGATACGAGACCGAGAGGCGAGAATGAACATGACCACGACGGCCAGCACCACCAGCCCGACAACGATCCAGCCATTGGCAAACAGTGACGGGTCGACCTGATCGGCGCCGACCGCGCCAGCCCCGCCCGCGCCAGCAGTGCCAGCGACACCGGTCTGCGTTTTCGCAGTAGCCTTGGACTTGTCCGCCTCATCCTCGAGCTGCTGCTTGACCACATGCGGGTCATTATGGGCAGCCAGCGCCCACGCAACGCCCTTGGCCTGAATATCAGCAATGCGGTTGCCCCAGCCCTTCCCGAAGACCTTCCACGTGTTGAGGGACTGGACAAAGCCGAGCCGCTGCCGGCAGATGTTCTTGACGGTCTGAGCGTGGTTATTTTTGGGGTCGAGCCCGGCCAGCAGCCACTTGCGGCCACGAGAGACGCCAGAATTGACACCAGCGTCATAAGCCGCGAGATCGACGCCCACGGCCAGTGTGGGGCCACCTACGGCCTTCCAGTAGCGCTCGAAGTAGATTTCCTCGGCCTCGGCGCGGCTTATGTTGCGAACCGGCTTTGCGCCCTGCCCCTTGCTCTTGAGCCAGGAGTGATAGACGGCCTCGGTGATACCGTACATTGTCTTTCCGCCGGGATCGGCAGCATGATTCGACCAGCCGCCCTCCCAATTCGCGGTGACGGCATGGCACCGCGCGAACTTTGCATCGGCCATGACAGCCTCCTATCGATGATGGAAAAGAAAAGCCCCGCAGAAGCGGGGCCAATAAATTCAGAATTTCATATCGGGCCTGTACCAAGGGATCGGCTCCAGCCGCCAAACAGCCCTTTCGGAAAGGGGGCCGCCCAGCATGTAGATGGACCCCTTATGCTCCACGACTGATGCAGCGTGACGCGGGGGCCAAGGAACATCGCGAACGCTGCACCAACCCTCTGGACAGGTGTACCAAGTGTCGGCGTACTCTTTTTCGTCGTCAATGCCTCCCAGCACCCATAGACGCCCATCGTAGACGAATGTGTTGTGATATTGACGATCCCCCCAAGGCAGGTGGTCACCGTCCGCCTCGCGGTTCCATTTGATACCATCAGTCGATGACCAATGGTCAGAATGGTAGCTTCGGTCAAAGCCGCCAGTATCGTATGTGCCGCCGCCGAGAATGTGCATCTTGCCATCAAGGACAGCAGAGCCAATGCCCATGCCTCGCGGGGCCCAAGGATTGCCGTCTGAAACTTTCTCCCAGACCTTCCCATCTTTGGTGCGCCACACGTCCGAATAAAATATCGGCTCTCGCGAACCTGCTTGACCAGCCATTTCATCAAGGGTTTGGCCACCAAGTAACCAGATATAGCCGTCAAAGACATAGGTCTGGAAAAGCACGCGATCGAGGCCATCAGGGAGATCGCCGACACGCTGCCAGTTGATCCCGTCTCCGGAAACCCACACGCCAAGCTGATAACGACCCTGGAGCGCATCACCGCCGATGACCCACATGTATTCGTTGAAAACGACGTAGCCGGAAGAGTGCCGGCCTTGCCATGGCGCTATTGCATGCTGCTCCCAGTCACGACCGTCAAGCGAACGCCAGACGCCGCTGATCGTGTGAGGCGGCGGAGACCCGCCCGGGGCCCATCCGCCCAGCAAATACATATAGTCGCCATAAGAGAGGAGCCCTGCCCCATCACGGGGCAGCCACGGTGCCTTTTCCGTAACGGCCACCCAACGATACTGCGAACTGCTGAAGAGCGTCGATGCTAGACCAGCGTTGCATATTAGCAGAATGGCCGTCGCCAAAACGCTGGCAACTGCGATAACGAAGCCCTTGAACATTGCCGGTTGATACACCCCGCAAGGATTTCGTGTCCAGTCAGGGATTTAGCTCAGTGCCCAGACTGTCGTTTCATCCAGAGGTCCGCCGAGCATTACTATCTCGCCGTTGTAAGAGCACACAGATGCGGCGTGACGCGCGACCCAAGGAACTGTCGCCAGTTGCCGCCAAGCAATACCATCTCCGGAACACCAAGCGTCGGCAATGTTCTCATCATCGTAGCCCGCGATGAGCACCAAATCGCCGTTGAGCACAGCTACGCTGTTGTACTGACGCGCAAGGAAGCCGCCGTCAGGCGTCACCTGCGCCCAACTCACGCCGTCGGCCGACCTCCAGACATCATGATGATAAACCCGAGTGTTGCCATCTGTGTCGTACGCGCCGCCGCCCACCAGCCACATGTATCCATCCTTTACCGCATTGCCGATAATGGAACCTCTAGGTGACCACCCATGCCCGTCCGAAACGAAAGTCCAGGTTGAGCCATCCTCGGAAGACCAGACGTCATCGTAATAGGGGCCGTCTGCCCGGCCGGCAGGATCAGAGACGGCGAACTCGTCGAGCGTTTGCCCTCCGACGATCCACATTTTACCTGCGTGAGAGAATACCTGATGCAGAACACGGCCAACTGTCAGGGGCTCAGCTTCAGAGACTACCTCCGCCCACGTCGTTCCGTCGAACGACCACACGTCCCGCTGATAGACGCCAGAATTGGCGTCGCCGCCGATGACCCAGATCTTATTATCATGCACCAGCCATCCAGCGGAGTGACGAGGCGTCCACGGCGCGTTTGCCAAGCGAGACCAACCGGCACCGCCGTCTGTGGATTTCCAAACTTGGTTGGAGGTGTGCGGAGCGGGTATTGTGCCCGGAGACCACCCGCCAAGCAGATAGAGATCTCCATTGAGTTCGAGCAGCCCAGCACCGTCGAGTGGCGCCCACGGTGAAGTAACGCTAATCTGCCGCCAGAGGCCAACTAAGCTAAGGGGAGCTCCCGGTCGGCCAGAGGAAATGCACCCCATACAGTTCGATATTCTTGTTGTTCAGAGTGCTGAATCGCCACCGCGGGTTGTTGGCGGAAGGCTGGGCCGTCACGTCTAACGCCGCGGCTTCAACAACTGTGATCCCATTCTGGAGGGTGAATTTTTCTGTCAGGGTTGCTTCATTGAAGGTGGCGCCGCCATCGCGAGAGAGCTCCAATTTGTAGTCAGTGCCAGCCACCGACGACCCTCCCACCTGCTTGACCATCAGGACCGCTCGAAGGGTTTGCGGGATAACCGGCGCAGTGAAACTGTTTGAGCGAACCGTCATGTTGTTGGCGGCAGCCGCTGCAGTCCGCACCTCAATCAAATCAAGAACTGCCAAGAAGTCAGCATTAGGCGTGTATCCGGAAACAACAGTAGATCCGCCGTCCCCAGATGTCACAGCCTTCTGATAGGAATTATACCCTGACGCCGCAGAATTCCGGCGAACGTCGGCTGTTGCACCGAAATCAAAGGACACGACTAGGTCCTTGGTTTCATCGAGGGCGTAGTCTATTGCGTCTGAAACTACCGATGCGCCACCCGCCACCAACGTTACACCCGTAGCGCCGCCGGCGAAAGTTACCCGAACTTGGGTGCCGTCGAAGTTCGGCGCAGTGCCGCCCACGTGCCCGATCCAGACATCATCAATCGGTGTATTGGCACCAGAGGTCGGAGGGGTCAAAGTGAGGCGCACCTTATCGCCGCTGACCGTGAGTGCAGATGCAGGCACTAACTCACGGGTTGAATACCCGCCATAGCCGGTAGAGTTCGCCGTAAGGGCGGGGTTTGCCGACGTGGCATAGGTGTCAGTCCCCGTAGTCGGCTTAAGAACCCCGGTGGTGGCCGAATTCAGGTTGCTGGCGCCCGCGACATCCACATAAGTCAGGGTGTCGAACGCATCCGCAACGCCATCGCCCATAAACAGCGCAGCATTGCTGTTGTCTGCGATCTGGATGGCCATGATAGAAAGTGTGGTATTCTCCTGCACCGCAGAGACAACTGGTGCCGCTGGGTCACTGCTGTCGACCGAAATGCCAGTGCCAGCCACAATGCTAGAGACTGTTCCGGCACCATCCGTTCCCGCTCGAGCGATAAGCGACCAATAGGTGTTGCTCGTCGTCGGCAGCGTCGGCGGTGCATTGCCAGTCGTGCTGCCAAGGGCACGCCAGGACGAGCCATTGTGGAGCACACCGTCGTTGAGAACATACGCCGTCGCTCCGCTATAAGTGCCCTTCCAAGCTACGCCGATAGGGCCGGTAGGGCCCGGCACGGTGCTCGCAGCACCCTGTGGGCCGGTATAAATGGCCACAAGCTCCCAATCGGGGCCTGCGATGAGCCGCACGACGCCCGAGCGCCCGGCATAGGCTCCGAAGTCTGTTTCAAGATCAGTGACGAAGACGAGGAAGCCCGCCGTTTCGCTTTCGTAGGCTGTCAGCTCGGATGGATCGGCCACAGTCGCATCGGTGACGTAGGAATCGCCCCGGTCTCCTGTCGGGGCAAAGGCCACCATGATTTCTTCGCTTGCCGAGAAGCTGCCAGAGCCGCCGATGTGCTCGACAGTCAGCTTCCGGTATCCAGTGCCATCCACCACGCTGCCGGTGACGACAAAGGCGTGGAAGGCAGAGGGATCTGCAATAGAGCGAAGCCAGAGCCGCCCCTTGGTCAGCGAGGTGCTGTCGTCCCAGCTGTCGATCTCTCCCGCTGCCGAGGCCCCATTGGCGTCCAGAACGTCGATGAACACCACCGTTACCGACGCAATCGTGGCATTGTTCAGCCGGATGAAGCCGGCACCAGGATCACCATCAGTCGTCGTGTCGCTGAAGCGGTAGAATAGCCCCCGACCGTTCGCCTCGATCACAGACATATCGGCAAGCAGTTCGCGCAACCGAGCCGTGTTGCTGGTGGAGTCCCCGGCCGGGATGATCTTGTATTCGCCGTCGACAATGTCGACGCCAGGCCAGGCATCGATGGTCAGTTCGTTATTGTCTGTGGCGTCAGCCGTGATCAAGGCGATAAGGCCTTGGGCCGGATCGAGCAGCATGTCGTTCTTGCGCACTGAACCGATCCAGAACGTGTTCGTTCCAACCACGACGGTATCGCCGTTCGAGACCGTTATGGTCCCGACACTGTAGGGCTCTGCCATTGATGCCTCTGAGTTAGCTGCGGCGCCCGAAGGAGCCGGTCAGAACCGCCTGATAGGTCGATCCGTAATTGTATGATGCCGGGTTGGGGATGGTGCAGACATTGGCACCCACGCCCGTGTAGCCTCGCCGGCTCCGCTCACTATATTGGTCAGCAAAAAGCCCGGCCGTTTCCTGATAGGGCGCGCTGACCCGGCTATCGATCTGCAGCACCGGCATGCCTGGCGTCCCGCCATTGACGTTCTCGCCGCCGCTTCCGCTTGCCGCCGCAGTGTAGATGAACTCCGTCCCGTAGATGCCCCAGCCGCTTGGTGGTTCGCTGACCGATTGCTGCCGGTGAAGTTTGAGCGCCCCGCCCGACACATAGATCGAGCAGGCCCGGGCCATTCCGAACTTGGCCTCCATCAGCAGCGACCCGCTGATGAAAGGGATGCTGACCCCCATCGGCTGAAGTGGGTCGATGTTCTCGCCGTTCCATTGGTTCGACGGGGCTGACGTCCTGGTGAGCTGAATGCGCCCGACGAAAATGTCGGCATCAGCCGGCGCTGCGACGATCGTGGTTTCCTGAGCAAAATCCTGCTTGGGGATGGTCAACGCCGTGGCGCAACCACTCTGATAGCCCACGGCGTTTGCCAGCGAGCTGTAGCTGAAGACGTGCCGCCAGTTGTAAACGTAATCCTTGCTGAAGTCTGGAAAGACCACGTTGAAGGTCTCTGAGATGTCCATCGACTGCGGCAACAGATTGATCAGCGTACCGTCTGTGGTGAACACGGTGCGGGCGCCATAGGTGATCCGTATCTTGGTATCGCCGTCGAACAGCTCGAGCCCGCTCATGGCGCCTGCACCTGGATCTGCCCGGGCCCGGTGAATGAACCGGTATAGTTCATCCCGCTGCCATAGATGAAACCCCAATCCGTCCCGGTATAGCCAAGCCTAGACAGTGCCGCCCCAAGGCTGGCTGGGATTGGATCAAAGGCCGTACCATCAGCCCTGACAGCCCTTGGCGCACCATTGGCGAGATCAATCGTCCTGCCTCCATAGGAGATGCCGAAGGGCGATCCACCCGGAACCACTTGTAAATACCGGCGATCCGATTTGAACTTCCGCCGACCCATCTCCACGATGCCTGTCACCGGGTCGAAGTCGAATAGCACGTTCCCGGTCGGACTAGGCTGGTTTGCGAAGATCAGCAGCGTGTAAGTCAGGCTTGCTGCCGCCAAAGTGCTCGGCCCAGTCGTCCCGAACTCTTTCATCCGCACTTCGGTGCTCGTGGCGTAGATCGTGGCGAAGCGAACGCCACCGTCTCCTTGGGACTGCACCGGCATCCCTGGCCAGACCATGTTATTTCCCAAGACGGCCATGACCAGCGGCACGTAGCCCAGACTGTGGGTGAACAGCAGGCGATCCACCGAGGCGCCGCCGTTCCAGCCGAATTGCACCGTCGCACCGATCGGCGGGGACACCACCGATACGGCACTGTGGTTGACGGTGACATTGGTCGGCCCGAACGCGACCTCGAGATAGTTGAAGTCAGAATGGAAGTAGATATTCGCCAGCCAGTTCAGCGGATCGTTCAGCGGACGGTTGCGGAGCGAGTTCGGATTATCGACGGCACCGCCCCCAGGCGCCTCATCGAAAAGTGCAAAGCGCCCGGTTGCCGGGTCATTCATGAAGACTGTTGCCATCAGCTTGTCGAAATCCTGAATCCGCCAGTCGAGAGGTTCCAGAAGCTGCTGCCAGACGCGCTTTGAATAAGCGCGGCCGTGATGTCGCGAACCATGAGACCGTCCTCATCGAACAGGGCAAAGACCGAAGAACCATCCCCAGAGCTCACCACCGTCTGATCGGCAGCCAACACAATTCGTGTCGATCCATCCGGCAACAGGTCCAGATACATGCCGGCCGAAGCGAAGGTTGATCCATCACTTGACACCTGCACCGCCCAGCGCGCCTCCACACCGGCCGGAGTTGCCTGCGCCGCAAACCGCACCAGCACTTGAGCGCTATCGCCGCCCATTGCCGCGTATAGCGTTGTGAGGGACTGCGCGATTGCGCCGCCTGGCCCCAATGCGACTTCGATGAACTCCACAAAGCCTGCTTCGAGATCACCCACCTTCTTGCGCAGGTCGCGCTTGATGCTTTCCTGCTCGTTGAAGTTGGCCAGATCCTGCTCGGAAAGAAGGGAGCCCAGCTGCTCGATCTGCTGCGCCGCCTTACGGGCGTCGATGCTGATCGAATTGATCTTCGCAGTGATCTCAGCGGCCAGAGCCTCGAAGGTGACATCGATATCGTCGGCACCGAGCTTGACGTTCGGCGTGGTGACGGTGCCCCATAGCCCATCTGTCCCGTCAACATCCTGGTTTGACCAGCGCGTGATCCGACCCGAAAAGGGGATATAGATGCCGCGCCACTCATAGGTTGCATTGGGCAAGATGGCAGGATTGTCCGCCACATGCGAAGGCGCCGGATCATCGATGTCGTAATCGCGGGTGACGTCCGAAATGACCTTCTTGGCGTTCCAGCTTTCGCGCACCTGAATGCGGACATGGCTAGTGTCGGCGAGGCCGTTGTCCCAGAAGACCTCGATTGCTGGACGTCGCGACTTGCCAGCGGCGTCTGTCACCGTGAAGGGCGCAGCACTCCACCCGGTGCTGACCTGCGGTGCCGGCCGCTGAATGACCAACGGAACAACGTCCCAGGGCAGCTCGTAATCGCTGATCCAATCATAGTCAGCCGGGTCGACTTCTTGACCGGCGACGAACTGATTGCCGTTCGGCAGGTCTTCCATCGCAGTGATGATGAACTGCTTGTTCGCAAACCCGTCGCGCGTGCTGGTGACGAGATACGAATCCAGCGGCTCATATTCCCACCATTCAGGCGGTCGGGTCTTCGTTTCGCGGCGGAAGCGCCTGATTTCCTCGATCGCGGCACGCATCAGCTCCTGAACCTGCAGGGGATACGGAACTGCCTTGTACGATGTCGTGAACGGCAGC
This sequence comes from Devosia chinhatensis, assembly GCF_000969445.1. NCBI lineage: Bacteria > Pseudomonadati > Pseudomonadota > Alphaproteobacteria > Hyphomicrobiales > Devosiaceae > Devosia > Devosia chinhatensis. The sequence continues at coordinate 1,155,172 of NZ_JZEY01000054.1, read as the reverse complement.
CGGCGATTATCGTCCAGCACCTCGAGGTCGCTGCGATAGCGCGGCGGTGCCTCTTTGTTTTCCCAAGCCTCTGCGGGCTCGGGGTAGGTCGCACCGATGCCGTTGAACAGGCTCTCAAAGCCTGGGAACGGCTCGTAAGTCTGGCCCTCGGTAATGACGACGTCTTCGTCGGTCACCGAAACGACAGGCGCATCAGGCTCTCCGACCAGGAACTTGTAGGTGCCGCCGATTTCAGCGATGCGGCCCTCACAGGCCTTTAGCAGCTCGCCAATGATGGCATGGGGCTCTGCGTCGACATTGATCTCGATCCCGAACCGGAAACGCCGTTCACTGGTGCCGTCGCGCAGCGTGTCGCACTTGTCCATCTGCGCTTCGAGGTTCGCATAGGAGAAGTTTGCATCGGTGATGTTCTGCGGGCCATAGACCCACTTCCCATCGTAGTAGATGCCCTTCGTCAGAGTGTAGGCGCCGACAATAGGGTTGTCATGCCGGCCGTCACCGCGCGGGTCATCCAGCGCGAGGCCATTCACCTCTGCCAGATATTCCGGAAAGCTCGTGAAGAGCTCCCGGTTGACCAGCGCAGTCGCAACGAAATAGGCGACGCCGCGACCGATCATGTCGGCTGTATAAGGGCGATCCGGATCACTGCCGAACTGCGCCCGCATCAGCGGGTCAGCAGCGGCCTGGCTGCCGTCGTAAAACTTGACCCATAGGTGGTCTTTGCCGCCCACACGATATTCGAGGACCGGGTAGCCAAGATCGCCAGCCACCGAGCCGGCCAGTGTTACCTTCTCGCCGTTGACGAAAAAGCCAGAGAACCCGCGCACCGGCAGATCTGAGACAGAGACGACCTTCGAATAATAGGCATTCGGCGCATCGCCATCATTGCCCCAGGTGCCAGCATATTTCAGGTGCCCGGCCGTGGCGTACCATCCCATGATGAACGACATGGGAGCATCGCCGCCGGTCTGGATAGACCCGCGAACGCCGGGAACCTTGGGCTTCTGATCTTGCTGGAAGATCGACTTGATGAGTGTCGAGGCAAGGCTGAGAACCAGACCGACAACGATCTGAATGATTATGCTGAAAGGGTCGAACATCAGGAAGTCGCGCCTTTCACTTCACCCCACCACAATTCCCACTTGCCAGCTGTGCCGCTGTACTGGCCGAAGCGGTCGCCAGAGCGCAGCTTGTAGGTTTCGTCGCTCTTTTTGGCAGGGCTGGTGCGGGTCATTTCATGCGTATGCGATCGCACATTGATGGTCCTCACACTCTGCCCGCCCACCGCCGCCACACGCTCGGGCGCCGTGTTGACCTGGCCGAGAAACCGGCTGCGAGGGTTGGCCACCAGCAGCATCGAGGCCGGATCGAGGTAGCCGCGGAAGATCTGGACGCGCGCCGTGCGAAGCGCCTGCTCATTGCCGCGCGCCATGATCTGGACGATTGGGTGAAGGGGGTTCATCACCACCTGAATAGTGTCGACCTCCAGACCGATCTTCAGCGGGATGGCATCGATCGACTGGAGCGGCGCATTGTCCCCGTAGAAGGCGTAATTTCCGACGTCGCCGGCCCCATTGAGCACCACATTGACCGAGACATCTTCCCCAAAATTGGTGAAGCCATAGCTCGTGAATGTCTCGTCATCTGTCAGTGAGAACAGCACGAAATCGCGCGGGATGATGCGCGAGCGGTCGCGCACCGCCCCTTGCGTGGCGGCGTCGAGAAGTCGGACCATTTGGAATGAGCCTTAGGTTAGTACCACCGGATCGGGCTGCTCGACCTGGCCAGCGCCGCCAGCGGCAAGCGTCTGCAGGGCTGAGAAGCGAAGGCGCGATGTCAGCGCGCCTGTCGTCTCCACACGCATCGAGTTCGCCTTGAGCTTCACCTTGGCAGCTGGCTTGACCAGCGCAGCGCCCAAGCCGGTCGTAATGCCTGGCCGAAGGTGCGGCCTCATCTCAATGCCCAATGCCCGCCCTTCCCCGTTTGCCGTGGCGCCAGTTACCACTTTGAGCAGGGCCCGGCGGCTTGGGCTGCCATAGTCGACGGCAATATAGGCATCATCTGGCACCACAAAGCCCGCAGGGAGCCCTGCCAGAGCGATGACTTTCCGGTCGCCGTCTATGGCGAACAGATACGCCACAAAGCCGTCCAGCGCCTCGCCCCGAGGATCTGTCGATGGGTATTCTGCAGCAGGATTATAGAGCATGAACGTTTCATTCGATCCGTTTAGCGCCATGAACTTTCCGCGCCAGCCCTCGACCTCGGCATGATAGCCTTGAATGGTCTGGCATTCGGCTTCCCAGAGCATCGGCCCGAGATCGTGAGACAGCCCCTCGCCAGAACCAAGACCGGAATATTCCTGCTGATAGACCGGGTTCCATGATACGGACTCGATCTTGAGCAGATCGACCAGATCGGCCAATGGTAAGGGGAAAGTCAGTGCCATCAGCCGTTCACCACCATTGAGTTGCCCTTCATGTCGTTGATCATTCGGGGCATGACCTTGCGGTTGTTATAGTCGACGCGCATGTCGGCCACTTGCCCGGCGACCTGGCGCATCAGCGGCACGATGTTCCCGCTTTCGTCGACAGACAGTGACACCTCCAGCTGCACGCGCTGCGGGCCAGGGTTCTGGTTTGCGGCCATGCTCAGCGACGGGCCATTGGGGATGACTTCCGCGCCTCGTGGAAGGCGGAGAAGCTCCGGCCCGTTCTCGCCTACCCAAGACAGCCCTGCCCGGCCTACAGTGCCTCCTGTGGCCATTCCAGGGATGCCGAAGATGCCCGGCTTACCGAAGCCGCCAGCAACACCCCATCCGCCGCCCAGCGAGTTACCTCCGATACCACCCATTGCGGCTCCGAAGATCATGTCAAAGATGCCGTTAGCGGCCATGGACAGAGCGCGATCAGCGATCTTGTCGAGAGCGTTGGCGCCGGCATTGCCAAGAGCCTCCCAGAAGGACTGGCCCTCCTTCAGACCACGCTTGAGATCACCGGAGAAGCCAGAGAAAGTGGCGCGATAAAACTCCCACTCCTGAGATGCCGAGCGAGCAGCATCGGTCAGCGTGGTTCCGAGCGTCTTGACGTTGTCGTTTGCGGCGGCGGCGGCCGTACCGACGCCCTCAAGCATCGGGACAATCGGGCTGTCGATTATGTTCGCGTCAATAGTGGCCAGCTGACTCTGTAGCTTTGCAAGCGCCTCATCCATGACGCGGATATTCATGCTCTTCACGTTCGCATCAAAATCCAGTGGCTCGAAGCCGAACCCAAAGAACTTGCGGAAAGCCTGCGCGCGGGAGGCTGCGGCGGCCCACTCTGCCTCCGCCAACGTGATGGCCGATTTGGCAGCTTCTACCTGCATAGCAACCTGGTTGCGCAGCGCGGCCGTATAGCCGCCACTGGCGTTCATCGAGGCTTCCATTGCTGTAGCATTGGACGCATAGGCGTCGTTGGCGCTCCGGATCGCACCCTCTGCCTCGCGTACTGCGGAGGTCAGGAAGAGATAGGCAGCGACAGCGCCACCGGCAGCCAGCGCGACCCATATAAAGGGGTTCGCGAGCAGAGCCGCAGTAAGCGCCGCTACGGCCATCGTCGTGGAGCCCAGCGCAGGCAAGAGTGAGACGGCTATGACGGTAGCCAAACCGGCGACAACAGGAACGGCATTCTCGATATTTCCAGCGAGAAACATGATCGCTTCTGAGACACGGGCAGAGACGCCATAAGTCTTGTCCATCGTGCCGATAAAGGCCGTCAAGTTCGTCTGCAGCCGAGTGAATGCGTCTCCAATCGTGGCGGGCATCTCTGCAGCTTCAGCACGCAGTTCACCCAACCGGTCGATCATCGCCGATGAAATTACATCGCCAGTGATCTTCCCCTGTGAGGCCAGGCTGCGAAGTCCTGAAACAGTCGTGTTGAGCTCGGCCGCCAGCGCTTCTGCGACCCGTCCACCATTCGCCAAAACAGTTTCCAGGCCGTCGGCCTGCAGCTTCCCGACAGCCATAGCCTTTGAAAGCGCATTCTGCACCGACGCGGCGCGTTCCCCGCGCGTTGCTGTAACGACCAGGGCGTGATTGAGCGCTTCAGTGAAGTCGGCAGCCTCTGCTGCGTTCCGCCCTAAGTCGCGCAGCACACCGACGTTGCGGGAATAGACCGCGACTGTCTGATCGAGGGGTGAATAGGACGCGTTGGCCAGGTCGACCATGCGCTGCATCATGGCGGGAGCTGCGTCCATATCCTTGATGGCGGCGCCAACTCGGGACTGCATGTCGGACCAGGCATCGGCATACCCCGCCAGTTCGCGTACGCTCAGCGCAGCACCAATAACCCCGAGGGCCCGGCCAACGACAGCGCCCATTGCAGCCGCGCGCTTTTCGGTCCGATCCGCCTGACCTTCGAATTCCTTCAAGCGAGTGGTGGCGCGAGGAACGTCATCACTGACAATCCGCAAACCCAGCGTGGCGATCTCAGTCATGTTGCGGTGTTCCTCGGTAGGCGATAGCTTCGAGCCGTTTGGAGGGGCCGATGGGCTACGTCTTCTACGTATTTGGTGTGCTTGGACTGCTTTTGGCGCTGTACATGGGCACTATCGGTGCTCCGGTTGATCCGATGGCGCGGGCTTTCGCATGGACCTACACAGCGTCTCTAGTAGGTGCATCGATCGGCCTTTTTGCCATTGGCCGCGTCCTGGACCTTCTTGCTCAGATAGCGCGCAACACCGAAAGCCTGCGGTCGTTTGGAAAGAGCAGACGCGAAGGCCGTGACGACCGAGTTGAGCCGAAGCCCTAAAACAGCGCGTCGAACAGTTCCGGACTCAGCGGGCGCCCCTTAGGGGCGTTTGGGCTTTTCCGGCGCCATTCCTCGTCCAGAACGCTCAATGCCGCTAGAAGGCCCGCAAAGTCGTCCTGCGAGGCCAGCCCATTGCGCTCCGCCCATCTCTCGATTGACAGGAACATGATAGGCCCGCCCATTTGACGATCTCCAGAGAGCTCGTTGAAGGCCCGCAGATATTCTTCATGGCCGGGAAGAATTTCCGGCGGCCATTCCGCAGGGGGATCTTCGCTCTCCCCCGCGATCCACGCGCGATAAGCAGCGCCGTGCGCTATTTGCCAGCGGACGGCGCTTCGGAGTTTCCCCCAGTCGCCTCTGCATCCTCAGCGCGGCCCTTGTCCACGATCTGAGCGGCCCACACCACAGCATCGCCAAAGAATGCAAAATCCGGGTCGGTCAGCCACTGGTGCGCAAGAGCCTTGTCATATGGCACAGCCTTGCCGCCGTCCGTCAGGCCATCCCAGTCGAGCAAGACGACTTCGTGCAGGACCTGGCCGAAGACGTCCAGTGCCACGTCGGCCTTCAGCGAGCCGTCCCGCTCCCGCTGATCGCGCGGGACCTTCCGCTCCAGACGGCTGCGGGTCTGGACGACGATGGGACTGGAGAGGCCGCGGACGCGCAGACGCACATCGCCCATGCCGGGAATATCTCCCACCCATTGGCCGGCGGTGATCGATGCGCTGTCACGCTTCAGAGCGCTGATATCCATGGATTATGCGCCTCCCACGGGGCCGCCAGTCGCCGCAGCGGCAACGCGAACCGTGTTCTTGAACTTGACCAGTTCGACGGTCATCATGCCCATCGTGTTGGCTTCGCCGCCTTGCTCTACCGGCTCTTTTACATAGGCTGCGAAGAGGCGGATGGTGCCATGCGCGGATGCACCGGTCGGGGCGTCTGGGAACTCGACCAGGAAGGCGCGCAGGGCCTTGTCGCCAGCTGCCGCATAAAGGGCGATCTGGCCGGCATCGGCTGGCACGACGCCAAAGGTATTCGACATGACGCCGGGGTTCTTGGTCCCCATCTGAACGTCGTCGTATTCCTCGTTGAGGTAGCTTGAGGTGATGGTGGCTTGGTCGCCGCCGAGGTTGCCCATGGTCTGCCACTTGCCGATCCCGCCCCAATCGGCATCATCAATGTCTGGGAAGTCAGCTGCATCGAGAAGCCCGGAAACCGGTGGCACGAGCACTACGGCGTGCATGTAGATTTTCCGGCCAGCGACCGGGAACGACTGGGACATAATGGTCTCCATGAAAAAGCCCGCCGATCAGGGCGGGCGGTCAACCGGGAAGTCCGGAATGGCTAGGCGTAGGCTTCCAGCTCGATGACGACTGGCACCTGGATATGGGTGTCGATGAATGGCGCAAGGGCAGACGGTGCCTTCGTGACGCGCGTCTCGATGCCTTGGAAGGCCATGCGAAGATCGGCCGGGAAATGCAGAGCCACCTGCCCCGCCACTTCTCGAGCAACTGGGCTGGCCTGTGTCTTGAGGCCCATCACATCGATCTGGAGCATGCTGGGGCGACGATGCGGATCCTTGCTGCCGATGAACTGGCGCTGTGTCTGGTTCGGCGTCCATGTGCAGCGAAGATACCTTTGTGCCGGGCTGGGTGTGTAGGTATTCTGCCCGGCGGGCAGCGGACCATCGGTCCAGACGATGGTGTACTGCTCGACCATGGGCAGTGTTGCCACACGCGCTTTGATCGCCTCGGCGATCTTCGTTTCGATGCTCGGGACTGACATGCAATCTCCGTGAATTATAGTTCACACTTGTATTGATACTGGCGCAACAGTGAACTATAGATTACACATAATCGAAGTTCGCCAAACCGCTGTCTTCGCCAAATGGCACAAGTCCCTCAAGGACAAGAAGGCTGCGGAAATTATTGCCCGCCGCATCGTTCGAGTTCAGTCCGGCCTTATGGGCGACGTGAAGGTGTTCGATGGGATTGGTGAGCTTCGGGTGGATTACGGTCCCGGCTATCGGGTTTATTTCGTTCAGCGGGGCAACGTTCTTATCGTCCTGCTCTGTGGTGGCGACAAGGGTTCTCAGGACCGGGACATCGCCAAGGCCAAACAGATGGCAAAGGAGATTTGATATGGCCCTCGAAACCGTTCCCTTCGACGCTGCCGAATTCATTGACAGCGCTGAAGGACAAGCCGAATTCTTGGCGGAAGCCTTTGAAACCGGCGATGCGACCTTCATTGCTAATGCTCTTGGAGTGGTTGCCCGCGCCCGAGGTATGACGAGCATTGCCAGGGATGCTGGCGTGACCCGCGAAGCGCTTTACAAGGCCCTCAGCGAGAAGGGCGATCCAAGGCTTTCTACCCTGCTTGGGGTGATGAAGGCGCTCGGGGTGCGATTGACCACTACGCCAGTTGTTCCCGCCGAATAGGTTACAGTCCGAACCGCTGTTTGACCTTCGCCGCCTCCTCGCGGACGATTTGAGGCCAGCGCTGCGCTGCCAGTGTCACCCAAGGGCGCGGCGCAGCACCTCCAGCACCGAAGTGGACATATGCGCCATACTTGGCCGTGTAGCCGAGATAGAGCGTTCCGCCGCCGTCCCAGCCATTGATGACCAGCACAATCGGCCCCACGGCATCGGCATTGATCTCTGCCCCGGGATTGTCCCGAATGAGTTGCGGCATTGCCGAGGTCGATGCCACGAAGGATGCGCGCAGGAAGCCGGTGCGCTTATAGCCAGAGGGCGAAGGCGGCGCCTGATAGACTTGGCGATCCAGTTCAGCGTCTATTTCCTTAGCCAAGCGCTGCGCGCTGTTCTTCAGTACCGCGTCGATGGCTTCTGGCACCCTGCGGCACCAGTCGCCAATGGTCGCCGCAAAGTTACTCACCGACGCGAGCCTGATACCGGCGCAACGCCTGGGCCGTGAAATCGATCGTTACGTCGGGCGGAGGGCATTTGCAGCCCACGAGATGATGCGCCGGCAGGTTTGGATCATGGGGCCCGGTGCACTGCGTCCCATCCGGCAGCGTGAAGAGCTGGTTGAACGGTACGGTCTGCCCGACCATCGCGAGGTGATCGGCGCGGTTTTCCTTTGAGATGGAGCGGCCCCAGGTCTTCACCACATAGCCTGCTTCAAGCTTGCCTGCATCGATCTGCTGCTGGAACGCATCGTTCTTGGCCTGCGTCAGCGCTATGTTGGTTTCAGTCAAAGCCAGATTGTCGGCTCGGTATTTCAGCGCCCGGTTGCTGTAGGCGGTGACGATCCGGTCGACGGCATCGGCCGGCACTGAACCGCCCTGCTCCAGCGCGCGGCGGACATGGCCATCGAAGCGCTTGTCGCGCAGGGCGTAGCCCAGATAGTCCCGCATGGCCTGAGCAGCACCAGCCCGCAGCCCTGCATAAATCTTGTCGAGCGTCTGTGCCTGGGACGGAGTGAGCCCGATCAGTCCGCCCTCACGGAAGCCGGTGCGGCGGTTAATCTTGCCCACTAGGTCCAAGGCCGTCTGGCGCGGGTTCTGGCCGCGTGCCAGCCCTTCCGCCATCACATTTCGCACCGAGGCAAGCTGTTCATCCACAATCCCGTCTACGAGGCCCACAGCGTGTTGCCGCATCACCGCTTCGGCGGGCAGGTTGCGAACGCCCCAAGAGAACGTCACGCGGTTGCCTGAGGGGTCGCGCAACGCGGGCATGCCATTGACCGTCGCCACGCCACCGCTGTGATAGGCTTGAACGATCCCGGCCTCAAAGCGCGCGAAGCGTTCGGGGCTAATGTCGAGCATCCGCGTTGCCGCTTCGAGATTGCCGCGCTCAAGCTCAGCGATCAGATCCTTGAGCACGACTGCCGAAGTGATCGATCGGATCGCTTCCAACCACTCCCGGGCAAGAGTAGTTTCCCACTCATTGGAGAGGTTCTCGAGGACCTGGCGCTGTGAAAGCCTTCTGAGCATCAGCGCCTCGCCACAACGTCATACATGACCATGATCCCAGCCGGGGCCAGCATGTCGAGCTTGGCAATGGTCCATTCCTCGCCGGCATAGACACCAGCCGAGAAAGCACCGTTGAACATGATCACGTCGCCGACCGCAGGGCCGACAGGGAGCCCATTAAGGGCGATCAGCACCTGGCGGTCGCCGGTCAATATCAGCGTGCCATCGATGCGCTTTTCGTCCATCGGCAGCACGACCAGCGTGACCGCGTGATAGACCGTTGTTTCTGTGCCCTCTTCCCATGGATGGGCAGGAGGCGTGACAACGGTGCGACGGATTGCGCCGTTCTGCCCAAACTCGGCGATGAGTTCGTTGGCGTCTTGCCGGCTTTCTTCGTAATCGAACGATTCAGCCATCGTTTGCCGCTCCGTTCTGAAGGAAGTCGGCCGCATCGCGCAGGTGCTCAGCGATAAAAATGCGGCCCTGACGCCCACCGACATCCGGCGCTTTGACCCCAACTACGCCACCCTTGGCGTCAAGCTCAATTGTGATCTCGTATTTTGCCGCCGGCTCTTCGGCTTTGCAGGGAAAGTCGATGACCGGCATCAGAACCTCGCCAAGGTCGTCACTGTTGTGCCGCCCGGCGCTGCAATGATCAGTTCGGCCAGAATGCCATCAATCAGCGAGAACACAGGTCGAGCCGCCGCGGCAGTCAATGGCACGGCATATTCGGTTTCTTTCTGGAGCGGCCCGACGCCCTTTTTCAGGCGCTTGATCGAACCCGCCGGCACATAGTCTGGTGATGTCGAGCCGGGCGCAGCCAGTTCGCGTAAAGCCAATTCATAAGCTGCGCGGATGATCGGCAGGGGGACAACATCATCATTGAAAACCTGTCCGCGGAAGATAACGCCTTGCCGCGGCCAGAGCAGCGATTGTGCCGCGTCGGTGATAGTGCCGGGGTATCGGGCGCCATAGAGGCCGTCGAGGCTCTGGGAGCCACGCACAAGGGCGGCGTCACGAGCTCCCGTTGTTGCAGCAGCCCAAGACGCGTTGCCGCGCGCCGCGTGATAAGTGTTGGCGTCTTCGCGCGTTCCGTAGTGATCGGACATGAATGCCTCGCATTTTAACTATTTGGAACGCGGCAGTTCGGGCGGCGTTATTGAGGCGCAGTAGTCTCCCAACTGCACCCTCCAAAGTCAGTCCCCGGCTCATGCACACAGGCCGGGGACTGTTATTTTGCCTTAGCCCCGTCGCTTCAGCTCGGCCTCGATGGCTGTATTTGCTTCTTCGCCATTGGCAATTGGAGTGTCCGAAACCTTGGAGGCGATAGAGCGTCGCTCCTGCCAAGACAGGTCTTTCCAGCCTTCGGGGATGACGACCGCAGCGCGGGTTTCATCGGTTTCAGCAGTGCGGCTAGTGGCGGCGCCGCCGACCGGCTGATCACCGATGATCTTCTGGGCGTCAGAGGTCACCGCTTCACCGGCCTGTTCTGCTGTCTGCGCAGGCTGACCGGAGGTCACAGCGGTGTTGCTTGCTTTGATGCCGATGCCACCCGTTGCAGCAACCTCGGCATTGGAAGCAAAATTGCCCTCGCTGTCGGCAAGTTGGCGCTCGGTGCCTTCCGGATCGAGCGGAGCGGGTTCAATGAGGTCGAGGGCAGTGGCCGACTGGCGCGAAGCCTTCTCTGCCTGGTCAGCCAACTTCTCAAAAGCATTCGCCAGACGGTCGGTAGAGCTGCCGCCGGCAGCATTGGCCTTGGAGCGCAGAATCTGAGCGCGGCTTTCGTCCCGGCGAGCGATTGCTTCGGCCAGGGCGGGATCGTCATGGTGCTTATCCATGTCGTTACCTCGTAATTATGATGAAGGGGTGTGGACGGGGCCTTGGCCCCCTGCCCTTAGCCGTTGGTGGTGACAGCGACCATGCGGACGAGCTTGGGGTCGTAAACGCGCGACCAGTTGGTGCCGGTGGCGAGCTCTGTATCGGTCACGCCCGAAGCCGACGCCGGGGTGCCGCTGAAAGCCACGCCGCGCGGATGCATGACCCAATGGCGGCGATACCAGACGGTTTCGACGCCCTCACCGTTACCGGCCGACGCCACACTAGCGAGCTCGACGGGCTTCTTGGGGCCGCCGTCACCGGTAGCCTCGGCGTAACCGATTGCACCGTTGCCGAAGAGGTAGCTGGTGTACTTGAACCCGCTGTCTTCGCCGGCCACGCGCGGGCACTGATCGGACACATAGACGATCTTGTCGTCCCACATATTGAAGTCGAGGCCAGTGGCGGGATCCTTGAACTTGTCGATCGCACGGGCAGCGCGCAGGTTATAAAACACGCGGGAGTGCATCAGCACTGCCGACAGCGTGGTGCCGTATTCACCCAACAGGGCGTAAGCATTGGCGGCAATCTCGGCATCGAGATTGATGGGCGTCACCGCGCCATCTTCGGACGCCACATCGAGCACATTGCCCGCCATGCCAGCTGACGCGAAGACGCCGGCCATCTGCTGGCCCATGATGCGCTGCTCTTCACGCACCCAATACTCAGCAATGAGCTGTGCGACGGCGTCGAGCGGGTCTTCGGCCAGCATCGAGGCAACCAGGTTGGCGCTCTGCCAGCCATTGTTGCGCCGGATCTTACGAGCCATGTCCTGACCTTGGGTCAGCTTGTTCGGCGTGGCGTTCTGGCCCGGATCGTCGGTCGAGACGTTAGAATTGCCGGTCAGGTCATTCCAGAACGGCATCTGGACGAGATCACCCGGGCCATTGGCAAAGTTCTGCAGTTCGGCATCGGTGGAAACGATTGGGGAATTGCGGATACGCGAAAGCTGCGCAATGCGCTGGATCGTGGTGGGGAGAAAGAGCGGGCCATAGATGACGTCGCTCAGGCGAGTGGTAGCCATGAGGTCAATCCTTCAATGAGGGGATGGTGATGTCGGGAGTGGATCAGCCATCCCATCGGGCCCGGCTGCTTGGGATGCGCCATCGGCGCGGTAGTCGAGGTAGGCTTTACGCCTACCAGGTCACGGTTGCGCCGGCAGCCTGCGCCATCAGGCGCGCCTTGGCCGGGTTTTCCGAAATGAGTTGCTGCTGCTTGGTCAGGTTGGGGCGCTTGCCGTTGCCGCTGTCCCAGGGATTGTCGGCGAACTGCTGACCCTTGCCGCCGCCGGCGTCGCCACCGCTGGGTTTGGCGATAAAGACGCGACCTTCATCGGACTGAGCCCAGTTGGTCACGTACTTGCCGATCTCTTCTTCGCCCAGGTCGGTCTCGACAATGGCGCGGCGGGCGCCGTCATCATCACGAACGACCTTTACCGAGGGTTTGAGCATGGCACGGGCTGCCTTGAGAAAGTCCTTGGACACGCCGGCATCAACAAGGGCCTTGGTGAGGCCGTCTTCGACCAGCACCGAGGCAATCACATCGTCGCGCTCGGCGATTTCGGTTTCCTTGGACTTCAGTTCGTTGGCGTGCTTGGTCTCGAGATTTGCAATGCGTTGCTCGAAGACTTTCTTCTGGCTTTGAAGGTGCTCATCCTTCTTAGCCTTGTTCTCGGGGTCATTGGGATCGCCAGCTTCCGCCTTGAGCCGCACCCATTCTTCGGCATCGAAGTCTTCGGGCAGCTCGGCCAACTTGGCGTTCGCGCCGTCAAGATCAGTCGTGAGCTTCTTCTTGTCGCCCTTCACCCGCTCGAAAGCAGTCTTGAGATTGACCACGGTAGGGTGAGCGTCAATGCCGTCGAGCTGAAGGACGAACTTGCCGTCGATCTCCTTGTATTCGGCCTTCAGAGCCTCTGGCACATCGTCCAGGTTTTCGAGGATCGTCTTGAGTGCCATCGGCCATCTCCTTGTTGAGCCACGGCCTCGCCGGGCATGAAAAAGCCGCCTGGAGGCGGCTCAAATTGGAATTCAGGAACGTCACATTTACCGGGGCGCGCCATGATCGCCGCTGACTAGAGGGGCGATCATGAAAACAAAGATTATGCTTGGAGCACTCATCACGCTCATAGCGCCATCGGCAATGGCGCAGCAGTACACCTACGAACAGTGGCCTATTCAGCAGTCAGAATGGCTCTATTTCGACCCACCGGTAAATGTGGAGAACATCTGGCGGGCCGAGTTCGATGAAGCCGATATGACCTTCAAAACTGGCTTGAAAATGACTGATGCCCAAGACACCTATTTCATCACCTGCAGAGAATGGGACGAAGCTGGCAATCGCCTCAGTGGGACCATCCTGTACTGGAGTGACGAGACGCTCGAGGAAACAAAGTTCGCGGCAGCTTGGTACTTGGTGAACGAAAGGGGCTCGCCTTATAGCATGCTTCAATGGGCGGAGGCCTGTGCGCGTCACGACATGACCGACTAAACCCTAAGTGGCGCCGGCAGCACGTCCCGGCGATCCTCCTCACTGCCAAATCGTTCCTCGTCCACCAATGCAAGCTCATCCTCGGCAGACCGCTCTGCGCTCGCGATCTCGCCGCGTTGCAACCGCTCATAAAGCGTCTCGTAGCTGATAGCGCCTTCCTGCCAGACACGGACCAGCGACTCCGCTTCTGCGGGCGAAAGCGAGGTATCGATGAAGCTCAGGTTTGGCTTGACCGTAACCTCTTCCGGATCGTGGCCGATCATCACGGCTATGTGCCGCAATGCCCGCTCAAGGCCCTGGGCGCTTGATTGAGCAATGGTCGTGAGCGTTGCCGTCTCTGCGGCAAACCGAATGCGCAGCGCGTCGCCGCTCTCTGCTGACTTCTGCTCGCTGCTGAATAGCCTGGCGCCAGCCTGGGCTGCTGCGGCACGCTCGTCCTGGATAGCGGTACGGTGTGCGCCAATGCCGGTGCCTGCCGGTCCCACATACTTCACATCAGGCGTTCCGACATTGTCGCCTTGCTGAATGGCAATGACGGCCCCTGCCCCAACGGCGGTCGGCGCATCGCCATTGATGACCACCAGTGTCTCTTGGCCAGTCATGAAGAGCTGCCAGCGATAGTCTGCGCTGAGCTGGTAGAGCGCGATAGCGGATCGCCCCACACCCATCAGCGGCGGCAGTTCGGGCGGCAAAGACAAGTCGCGAGCGCCGATTACCACGAATGGGATTTCGGTAAGCCGTGCGTTACCCTTGCCAGTAGGTTCGATTATCTCGCCTGCCGTCCGCTCAGTGCCAGTATAGGTCTGGACCTGATAACGACCATCGCGCAACTCCAGCACGCGGAAGCGCTGCTCTTGTTCCCAACGGAAGCCTTCGCGCTTGAGGCCGCTTTCATCGAGCACAAACAGGGAGCGGTCATGGGCCCAATTAATCAATGCCTCGCCTGAATAGCCGGCCAACCATGGCAAGTCGCTGCCCTCGGTGGCCGCGTCAGCCAGCAAGGCATAACGGCCAGTGGTCAGCAGCTCGGCGGTGATCCTTCGATGCAGGGCTTCGAGAGGCAGACCATCCTTGGTTGCTCGCTCCCAAAGAGGCATCATCGCCTCGGGCATTTCAATCTGGGCTTCGGTCCGATGAATGACGCCAACCATACCGTGGATCGTCGGGTGGACGATCTCGGGGAACTGTGCTCGCTTCTGATAGGCAGCATAAAGGGCCCGGCCGCCATCTGCCTGGGCTTTGAATCCCGAAGGCTGGGGCAGATACTCTTCGCCCGCCGCTTTCACTTCGCCTTCACCGCCCGAAGTGTTGCGCATAAGCTGCCACTGGTCAGCTCGCGCGATATAATCAGGATGCTTTGTCGAGACGTCATCGGCCATCAAATCAGTCCCGTAACCGTAGTGGATTTCGTCTCGCTCGAACGTGGCTTCACGATCGGGAACTTGTAGGCAATGAAATAGCCAGCTGCGTCGATGACGTGATCCAGGCCCGCCGTTTTGTCCGGCTCGCCGTTCTTGTCGTAAGCCTGCTTTTCGAGGCCCTCTACCAATGCCGGGCACATATCGACATTGATGCCGATGCCCTCGACCTTCAGCAGCTTGTTGACCGAGAGCACTCTGTCTTTGACTGCTGGGTTTGCCGGGTTCACGCAAACGGTGAAACCCGCCTGTTTGAGCAATGCAATGTCGCTCTGGCTGGCGCCGTTGGACCTGCGATTATTGCCCGAGGCGTCGGGGTAGACAAAAATCTTGTATCCAGGATGGCGCGACTTGAGTAGCGCGACCATTGCCGGCGTGTCGAGCACGTCCGTGTATTCCAGCACGGCATGCGGCGCACCGTCTCGCATGACAAAGACCACGGCCGCCATGTGCTGGACGTTGAAGTCCATGCCAATGTGAAGCGCGTCGTCGGCCCCAATGGCTTCTGTGGTGTGGTGCCGGCGCCGATCATAGGCCGGATAGACAGAGCCGCTCGTCAGGTTGACGAACTCACCGTCGAGGTAGGCCGAGAGGAGGTTCGACGGGTAGCTGTCCCTCAGGCTTTCGATATAACCGACTGGCAAATTCTTGGCGTTCGAGTAGGTGGACGCCTTTATGATGCGATAACCGTTGGCAGGGCTGCGCTGCCAGCGCTCGTAGACGAACCGGAAGCCCTCGGGCGTCGTCGCGACAGCAACTGTATTCAATGACCCGTCCGGCTTCTTCTGCCGGTTTCGGCCAAGGATTTTGTTCCAGACTTCCCGGGCCTTTTCAGTCGGCAGCGTGTCGAGCTCGTCGACGATGCTATCCGCAACCTCATACGCGATGATGCGCTCCGGCGTGTCCATCGTTCGGAAGATGATGTTGCCGTAGGTGCCAACCTCAATCACTGCATCGGTCTTGTTGAGCGTGAAGCTCAGACGCATGGTGCCCAGCATTTCCTCAAAGCGGGGAAAGGCCATGCGCCGGACCAGGTCATACGTCGGCAGGTAGTATGCAACGTCCTGGCCAGGGTACTGCAGCTTGCGCGCTAGGGCACGGTTGATGCCGGCGTGGGTCTTTCCAGATCCGAAGCCCGCCACGAATGCGGGAAACTGCTCCTCTGCCGTTACAAATTCAAACTGTGGTCGGCTCAGAGCTATCTTCATCGACCACGAACTGGATTACGGGGGGCTGCAATGGTGCGCCGCCCTTCCCTGTCAGCTCCCTCCGGTTCGTGTAACTGTCGCCCACTTCCTTGGCGGCCTGTTCCATGAAATTAGCGGCCAAGACCATGTTGCCTTGCGTCTCGGCCTTCTCTGCCATGCGCTGCAATGCCCGGAGGCGAACCGCGCGGTGGCTGATAGCTATCTGGGAAGTGTCCTCGAGGAAGGCTTTGCGGGTTTCCTCGAACAGGGCCTTCCACTTCGCGCCGAGCTTAGAGCCAGCCTTCTTTGTCGGGTCGTGACTTTCGGCCAGCTGGCGGCTGATCTCGACGCCATGATCCTTCTTGACTGCCGCGACGACGACAGCGAGACCATCGAAGCAGGCGAGGCTTTGAACGATGAAGGCTTTCACCTCATCAGTGAGCTTGGGAGATGCCATTGCTGTGTCAAATCTCGTCTAGAACTTCACGCCACCCGTAACCGGCATGTTCCGCATGCCTGGGCGATCTTCACGTCTGCAATCTCTGGCTTCGCGTTTGCCGCATCGACCATAGCCTGAATGCCCGCCGCGCCCGCGCCATACCGGCGCACGACACCCACGAACTCTTCCACGTCATGTCCGCGAATGGCGAATGCAGGCGTCCCGTTCTTTCGGAACTTCGGTGCGCCGAATGGATCGCGTTCTTGGCCGGCGTGGTAAAGCTCGTGCTCGACCAGCGCCATGAACTCCGCATCGCCACAGTCACGGGCGTACTCTGCATCGAATGTCAGCAGGAAGATTGGCAGATCACCGAACCAGTCGAGTAGTTGGCGCTCCGCCCTTGCCCTGCCCCACTTGTTCATTGGTGGCAGGCCCATTTCACATTGACCTATGACACGGCGACCAGCGCGGCCATTTGGAACATTTGTCCACAGCGCGCCAAGTGATGCCCAAGCTAGGTGCTTGTGGTCCTCGTTCTGCAGCGGAGCGCCATCGGCAATGAACGTCTGCTGCAACCACTCGATTAGATCAGGCGCAGGGATAAATACCGGGGCTGCGGGATTATCGAAGATCTCCGCTGGCGGCATTGGCCTGTTCATGCCACGCTCACATGTCTTTGGGTGGGAAGAATAGGCATGGTGGAAAAACACTTCTTAACGGGACAAGCTTGCCTCAATGGCCATATCGTCACTGGAAACATCAACGATAGGGACAGCACTCCGTTCTGCGCCGAATGCGGCGAAGCGACCATCAATGCGTGTCTGTCATGCACTAAGCCACTGAGGGGCGCCTACGAGACAGAGTACGGTTACTATCCAATGAAACTGCCGGCATTCTGTTATGCATGCGGCAGGCCTTTTCCGTGGACCGAGCGCCGTGTTCAGACAGCAAAGGATCTAGCGGACGAAGTCGAAGGGCTAGATGGCGCCGAACTCACCAAGGCAAAGGACAGCTTTATCGTCCTCGTGTCGGACACGCCTCAAACACCTGTTGCCGCTGCACGAGTGACAAAATTGCTTCAGAAGGCCGGCCCAGTAATCGGCGGAGGCATACGGGATATAGTTGTTTCCATCGCCACTGACGCCGCGAAGAGGATGATGGGTCTCTGAGTGTACCGGCGCGATACCTGCTCATCGAGCAATCAGCAGATCATGCAATTTGCCGGAAGAATAGGCCAAGCGCCGGAGCGCCCGACCGAAACTATGGATTAGACTAGACATCGGCCAGGGTCTTCGTGCTGGCGATAACCGGCAAGGTCGAGCGCATTCATCTGGGTGATCGAACACAGGGCCGGATCGGCTTCGCCCTGAGCGCCGCCGGTACTGGCGGGATCAAGGCGGACATCTGCGATATTGACGGCAGCACAGCTTGCCTTGTCGGTGAACAGCGCATGTTCCAGCGCAACAGGCTCAGAGAGATTCAGGACACAGATTTCCGGCGGCGGATCGTCCAGAGCCATTACCGCCGGCGCCATGGCCAGAGAGCAAAGAGCGAGGACAGCCGCCCCAATGAACGCAGTGATGCGCATGGGCAGTCCTTTCGATGGAAGGGATTGGGCAATAAAAAAGCCCGCACTTGGCGGGCCTTGATTTGGGGGCGTTACGCTCCCGAGCGTAAAAACTCATCCCTGATTTGCTGATTTGTGTCAAGCGGCTTTGCGCTTGTCCCCAATCTTGAAGTGCCTCGCCAGTGCATTGAGCCCTTCGCGGAGCCAGCCCAGCATGTGCATGTGCTCACCGTCGCGGATCACACAATAGTCGAGTGCCGCATAGATTGCCCCCTGCCCGCGCAATTCGTTCTGGCGGTATTGGATGGCCTTTTCAGCCGCCCGCCAGTCTGCCAGCGCTTTTGCGGATCGTTCGACGTTCTCTGGCCCCGGCAGGCCCTTCGTGGCATTGAGGTTGACCGCTCCGGATGGCTTAGGGCCGCCGACCGCGATCTGCATCTCGTGATAGACGTCAAGATACAGCACCGCTGCCTGATACTGCTGATCGGTGATTTCGCCGCCCATGCGCAGCCGACCGACGAATGACCCGGCCATCTGGTCCTTGGCGGTCTTGGCGTCATAGCCGTAGTGACGGTGACGCGCTTCGATTGCTGGCCGCATTGTTTCTCGCTCCTCTTTGTCGTGTTCGCCAATCAGCCGGTTCATGATGTCCGGCTTTTTCCGAGAGAGGCGTCCATTCGGAAGCCGCGCGCCGCTCTTTGGTTTTGGACCGCGTTTGCCCATTGTGTTCTGCCTCTTGGGTTAGGATGCGAGTGAAATTGGAGCGTCAGCCTCGACGCATTCACGCCGGCGAAGCGCGGCGCAAATGCCCTTGGTCAGCTCTCGGCCGTTACAGTGCCAGCGAAGCGTGGCGACCATTTCGGGCATGGTAGAGCGTCGGCCTGCGGCTATCCCAAGCGAACCGCAGAGCCACGCCAACTCGTCGCGCCAAAGCAAGTCGATTGCTCCGGCCGGCAAAGCTGCCTCGAATTGCTGAGATGGCAGTTGCCACTTTTCAAGAGAATCGTGGCTGGCAGAGCCCAGGGCTCGGCGCACTTCGGGAAACACCCAATAGCTCAGGCGCGAGCTGTAGAGGCTCATGCCGTCCGGCAATGTCTTGAGGTAGAATTTGCCGTCGCGCTCGAAATGCGCAGCGTGGGGGCCAGTCTCTTTCTCGACTAGGAACTTGTCGTGCAGCGCCGCGATAACGTGATGAGCGCAGCCTTTCATGCTCTCGATCTGCTTCGGGAGGCGGTCGAGCTTGTCCTTCGCGGACTTGATCTCAACCGCGATAATCTCAACAGGAGACACAGCCAGGACATCAATGCGGTTCGGGCCATAAGTGCTGACGTTGATTTCGTGGATGATCCTGGCTTCGGGGCGGCGCTGACGGAGGCGGTCAACAACCGCGCCACGAACATCGGCCTCTGCGCTGCTACGATATGCGGGCATTACCCTTCCCTCTTCTTCGGCTGGTCCCCTGCCCTTGCCTGTTCTGTGGGTACGTGGTCACGGCACCAGTAGAGCCGCTTGCCCTGTTCATCGGCGGTGCCGTGGGGCGCATGCTCGAAGCCACAGACCTCGCATTGGCCTATGACGGCGCGCGGGGTAAACACAGCGCCGTTGCGCATGTATTTCGGACCAGACTGGCGGAGGACGGCGGGCATCATGCGGCTGCCCTTGCTTGCTCAATTTCTTCAATGCGAAATGTGGATGTGCCGGCCCTACCAACGATGACAGGACGACCACGCATCTTCTGAACTGCGATGAAGTCCGGATGATCTGGCGGAAGGACGACCAAGCCATTGGCAGCCGGCGGAACAGGGTCGGATTTCAGAGTGATATGAAGTGCATCGACCCAGGCGCCGGTTCGGATCCACTTGCCCATACCGGGTCGGAACTGCAGCTGCGCGTCGGGATCAATCTTCCTAGCCTCGGCATCCTCGAGATGCCACTGGGCAAAGCGCTTGGCCGCGATGTGGCAGCGAACGGTCTCTCCGTCGCTAAGCCGGGCGAATTCTCGCTTGGCCTCTGTCCGGTTCGCACCAGGCCGCTGAGGGAATTCGTCCCAAACTTCATCAAACGATACGCGCTCGGCATCCGAGCGAAGCGAAGGATGGTCGTTGGAAGAAAGGTCGTTATGTTGTGACGTAGCTTCGTCACAGGGGTTGTGATCTTCAGGCGTCACAGCCCCTTGTGAAGTTTGCGTCACAGGGGGGGCTGAATGTGGTGCAGGGTCGGGACGATCCATCAAGACACGGTACTGGCTGATGGTGCGTCCGCCGGCTTTGGTGGCCTGTTCACGTTTCATTACGTAGCCCATCTCACAGAGGTCACGAATGGCGCGATTGACCGTTTCTCGGGTCTTGCCAATGGCCTCGCCAAGCTTCTTCTGGTTGACCTCGCACCACCCGCGATTGTTGGTGTGACTGCCGAGCTTGAGCAGGACGCGCAAGTGCACATCCTTGAAGCGTGGGTCTTCCAGGCAATCTGCAGGTACGATGGCATAGCGGGGACCACTCATCGATCCTTGCCTTCAGGCAGCGCCGCCAGAGTCTGGCGATGCACCGCCACCCCATGCCGGATGGTTGACCTGTCCTGCCCTAAAATCAGGCCGGCGGCGATGAGGCTGAAGCCGAGCAATTCGCAGGCGATGTAGCTGAATTCCTGCCGGGCTTTGACGACCGATGGACGTCTACCGCGAGCCAGGATTGCTTTGACCGAGACCTTATGCCGTTCCGCGACCTCGAGCAGCACAGGACGCAGCTTAAGGCTCT
Organism: Devosia chinhatensis; assembly: GCF_000969445.1. Classification (NCBI taxonomy): domain Bacteria; kingdom Pseudomonadati; phylum Pseudomonadota; class Alphaproteobacteria; order Hyphomicrobiales; family Devosiaceae; genus Devosia; species Devosia chinhatensis. Next base: position 1,134,728 of record NZ_JZEY01000054.1, on the reverse strand, counting down.
CTTCGACGCGCTGCTCCGCAGCCCTCAGCTCCTTAGCGTTGGGCGGCCAATTTGGCATGAGGCCGGCATGCCGGCGACGGGTGCTGAGCCATTTGTCCGCACCCGTCGCATAAAGGTCAATGAAACTCCTTTTGCGAGGTGACTTTACCTGCGCAGGAGGCTTGGCGATCGGCACCACGCTGACGATGCGCACGTTCGCACGCACTGATGGCGGCTCCTTGCCTGACATCAATCGGCGGCGGGCGATGACAGCGCGCTTTATCATCTCTGAACGGCTATTCGGCAGGCTGCCGGTCTTGGCATCCAGCATTGTTGGCCTCCGCTGGGCCTTCATGAGGTTTATGTAGGAGACAGTCATGCTGGCTCCATCTGCTTTGCCCCGGCGACAAGGTCATTGGCCTTGGCACGGGAATAGCCCATGGCCTTTCGGCGAAAGGCGCGTTGGCGTTTCATGCGGTTGAATGCCGGGCGGTCTGGATGGCCGTATGGCGGATCGACCGGGAAGCGGCGATCTTCGGCGGTTCGAAGGTCCAATTCGGCTAGTGCCCATTCTTGGCGGGTCATTGCTTGTCACCCCAGAGCATGCGGGCATGGGTGTATTCCCTTGGGCCCCAGACATACCAAGCATGGTCCTCGGTGCCGGTCTCGCCGTTCCCAGCCCAGCTGATGCGGTTGAGGAGCGCGATCTTCGCCATGAAGCGGCGATTGTCCTGGAAGAGGTGCCGGCGGGTCTTGCCAAAGTCGAATTTGGCGGTGAGCAGCAAAGCCACCATGCCATCGCAGCGCTCGATAGCCAGCTCGGCGAAGCGGACAGCGTCACGGTTGCCCTTGCCGTATGGCGGATTGGTTATGATCGCGTCGCACCGGTATTGCCAGATGTTTGAAGCGTTCAGAAAGTCGAAGTCGACATCATGCTCACGGTCATAGGTGGCTATGTCCGAGGTGTAGACCCTGGCACCAGCCGCGCTAAGTACGTCGGCCATGAGATGGTTGCCAGCTGCGGGCTCCCAGACGAGCAGCCCAGCCACAGGGAAGTGCCGTAGCAGCACTTCCGTCGCCCATGGCTCGGTCTGGTAAAGTTCGTTCTCGGCCCTCGCGTAGTTTGATGCTCTGATGGTCATGCGACTGCTCCAAACATGCCGACATCGTCTTGGATGCGGTTTCGCGCCAGGTCGGCATAGGCTGGGTTCAACTCGATGAGTGTGGCGTTGCGGCCAAGCCTGTCAGCGACAAGACCAGTTGTGCCGGCGCCTCCGAATGGATCGAGCACAGTGCCGCCTACCGGGCAGCCTGCAAGGATGCACGGCTCCACAAGAGCGGGCGGAAACGTAGCGAAATGGGCCTCTTTGAAAGGCTGCGTAGCTATCGACCAAACTGAACGCTTGTTCCGCGTGCCGCGCTCGTTCGGTTCATTGCCAACGCTGTCATTGCAGGCCGCGGCCCCATTGTCGAAGCTGCGACCCTGAGTGTAGACGCCACCACCCCGAAAGGTTTTGCGGTTGCCCTTGGCGACAGCCTTCATGCGTCCGTTGGTTTTGCCAGGAACGCGGTCGCTGCCCGCCTGCCCTTCGACATCCTGAGCCAAGCGCGCAATGCTGGCGTCCGCAAGCGGCTCCGCAATTGCCTCAGCGTCAAAATGATAGCGCTCCGACTTGCTGAGCAGAAACAGATACTCGTGCGACTTCGTGCAACGATCGGTGACGCTTTCCGGCATAGGGTTGGGCTTGGCCCAGATGATGTCCTGGCGCAGATACCAACCGTCTGCCTGGAGCGCCAACGCAACGCGCCACGGTATACCGATCAGGTCTTTCGGCTTCAGGCCGGAGCCTTCGGGAATCGCACCGGTGCGACTTGCCTTCTGGGGGTGAGCATCGATGCTGCGAGCCTGCACTACACAGCGCTCAGCCATTTGGCCGTTGCGTCCTTGCGCTCCCCAGCTGCCGGCGTAGCTGTCTCCAAGGTTAAGCCACAGGGTGCCGTTGTTACAAAGCACGCGGCGAACATCGCGGAACAAGTCAACTATGCCTTGCACAAACTCGGCAGGCGTGGGCTCAAGGCCCATCTGCCCGTCGACCCCATAGTCGCGCAATCCGAAATATGGCGGACTCGTCACGACGCAATGCACGGATTGGTCGGGCAGCGTCTTAAGCACCTCGCGGCAATCACCAATCAGGATCGAGACGGTCATGCCAGCCCCGCAATGCTGTCTATGGCGTTCTGGCGGAACTTGGCCGGGACATAGAGGCCAGCTGCCGACATGTCTTTCACAAGCTTGTCCGTGATATCGGGCTTATCTTGATTGCAAAATCGCCCGCACTCGCATCGTGGCTGAGACGTGAGCGTTGGCTTGCTGGTGATCAGTCGATTGAGCCAGTTTGGAAGCGTCGGTGCGTAATGTGAATTCATGGCGTCAGTCCTCCACACGTGAGGTTTGCTTACCGGCCCCAATGGGACTGGTCTGATTGTTCGTCGGCGTCGGTGAAGCCAGTTCCGGGCAAATCCAGTCCGCCAGGTCGCCCGCTATCGAGCTCACCTTCTTCGCCAGCCAAGCTCTCCGTTTGAGAGGCAAGAAACGCCTCCAACCGGAGCTCGCGGGCCCTAAGCCGTTGTCTTTCAATCCGGGCCTCCTCCACGGCAATCGCCGTCAGGTCTTGAATTTCGTAGTGATCGACGCGCCGCGCTTCCCGATGCCAAAGGGCGCGAACGCGCCGCTCCGTCCATTGCCGGGGCCGCTCGCGCAGCACGTCTCGAGGTAATTGTCGTTCGCGCTTCTTCAGCGCCTCGAACGCCTCTCCGATTGCTGCCTTGGCATTTCGGCCAGGGCGAATGGGATAGGTTTCGTGAATGAGTTCGGCGGCGTGGTGGGCATCAGTCACAGCGCCCTCCGGCTTGGACGATTTGTCCAAGTCCTTGGATGATCTTTCCAAGCTCTTGTCTCCACTTGCTGGCAAACATTGAACCAGCAGTTGAGGCACGAATGGAAAGGACGCTGACGAGATGGAATACCCACCGACCACACAGGAGCTTCAGGACCGGGTGCGTCGGCAAATGTTGGACGAGGCCCGCCGGCAAGCGGACCGCGTGAATGAAAATGCCGGGCGCGTCTGCGAAGGCGCGACCCGGCAGGTTACCGCTGCGACCCCGGGAGTTCAGGGCGCCCCTAAATGCAGCGGAGTGCGATTGGCCTGGGTAAATCCCGCGGCCATTGAGAAGCGCGCCAACAAGCGGACGCCCTTTCCAATGATCAAGGGCGGCAAGCGATGACTGAGATACGCAGAGCGATGCCGTGGACCAAAATCCGCCAGTCACAGCCCGCCTGGTTGAGGGGGATACGGGTGCCATCACGCAAACCCGCCACTCGCGTTCAACACCGCTGCGGTGCAAAGGACCAGCGCAAGCGCGCAGACCAATGACCAGAGGGTTGGTGCTGGGTTTATACGGCCGGGGCGCATCAGAATGCACCGTCGGCTGGATTGTTTGGCGGCAAGGGTCTAGCCGCCTCTCCCTCTCGGGTCGCTTGTTGCTGCAAACCTTTAGCCAAGCCGCCAGGGACCGATACGCAGCTCCGGTCGTCGTTCGCCGTTTCCGGCTGAATAGGATTGGACGGCGACGGTTCAACGCCAACGGCGTTCTCCAGTCGGGCCTTGGCCCCCGTGGCTGCAGAGAATGCGCCGCCGTCCTGCTTGCGGGGGCTCTCGCCTGCCACCTCCGCCGCCTTGCGCGGGGATTCCTGAATGGATGCGACCTGACCTTTAGGGATCTTGGGGGAAGCAGTCAGGTCGCTGGCAAGCTGGGGGGCAGCCTGCTGTTCGGTTATTGGTTCGGAAATGCTCTCATTGCAGTCAGTCGCAAGCGGGGCGGAACGCCCAGAAACACCACGGCGCAGAGCGCGGTCCATGTCCGCTTCATGCGCCTGCTGCATGCCCAGAGCATTCATATAGAGCTCAAGCAGGGCTTCCTGCTCCATGCGCTCATTGGCGTCCTGCTTGCGGATCGTTACGACCTTACGCAGGATCTTGGTGTCGAAGCCTGTGCCCTTTGCCTCCGCGTAGATTTCCTTGATGTCGGCTGCGATTGCCGCCTTTTCTTCCTCCATCCGCTCGATGCGTTCGATGAAAGCGCGGAGCTGGTCCTGTGCGACGGAGTCTTCAACGGCCATATCTCAAGCCTCCTCGGCAAGCACTGTGGGAATGATGGAATTTACGGGAACAGCCCGGCAGCCTGCGGCGGCGTCGAAGGACCGGCGGCAGGAACGGGCCTGCTCAATCGAGCCTTTCCATGCCTCTCTGCGCTTGTCCGTCAGCTTAGTGCCAGACCAGTGCAGCCACCGGGCGCCGGAGCGCAGGTAGTATTTGCGCTCGGTCTTGGATTGATGCTCGGAGAAGGAAGAGCGGACAGGACCGGTGATGGCCATTACGCTACCTCTTCGGAAGAAGGTGTGGCCGGGGTGCGGGCTCGCAGCTTTTCGAGCGCCATTGCAACAAGCCCCTTCTGCGGTGGGCCTTCAGTCTCCCAGCGCGAAACAGCGGTTTGTGTCAGGCCAAACCGCGAAGCGAACTTCTGCTGGCTTTCGTTGAGGTCGCCGCGCAGGGCGAGAATGTCGTCTTTTGTGAGCATGCCGACAGTCTATGACTTACTCATAATATCAAGTCAATGAGTTTCTCATAATGTTTTCTGGCAAACTCATAGTCATGAGCGAAATGTCAGATCGATTGATGAAGGCCCGTATTCATGCGGGCTACCGAAACGCCCAAGAGGCTGCCGACGCCATGGAAGGGCTCGGCGTTAAATACCCGACATATGCAGGACACGAGAACGGGTCATCCGGCTTCAGAGCACCGACTGGCGAGATTTATGCTAAGAAGTTCAAGGTCTCATTTGAGTGGCTCATGCGAGGCAAAGGGCCGATGCTGCCGGACGGGGAGCGGACGGTTCCCATTGTCGGCTATGCTGGCGCGGGTCCGGACGGGTCGGTATTGTTTGCTCAGGGTGATGGCAACTACGGTGAGGCCACCGCGCCCATCGACGCTGCGGAAACAGCCGAGGCGCTTGAAGTTCGGGGGGACTCCATGCACGGCCTGGCTAACGACGGTTGGCTTATTTTCTACGAGGACAAAGCCGTGCCGGGGCCGGAGCACATGGGCGAACCTTGCGTGTGCTGGCTGGCGTCTGGCCGAGTACTGATCAAGGAACCGCAGCCGGGGAGCGCTCCCGGCCTATTCCATCTTACCAGCGTCAATGCCCGCACCATGGCCGATGTGTCCGTGGAAGCCATGGCACTGGTGACTGACATAAAAACGCGTGCGGCGGCAAAGAAGTACATTAGGCGCCATCCAAATGTGCCCATCACTGATCTGGTGGTTGAAAAGGCATGACGGATAAAGCGCCCACGCCAACAAAACTGATCGTCTATCTGGCATTCATCAGCGGCGAAGATGGTGAGATCCAACCAGCTTTCGAAGCTCGCGAAGCTCAGTCGGAGGATCAGGCAAAGCAGCAGGCAAGAATACTGTGGTCATCCGGCAAGTATGCCGGCGCTATCGCCTGGTGGCGTTCTGCCGATCTGATCAATGGAGAATTTGGCGATCCCGTCGTGCTGTTTTCAGAGGGTGAGGTCCCGGAGATGGAATGAGAAAACCTTTCCTGACGAGCTCTGGGAAGAATTTGGACGACTTACAAACTGGCAGGGTTCGCTGATCGCTCGACCGAAGTATTGGGGCAAGCTGGTCATTGAGCTTTTTTAAGACACCCTGGATGCTGATGTCGCCAAGTACCTACGCGACAACCGTCCACCCCCCGGAGTCCGCTGGCACAGGCAGCTTACGGAAGACACCGGCGTACGCGCTTTGGTTTCGAGGTGCTATGAAATTGTCGGCCTTGCTAAATCCTGCACCAGCATGAAAGAGCTTCGAAAGAAGGTTGCCCATCACTACGGCAAGCAGGAGATGCTCTGCAACGTTTACGACGACAAGAGCGCCTGATCGTTTACTACGCACGCGGAGAAACCCCGGCAACCGCCGGGGCTTTTTCTTTGCCCTCACCAACTGACTTGCAAACATTTGCAAGCACCCTGCCCTAGCCCGCTCCGGCGGGCTTTTTTGTGCCTGCGATTCTGGCGCGACCTTATCAGGCTCGCTCGCATTATGATTTTGTCATAATTTTACTTGCGTTTGCATTATGAGTTTGTCATAACTCAATCCATGTCGAGGACGAACAAGCTCCCCCTGAGGGCAGGGCCGATCTCCTCAAGGAATGGAGAGACAGATGGACAAGTTCTGGACCCAGGCGCGCAAGCAGATCAATGACCTGATCGACGTGACCAGCACCTTTGGCGTTGAAGACAGCGCGATTGAGAACCTGTCGAATGGCAAGCCTGCCTTCTGGTCTTTCTGCGGCAACAGCAATGGCTCTGCCGGCACCTTCTTCCTCACCATCAACAGCATGGGCGGCATTGAGGCTGGCAAGGAAGACATTCGCGCTCACTTTGCCCGCAATGGCCGTGATGTCGATGCCGAGGAATGGTTGCACCATCTGATCCCGCTCAATCGCGCTGCCGTCACTGATCTAATGCGCGCTTATCAGGACTGCGGATCGTGGCGGACGCCGGAAGAGCTGGCCAAGCGCGCTGCTGCTCGCGGCTGGCCGCAGTATCGGGTTCGCGGCGCGCTCTCGGCCCCCGTCGAAACCATCTATCCGGTGGCGGCAGAATGACCGCCCCCACACCCCACGACATAGCGCAGCTTGCTTGGACCCGTCGCCAAGACCCTATCCTTGCCCTGCGCATAGCAACTGCCTCTGGCCAGCAATCAGACGCTGAGAAGGCCGAAAGTCCCCAAACACTCGACCAGGCGGGCAGGAGATAGATGATGGAAAACATCCTCCCCTACCCCATCCGCCGCCAGATAGCAGACGCTCTAGGGCTGCTGCTTCTGATGGTCCTGATCTTTCCACCCATTTTTATTGTGGCCGATTGGGCCAGGTATGGAGCCTAGCATGTCCGCGCTTGCAGAACGTCTTGAAGTCCCGAAGGATGTCGCCGAGGCGATGCAACCCGCCAGCCAGCTCACCCCGATCCAGATGGCCTATCAGCTGCTGTCTAACGGGCACGACCTGGGGGCGGTCAAGGAAATGATTGCCTTTGGCAAAGAGCTTGAAGCAGACGCTGCTGAGAAAGCCTTCAACGAGGCAATGGCTGCGGCGCAGAAGGAAATGGGCGTCGTGGCCACCAATATGGCCAATACCCAGACCAAAAGCCGCTATGCCGACTATGCGCAGCTGGATAAGGCGTTGCGCCCGATCTACACGAAGCACGGCTTTGCGCTCAGCTTCAACGATGGTGTTGGCGCACCGGCGGATTGGGTCCGCATCGTTTGCCACGTTACCAACTCTGGCCACACCCGCACCTATCACAAGGACATGCCGGCAGACGGCAAAGGTGCTCGTGGCAATGATGTGATGACGAAAACACACGCGGTTGGTGCGGCTCAGTCTTATGCCATGCGCTACCTCCTGCGGATGATTTTCAACGTGGCTGTGGGTGAAGGCGACACCGACGGCAACATGCCTGCCGAGCTGATCACAGAACAACAGGTTCTCGATCTCAATGACCTGATCGACACGGTTGTTGAGCGCCTTGGCGCCAAGCGACCCGGCTATGTCACCACCTTCCTCAAGTTCATGAAGGTTGATTGCATCGAGGACATTGCCGCCCGCGATTATCAGAAGGCCGTAACTGCCATCAATTCGACGGGGGCAGCACGATGATCCAAGTGTTCGATTGCGATCAGGGCACGCCCGAATGGTTTGAAGCCCGCAAGGGTATCCCGACCGCATCCGAGTTCTCGACCGTCTTGGCCGAGGGCAGAGAAGGGCTGCTTCCCGCGACGATCATGGATGCCATGGTCAAGAACGGTTGCACTGCAGAGCAACTTGCCGCCGCGGTGAAAGCTGCACGCGCTCGTGGCGCAAGCCCTTCGCAGGCGCGCCTCAAGTACCTGCGCACCCTTGCTGGGGAGATTATCCGCGGCACGCCAGAAGATGAAGGCTACAGCAGTCCAGCCATGGAGCGCGGTAGGGTAATGGAGGCCGAGGCCCGCGACCTCTACGCCTTCGCACGCGGGGTCGAACCGCTGCAGATTGGTTTCGTCCGCCGCCGCGATGCCGGTGCCAGTCCTGACAGTTTGATCGCTGATGATGGCGGCCTAGAAATCAAAACCGCTCTGGCTCATATCCAGATCGAGCGGCTTCAGAAAAACGAACTTCCGACCGAGCATAAAGCGCAGGTTCACGGCAACCTTTGGATCACCGAGCGGGCATGGTGGGACTTTGTCTCCTATTCCCCCGGCCTTCCGCCGCTGATCGTCCGTGTCGAGCGCGATGAAGGCTATATCGCCAAACTCGCCACCGCGATCGACGCCTTCAATTCCGAACTGGCGGAAGTGGTCGAGAAGGTCCGCAAGTACGGGCTTCCCGACGCCATGGCCGTTTAACCCCTTCCCATGCAGGGCGGGCGCGTCAGCTTAACAAGCGGCGCCCGGAAATTCTGATGACCCTAGAAGCCCAAGCCTGCTTGATTACCGATGTGCAGGCGATCTTGCGTCAGGCCCGCGATGAACGTGACACTGATAAGCTTAGAAAAGGTAATGAGCTGATGCTGTCAGCAGCGTTCATGCGCTTGCCGTTGGATGCACAGACCGATTGCCGGGCGCTTTATCGCGATGCATTTGTGGCTTGCAGTGGGGCTCTCGTTCCATGAGCCGCGCAACCGTCATCATCAATGGCAAAGCCGACCGCGAGAAGGTCCAGCGTTGGGCGCAAGGCGTTCCCTTTGGAACTCGCGTCGAGTTCAAGGAGGTCAAACGCTCCCTACCTCAGAATGACCGCATGTGGGCAATGCTCACTGATGTTTCGCAGCAGGCAGCGCTTGGGGGGAAGAAGTTCACTCCCGACCAGTGGAAGGTGATCTTCCTCCACGCGCTTGGTCAGGAAATCCAGTTGCTTCCCAGCCTCGATGGCCACGGCTTTGTGCCTTGGGGCCAGTCGTCATCTGACCTCTCGAAGGACGAGATGACCGGACTTATAGAACTCATCTTCAAGTTCGGCGCGGAACACGGCGTTCAGTTTCAAGACGAAGGGAACGCGGCATGACCAGGTGCAATGAGCAGATCCAATTCAAGCATGAGTGGCGGAAGAGCTTCGAGCTTTCTGACGGGGCTGTTGAATCGAGAAAGGCAGCGTGATGGCCCTCTATCTATCGCTTCTTTTCCAGGCCAGGCATGCGAGCAAGCAGTGTCGCGTTGTACTCGGTGCCGTCCACGCCAGCGTGAACGCGTCGGTGGCAATTCGGGCAAAGCCCTATTACGAACGCGGGATGATCCGGCCCGCCATCGCTGACGCGTCTGATATGATGGGGCTCCAGATAGTGGCTGCCGTCACGACGCACAAATGGGGCCGGAGCGCTACAACCCTCGCAGACGCCCCGGGCGCGGGCCAACACATAATTTCGAACGTCGGCGCTTCGCTCGTAAATCGTTCGAGGTTTGCCGCCCACCTTTGCATCGCGAATACCTGCGGCTGCGTAAGCCAGGTCTCGGAGACCGTCCAGGTCATCAACGATCGGCGCTGTCGCTTCCATCTGCTCGACAACTTTTTCGATGTGTCGGAGGCGGAACACGATGACCTGTCGCGTATTGCCGTCGGCATCTCGGCCTTGTCGCCACTCGAAGCTCTCGCAAACCATCTCTCCAACGAAGAGGATATCCCGCTGTGGATAGCGTTTGTGGAACAGCAACAGCGACCGACCATCGGCCGCATGATCTCCGATGGCCCTATTCCCACGGACGTACAGCTGATCGCCGCGCTGCCCTTCGCCGAAGTAGAGCACGGTCCCGTCTTCGAGCACTTCGTCGTCGTAGCCATACTCAGGTCCACGGGCACCGGACATTATGAAGATGACGTTATGAGCTGGGACCGGAATGATCCCCGACTGCTGGCTTCCCCCAAAACGAGCGTGAATATCCTGGCGTCGGTTATACGATCGCCCTTTCTCGAAGCCGTAGCTCATCAAAGCTCCCCCAAGCTTGTGCCCGTAAACGATACCGGCGGCATAGGGGATTCGCCACCCACGAGGGCAGCAGTATGAGCTTTCAGCCTACCCTGTTTGGCGGCACCCAGCGCCTTAGCTACGATGATGCCATGGAGATGACGCTCACCTCGATGCGTGCCTATGGTTCGTCGCACGACCATTGGGCTATCGCATACTCTGGTGGTAAAGACAGCTCTGCCACGCTAACTGTCATCGCGCATTTGCTTGATGTTGGCCTGCTTGAACGGCCAAAAACGTTGTCTGTGTTCTACGCTGACACCCGGCAGGAGCTCCCGCCGCTCGCGATAGCAGCCGAGCGGGTAATGCAGCAGCTCCGAGACCGCGGGATCCATGTTGAAGTCGTGCGGGCGCCCCTCGATAAGCGTTTCATGGTCTACATTCTTGGCCGCGGTGTACCGCCCCCCAATAACAATACTCTCCGCTGGTGTACTCGGCAGATCAAGGTCGACCCCATGACGGAGGCGCTCGCCGCCCGCATTGACGCGCTCGACGGCAATGTTCTGATGATCACCGGCGTCCGCCAGGGCGAAAGCGCGATCCGCGATCAGCGCATAGTCATGAGCTGCTCGAAAGACGGCGCCGAGTGCGGCCAAGGCTGGTATCAGCAAGTCTTGCCGAACTCGAAAGGCATTCGCGGCAGAGTTGCCACGTTGGCGCCGCTCCTACATTGGCGGGTTTGCAACGTATGGGATTGGCTTCGCATCTTTGCGCCCACCGAGGCCTATGGCGCCTGGGCCACTGCGGACGTCGCAGATGCATATGGTGGTGAAGAAGCGGCTGAGATCAACACCCGCACCGGATGCATCGGCTGTCCACTGACCGATCAGGACAAAGCTCTGGATACAGTTATCGCCACTCCGGCCTGGGCATACCTTGCGCCGTTGAAAGGGCTCAAGCCGCTCTATCGTGAACTTCGCGAGCCGCGGCATCGCATCCGCAAGGAGGGCGCTGAGCGCCTTAAGGACGGTTCGATCGCAGCGAACCCGCAGCGCATGGGCCCACTGACCTTCAAAGCCCGCCTGATGGGATTAAGCCGCGTTCTTTCGATCCAAGCGGAATGTAACGCATCCGCACATCGTCTCGGCCGACCGCCGATCGACCTTATTAACGAACAGGAAGAAGCGCGTATCCGAGAGCTTATTACCAACCATACCTGGCCAAAAGGGTGGGACGGAAATGAGCCATCTGCAGAAGAATGGCTAGACACTGTATTTCAGGATGGATCGATCCAGCCGCTGCTTTTTGGAGGTGCAGCATGAGAAAGCTCACCGGCCAAGAGCGCCAGTTATTGCAGCTCATCTCCAGCGCCGGCGGCAGCGTGTGCCCTGGCGTCGACGTCCAGATACCGCGCGAGGGGCATAGGTCGCTTCGCAGGATGGAGCGGGCTGGGCTGCTGCGCGTCGAAGAAACCGATGACGGGCCACGCTTCCACCTTTCTGACCTTGGAAATCAGGAGGCTGAACATGGCTGACAAATCGATACTATTCAGCGGCCCGATGGTCAGGGCGCTCCTCGCCGGGACCAAGACCCAAACGCGGCGCATTCTAAAGCCGCAGCCTGAGTTGCAGGGCAACGGCCTCTACCATGTCAGCGGCGCAGGCGGCGGGATAGTGAACGTCGCTGAGAGCGATATCGGCGCGACAGCCGTCGACTACCTCCGCATAGGGGTTGGCGACTGGCTGTGGGTCCGAGAGACGTGGTCCGCTCGCATGGTTCATGGCTGGACCATCGCCGATGCGCGATCGGGCATGTATCAGACCGAGCTTATCTATCAGGCTGATGGCGACAAAAGCATCGACGGCTGGTGGCCCTCGATCCACATGCCTCGTGAGTTCTCGCGCCTGACACTCACCGTCACTGAAGTGCGGGTTGAAGGGCTCAACGAATGCACGGCCGATGACGCATTGGGTGAAGGCGTTTCTTCCACCAGCCACTGGCGCCCCAAAGACGTAGAGGGCAAGCGGTTCGAAGACAAATGGTGGGACGACTTTACCTTCTGGTCTGAATACCCGCAGATCGCCTATCGCGAGCTTTGGGACACCATTAATGGCCCCGGCTCATGGGACGCTAACCCTTGGGTTGCCGCTTACACCTTCACCGTTGAGCGCCGGAACATTGATCAGTTAGCGAGCGAGTCCAATGGCTAGATCCCGACGCTACGAGTTCAACAAACAGACTAAGCGCGAGGCCCTACAGCGGTCGGGGAAGCTCTGCGAGGCCGAAGGGTCTGTCTATGGCCTCCAGGCCGGCCAGCGCTGCAATGCGCCGCTGGATAGTGGCGTCGAGTTCGATCACTACCCCGCCCCGGCAACGGACAAGGGCAGCGACACGCTGGAGAACTGTGTTGCTGCCTGCAAGACCTGCCACGGGTTCAAGACCCGGACCTATGACACGCCAATGCAGGCGAAGGGAAAGCGGGTTTCGGACAAGCACCAGGGCATCAGCCGTCCCAAGTATAAATGGTTTTCCCAGCGCCTGGGCAAAGGAAACCAGCAGCGTTCTGCCACCCGCCCGATCCAGAAGTGGAGCCTACTTCCATGAGCTCAGTGCAGCTTGCCTCGCACAGCATCAGCCAGCGCGCCCCAGGATTCTGCCAACCGATAGATCTTCTCCGCTTTGACCGGATGCACTACGGCTATCTGCTCGAGCAGCGCAATTTCGTCGGCAATGATCTGGATATCAGCCATAGGCCACTGCCCTGCCCGCGTCATATCGGCATATCGGTGCAGGGTCTGGCGGGACAGGATGATGCGCTGGTCGGCTTCGGCTGGGGTCATGGGGGCAATGTGCCATGACGAAAGGCCTTGCACCATCCCAGATGCCGGGCTGGCCGGCCGCAATGAACCAGCAGATGGCGGCAGCTTATTGCGGTGTGTCTGTCGACACATTCACTGCCACCTGCCCGGTCTTACCCGTATCGATCACAAGCTCGAAGACCGGCCGCCGCTATTTGAAAACCCGGCTGGACGAATGGCTAACTTCCCTCGACAATCCACGCCCGCAGCGTCGACTAGGCGTGGGAGAAAGACTGCGTGCCAAAGGTGAAGCTCAAAGGGCTTAATATCCGCAAGAACAGCGCTGGCACCTGGTATGTGTCCCTGCGCTCGACTGGCAAACTCCTGGCCAAGGCGAAAAGCCGCGACGAGCTGGACGCCATCCTCGAAGGTCCTGACTTTCTTCATGCCTATTCAACGGCAGAGAGAAAGCGCCGCAAGGTTTACTCCGCCGGGACGCTCGGTGCGCTTGTGGAGCGGTACAAGGCTGGGCGCCGGTGGGCGAAGCTGGCAACCCGCACCAAGGCCGACTACGACAAGGTGCTGCTCTATCTTGACCCACTGTTCGAGGACAATGCCGCCGAATATGAGACGGTCGATATCGTAGAGGCGCGCGATAGCGCTGCCGCAGATAAGGGCGACAAGTTCTCCGACTTCGTGCTGGCAGTTCTCTCCGCCGTTTTCAGCGATGCGCTGGAAGCCGGCCTCATCAAAGCCAACCCCGTCCTTGGCGTGGCGAGGCTCTACAAGGCCAATAAGGATGCCAACCGACGTTGGAGCGCTGATGAGTGGGAAAAGGCTTTCATGGCTTCACCTGACCATCTGCGCCCGGTCCTAGCTATAGCCAAGCACTGCGGGCTGCGCGGCCAAGACATAGCACGACTGAGGTGGGAGAATTATCGCACTGACCCCGACATGGGGAAGGTGCTGGCGTTCATTCCGAGGAAGAACGGCGACAAGGTGGGGGAGATTACCATCGGGGTGCCAGCCGAATTGCGGAAATTGCTCGACGCGATGAAGGCCGGCGATGGCGTGGTGCAGCCGGCAAGCAATGCGCCGATCTGCCGGAACAGCCTCGGGAAGGCATACCCATCTGAGAACGCGATGCGCCAGGTGTGGCAACAGGTGAAGCTATCGGACGCTTTCAGGAAGGCATTGCCTAATAGCCATGACCTGACGCTGCACGGCCTTCGGGTCACGTTCAGCAGCGAGCTGCGGGAATCGGGCTTCACCGACCGAGAAGTGGCCGACATGCTTGGCGATCTATCGGAGGGTATGGGCAAGCGCTACAGCCGCGGCGCCGAGATGCGGAAGACCAGCATACGGGTTCACAAAAAGCGTGTGCAAAACGGCTCGTAAAGGGCCGTTTTCAACCGTGCAATTCTCGTGGTGTGTGCAGGAAAGTTCAGCGATTCCGCGGGTATAAGCAGATTTGCAATCCGCTGCGTAACCATTCCGCCACGCGGCCTCTGGGCGCCGTTCCTATTTGAGCCACATCGCTTATGCAATAGGCTGATTGCCAAGTCGTGAACAATCCACGGACCCAATGCAGTTCAAGGTCATCTCAGCCTATTATGTCGAGGCCAGCCGCTATCTGGTTTACACCGCAAGCGGCGAGCGGGACGGTGCGCGCTACACGGTTTCCTCGCGGGTAAAGTGCCTCAAGGAACCCACGACGCCCGAGCGGGTGCATATGGTGGTGCTGCTGGCTTTGACCGATCAGTTCAAGCGCCCGAGCCCGTCCGGCAGAGCCCGGTAGCCTTGCCGATGGCAAAGCATTAGCTTCCCGCAACCGACGCAGCGGGAATCGTGCAATGACCGAGCTTTCCAAGAATCGCGATCTGGCGCAGCCGATCATTGCGGGCGTGCTGGCCGCCATTGTCGGCTATGCCAGTACCTTCACCCTGATGCTGGCGGCGCTCGCGGCGGCGGGCGCCTCGCCGCAGCAGGCGGGCTCGGGCCTCTTCTCCACCTGCATTGCCATCGGCATTCTCAATATCGCGGTGGCCTGGCGGGTTCGCACCCCGACGAGCTTTGCCTGGACGACGCCGGGGCTCGCCTTCCTGCTCACTGTGGGCGAGCCGGCGGGAGGGTTTGGGGCGGTGATCGGCGCATTTCTGGTTTGTGCGGCGCTGATCGTGCTCACCGGCATCATCCGGCCGCTGGCACAGCTAATTGCAGCTATTCCTGCGGCCATCGCCAATGCCATGCTGGCCGGGATGCTGCTCGTTCTGTGCCTGGCACCCATCAACGCAGTCGCAGAGATGCCCTGGCAGGCGCTGCCGATCCTGGCGGCATGGGCGCTGGGCCTGCGTTTCGCCCGGCGCTATGCCGTCCCCATCGCAGTCGCCACCACCGGCATCGTGCTGGGGATGACAACGCATTTGCCGCCCGGTACCCTGGATGGCACCTGGCCGGCGCTGGTGCCGACCATGCCCGAATTCACTCTCGACGCCACGATCCGTATCGCTCTGCCGCTCTATATCGTGACCATGGCCTCACAAAACCTGCCCGGTGTGGCCGTGATGAAGGCCAATGGCTTCACGCTCAAGCCGGCACCGATCTTTGTCCTGACGGGCATTTTCAGTGGCATCGCGGCCTTTTTCGGGGGCGTGACCAACAATCTCGCAGCGATCACTGCGGCCATCTGCGCAGGCCCAGAGGCCCATGCCGACCCGAACCGGCGCTGGCCGGCCCCGGTCGCGGCAGGGTTTACCTATTTGGCGCTCGGCCTGCTCGCCAGCCTGGCAGCCGCATTCATTGCAGCCTCGCCGCCCCTGCTGATCCAGGCCGTGGCCGGACTGGCGCTGTTTTCCAGCCTTGCCTCGTCGCTCTCGGCGGCGTTGGCCGACGAGAATTCCCGCCTGCCTGCGATCCTGACTTTTGCGACCACAGCCTCGGGCATCACCATTGTCGGTGTCGGAGCACCGTTCTGGGGCCTGGTGGGGGGCATTCTGATGCTGCTCCTGCTGCGCAAGGAAAAAAGCGCGTGACGCTCTACACCCTGATTCTGGCTGGCGGCCGCGGCAGCCGGCTCGGCGGTGTGCGCAAGGCCGCGCTTCGCATCAATGGCCGAACGGTGTTCGACCGCGTCGCGAGTGTCCTGCCGGCCGAAGGCCTTCTGGTCTCGACAGGTCCGTCCGGCATGCAGCACCTTCCCCGAGGCATGGCAATCGCCGATGAGGATGATTCCTACAAAGGCCCGATTGCCGGAATCAGAGCCGCGACGCGCTACCTGGCGACAATGGGAAAGCTCGAAGCCAGGCTCCTGACCGTTGCCGTCGATACACCCTTGCTGCCAGCCGACTTCGTATCGCGGATGGAGGCCGCAATGGGTGCGGCAGACCAAGCAGTCTTTGCTGCCTGGAGGGACCAAGCCTATCCAACCCATGCCATCTATGAGCTGCCGAGCCTCATCGCAGCGCTCGCGGACCCTGGACTGCAAAGCCCCAAGGCCTTGTTGCAGGCTCTATCTGCAACGCCCCTGGACTGGAGCCACTTTCTGCCAGACGATCCGTTCGCGGGCCTCAACACGTTGAACGATCTCCTGAGCCTCGGCAGCCGTGCCCGCGCGACGGACAAATGACAAGTTATTCACAAGCGATTGCATTCTGGGCTTGGCAAACCGGATCAGTTTGGTTACACGGACCTCGCTCTCGGAATGAGGGCGCAAGAAGTGTTCCGCGATAGCTCAGTTGGTAGAGCGTTCGACTGTTAATCGAATGGTCGCTGGTTCGAGTCCAGCTCGCGGAGCCATCTTCTTTTTCCCCTCAAATTGCTAAGCTTGCGCAATTGAGATTGCTCTTGTCCCTCGCCGGGGATAGGAGCGGCTGAACCTTTCGCAAGTTTTTTCCTATGACCAGCATGTCCTCAGTTTCAGCGCCCAGTGCGCCGCGCACGACCCTGACCATTATCCTGGCAGTGAGCGGCGCACATCTGCTGAACGACCTGCTTCAATTCCTGCTGCCAGCGCTCTATCCGCTGCTCAAGGACACTTATAACCTGTCCTATCTGCAGATCGGGCTGCTGACCCTGGGGCAACAGATTACTGCCTGCCTGCTGCAACCCATATTCGGGCTTTCCGGTGATCTGCGGCCCAAGCCTTACTGGCTCGCGCTTTCCATGGGCATCATTGCCGCAGGCGTGGCGCTGCTTGCAGCTGCAAATGGATTCTGGCTGCTGTTTTTCGCGTCGGTCATCCTGGGGACGGGGTCGGCTATCTTTCACCCCGAAGCCTCCCGCGTCGCCCGCATGGCATCGGGCGGGCGCCTGGGCTTTGCCCAGTCGCTGTTCCAGGTCGGCGGCAATGCCGGCACCGCGCTCGGTCCGCTGGCGGCTGCGCTGATCCTGCTGCCGCTCGGACAGCACAGCGTCGCTTATTTTCTCGGCGTGGCAGCCATAGGCCTGGCCCTTCTGACCTATGTCGGTCGCTGGTTCGTGGAACACGAACGGCAGGCCGCCACGCGTCCCCGGCCCGTGGTGCAGAAGCCAGCCCTCAGCCGGCAGCGACTCATCCTCGCCTTCGCGATCATCGGCGCTCTGCTGTTCAGCAAATTCATCTATATCGAAGGGCTGAAGAGCTATTACGCCTTCTTCCTGATCGAAAAATTCGCGCTGACGGCTCAGGAGGCCCAGTTCTACCTGTTCGCCTTCCTGGGTGCAGTTGCGGCGGGCACTTTTTTCGGCGGCCCCATCGGCGACCGCTATGGACGCCTCGCGGTGATATGGGTGTCCATTCTGGGTGCTCTGCCGTTCACGCTGGCCCTGCCCTATCTGGATCTCTTCTGGACAGCTGTGATGAGCATCATGGTGGGGCTGATCCTGTCGTCCGCCTTCTCGGCCATGGTCGTCTACGCACAGGAACTGGTGCCCGGCAAGGTCGGCATGATCGCGGGCTTCATCTTCGGCTTCGCGTTCGGCATCGGCGCTCTGGGCGCTGCCGCCATGGGGGCGCTGGCTGACTGGATCGGAATGATCACCGTGTTCCAGATCTGCGCGTTCCTGCCCGTCCTGGGCATTCTCACAATCCTCCTGCCGAGAACGGCCGAACTGCATCCGGAAAGGGCGTCAGCATGAGCACAGGTATCGAAATCGAAGGTGAAGGCGAAATCACCCTCACCCGTACGATCGCGGCCAATGTGAGCGACGTCTTTGCGGCCTGGACCGACCCGGCGCTGATCGAACAATGGCAGACCGACGAAGCCGAGTTCGACGCTTTCGAAGGCGGGCACTACCACTTCGTCACCTATGCCGATGAAGACGAGGACGCCGATCACGAGGTTTCCGGCGATGTTCTGCAGTTCGTTGAGGATGAACGCCTCGTTCTTTCCTGGGTCTACAAGGACGAGGAAGACGAACTGATCTTCGTGCTCGATATCGTCTTCAAAGCCATCGGGGAGGACGCGACCACGATCACCCTGACCGAGCGTGGCCTTGCCCATGCCGATGCGCAGACGCGCATTTTTTCCATGGAGGCATGGAGCGGGGCGCTCGAAGAATTGGCCGAACTGATGGAATAGATTGAACCATCGTGCCGCGTCATGCGTAAGCGATAGGATCAATCTGGAGCCCGTCTTGTCAAAAGCTCTCGTATGGCTGCGCAACGATCTGCGCCTGTCGGACAACCCCGCTCTCGTCGAAGGCTGCAAGTTGGACGAGACTATCGCGATCTACATCCACGCGACGGACAAGGGATTACGCCCGGAAGGCGGTGCAGCGCGGTGGTGGCTGAACCGAAGCCTTAATTCGGTGGCTGCCGACCTTGCCAAGATCGGGGTGAAACTGAAGGTAGAGTGCGGTTTGTCGCTGGACGTCCTCAAACGTGTGGCTGGCGAAACGGGGGCGGATAGCGTCCATTGGAACCGACGCTACGGGCCAGATGCACGCGAGCTCGACAAGACCATAAAGGCCAGTTTGCGCGAGGACGGCTTAGATGTCAGCTCGCATGAGGGAAATGTGCTGGCAGAGCCCTGGACCGTCGAAACCGGACAGGGCAAGCCCTATTCGGTCTTCACGCCGTTCTGGAAGACCCTCAAGGCCAAGGACATTGCGCGCCCCCTGCCCGCGCCCAGGGGCAAGTCCATCAAGTCCGACGCTGTGGACACCGACTATGTCGAGCCGGCCTGGGCCGAGAAGCTGCAACACTATTGGCATCACGGTGAAAAGGCCGCGCTTTCGGCACTTGATGATTTTCTAGAGGATAAGGTCGAGGATTATCCTGAAGGACGGAACGTGCCCGCCAAGGATGTTACGTCCCGTTTGTCGCCCCACCTGCGCTTCGGCGAGATCAGCGCGCGCGAAATCTGGCATCGGGCCCTGGCCTATGCCCATGCCAAACCGTCAAAGGCTGGCGCAATCGACAAGTTCCTCTCTGAGCTGGCCTGGCGCGACTTCAGCTACCATCAGCTCTATCATCGTGACGACATTTCCAAAGTATCGATGCAGCCGAAATACGAGGGGCTTGAATGGCGCAATGCGCCTAAACAACTGACGGCCTGGAGCAAGGGGGCGACGGGCTTTCCCATTATCGATGCGGGTATGCGCGAGCTATGGGAAACCGGCTATATGCACAACCGGGTACGCATGCTCGTGGCCTCCCTGCTCACCAAGAACATGCTTATCGACTGGCGCCGCGGCGAAGACTGGTTCTGGGATTGCCTCGTGGATGCCGACGAGGCAAACAATCCGGCGAGCTGGCAATGGGTGGCAGGCAGCGGGCTCGATGCCGCCCCCTATTTCCGCATCTTCAATCCCGTAACCCAAGGCGAACGCTTTGACGGCGCGGGCGACTACGTGCGCCGCTGGGTGCCCGAGCTCGGCAAAATGCCGGACAAATGGGTGCATAAGCCCTTTGAAGCCCCCGAAGAGGTGCTCAAGTCCGCCGGCGTGGTGCTTGGCCGGACTTATCCCAATCCCGTGGTGGATCTGAAATCCACGCGGGCGCGCGCATTGGAAGCTGTCAGCGACCTTTAGGGGTAAAAAACTATTTCGCGCAGGGTTCCACAGGGAGACGGGGCTTCCATCTCGGGCCACGGCTGGAAAAAGCCCTGCCGCAGAGCGGGTTTGCGCCTTGCGGTTGCAGCCGTGGGCACCTACCATAAGTGACTGATCTTCATGGCTTTGCTCACGCGAAGCAGAGCAAATCCGTCATATCCGGGACGATAAGAGCATTATGGCCAAGCACCAAGACCTCATCTCCGCCATCGGCAACACGCCGCTCATTCGTCTCAACCGGGTCTCGACGCTGACGGGATGCGATATCTGGGGCAAGGCGGAGTTCCTCAATCCCGGACAATCCGTCAAGGACCGGGCCGCCCTGTTCATGATTCACGATGCGGTCAAATCCGGTGCGCTCAAGCCCGGCGGCACCATTGTCGAGGGCACGGCCGGAAATACCGGCATTGGGCTGACGCTGGTCGCCAACTCGCTCGGCTTCAAATCGGTGATCGTCATTCCCGAAACGCAAAGCCAGGAAAAGAAGGACGCCTTGCGTCTTTATGGTGCTGAGCTGATCGAGGTCCCAGCCAAGCCATACAAGAACCCGAACAATTACATCAAGGTTTCCGGGCGCCTGGCGGAAAAACTCAACCGCGAGCGTCCCGAGGGGGCCGTTTGGGCCAACCAGTTCGACAATATTTCCAATCGCCGTGCACATGTTGAGACGACCGGCCCCGAAATCTGGCAGCAGACGGGTGGACGCATCGACGGGTTTATCTGCGCCGTTGGCTCGGGCGGTACGCTGGCCGGCGTTGCCGAGGCGCTGCGAGCACGAAACCCCGACGTCAAGATTGGCCTCGCCGATCCAGAAGGTGCGGCGCTCTACGAATATTATGCCAACGGTGCGCTCAAATCCTCGGGCAATTCCATCACCGAAGGCATCGGACAGGGCCGCATCACGGCCAATCTCGAAGGGCTCGATGTCGACATGCCCTACCAGATCTCCGATGCGGAAGCCCTGCCCTTCATCTACGATCTGCTACAACATGAAGGTCTCTGCCTGGGGGGATCGAGCGCGATCAATATAGCCGGCGCCGTGCGCATGGCGCGCGATCTCGGGCCCGGCAAGACCATCGTGACGATCCTCTGTGACTATGGCAACCGCTATGCCAGCAAGATTTTCAATCCGGAGTTTCTCCGCTCCAAGGACTTGCCGGTGCCGCCGTGGATGGACGAACCGGGGACGATCGACATCAGCGAGGTGATGGAACCCGAAACGCTCTGATCGTCAGGCATTGCCGCACCGGCTTTCGCTGCTAGAGTGACCGTCCACCGTTTCGAAAGATCACCGTGTTCGGCATCGACGACATTCTCCGCGCGGTCATCGCGGACCTGCACATCGTGGCGCTCATCATGGGCGCCATTTATTTGCTCGCCTTCGTGTGCGCGGTCCGGGAAATTCTCAATTCCCGGACTTCTCAGGGCTCCATTGCCTGGCTTTTGTCCCTCCTCCTCCTGCCCATTCCCTCGGTCCTGCTCTACCTTATCTTCGGGTGGAAACTCTTTGACGACTACGCCACTGACCGGATGAAGAACGGCCGGGCCGACCGACCATTGCGGGCCAAGGATCTGGCGCTGGTCGATCGGGAAACCGATGCCCTTTGGCCGGTTCAGGTTCATGTCTCCGAGCTTCCCTTTCTCAAGGGAAATGATGTCGAACTGCTGATCGACGGCAAGGCGACGTTCGATTCGATCTTCGAGGGCATAGAGGCTGCGCGAGAATACCTGCTTGTGCAGTTCTATATCGTCCGCGACGACAAGCTGGGACAGGAGCTTGCTGAGCGTCTGATTGCCAAGGCCAAGGAAGGGGTTGCAGTTTATCTGCTTTACGACGACATCGGCAGCACCGGCATGCCCAAGCGCTATCGCCGGGAACTGCGCGAGGCCGGGGTCAAGGTGGCAGGGTTCAATTACCGCCACAAGCTGCTGCGCTTCTATGGACCGGCCCGTATCAACTATCGCAATCATCGCAAGATCGTGGTGGTTGACGGCAAGCATGCCTGGGTCGGCGGGCACAATGTGGGTGTCGAATATCTCGGAGAGGATCCCAAATTCGGGCATTGGCGCGATACTCATGTTCGAGTGTCCGGCCCGGCGGCGCTGGGCTGTGCGCTGCTGTTCCGCGAGGATTGGGAATGGGCGACGGGCGAGCTTCTGCCCAATCGCCCACCGGCGGAGCTCGAGTCCTTCGGTGAGGAATCGGTGCTGGTCATGGGCAGCGGGCCGGCCGACAAGCTCGAGGAATGCGCCATTGCCTATACCGACCTGATCGGGAGGGCGCGGGAGCGCTTATGGATCGTCAGCCCTTATTTCGTGCCGGATACCGACATCCGGACGGCGCTGTTCGCGGCGCGGTTGCGCGGGGTGGACGTGCGGATCATGCTGCCGGACAATCCGGACCACAAGATCGTCTGGCTGGCGAGCCTGGCGCATGCCGATTCCATGGTCGAACACGACATCGGGGTCTACCGCTACACCGATGGATTCCTTCATCAAAAAGTGGTTTTGATGGATGACCAGATTGCGACGGTGGGCAGTGTGAATTTCGACAATCGCTCGTTTGCGATCAATTTCGAGATCACCTTGTGGTTCACCGATCCGGCGACGCTCTCGGCCATCGAGGACATGCTGCTCAAGGACTTCGAGTCCTGCCGCCAGGTGGGCATGTCGGAGGTGCAGACCCGGCCCTGGCCGCTTTATGTATTGATGCAGGCGGCGCGCCTATTATCCCCAGTTCTCTAGGCATTTTCAGATGACCCAATTCCTGTTTCGCGACGATTCTTACCTGCGCACGACCGATGCCGTGGTTACCGAAATTACGCCCGAAGGCGGGATCGTGCTGGATAGGACCATCTTCTACGCGGCCTCTGGCGGGCAGCCCGGCGACACTGGCACTTTGGCGCTTGACGCTAGCAGACTGTTGACGTTGACCACCGCACTTCATCCCGAAGGTGACAAAACGGCCATCGTTCACGTTCCCGAGCCCGGACAAACGCTGCCGGCAGTGGGAGAGCGCGTGACATTGTCGCTCGACTGGGAGCGGCGCTACAAATTGATGCGGATGCATACGGCGCTGCACCTGCTGTCCGTGGTCATGCCCTATCCGGTCACCGGCGGGCAGATCGGCGAGGACAAGGGGCGTCTCGATTTCGATATGCCGGAGGTCCCCGACGACTTGCCAGCGCTGGAGACGCAGCTCAACGATATGGTCACCGCCAACCATGCGGTCAGTTACGAGTGGATCAGCGACGAGGAGATGGCGGCCAAGGCCGACCTGATCAAGACCATGAAGGTGAAGCCGCCGATGGGCCAGGGTCGCGTGCGGCTGGTGCGGATCGGCGATGTGGACCTGCAACCCTGTGGCGGCACCCATGTGGCGCGCACCGGAGAAATCGGCCCCCTCGCCTTCGGCAAGATCGAAAAGAAGGGCAAGCAGAACCGCCGGGTCAGTCTGCACTTCGCATAAGGCGGATACCTACATGATTGGCGGCGCGTAAAGCAGGCCGCCATTGCTCCAGAGAGCATTCTGCCCGCGCAGCATGGCGGCGCCGGTCTGGGCGCCGAAATTGCGATCGTAAAGTTCGGAATAATTGCCCACGGCACGAATGGCGTCGCTCATGAAGGTGGGGCGCAGACCCAAGGCGCTGCCGAAATCCCCCTCGAGGCCCAGAATGCGCCGGACCGATGGCGACCGGGCGGCCGACAGGGAGTCGATATTGAGGCTGGTGACGCCCACTTCCTCGGCGGTGATCAGAGCGAAGATGGTCCAGCGGACGATTTCGAACCACGTATCGTCATCCATGCGCACGACCGGCCCGATCACTTCCTTGGAAATGCGTTCGGGCAAGATCCGATGCTGGGCGGGCTCCTGCAATTCGCGGCGAATGGCCTGCAATTGGCGACCGGAGGCCGAGACCACCTGGCAGAGACCGGCGCGATAAGCGGTCAGGAGGTCGGCAGTCTCCTCGTAGAGGACCTCGCGATAGGTGGTCTGATTGGAAAAGAAAAATTCGTCGAGCGCGGCAATCTCGCCGAAGGCGTCAACGACGCAGATGCTGACGTCATCGAGTTCGTAGGCCGATACGACGCCCAAGGATTGGGGAACGAGAAAGGCCTGGCCATCGAAAAAGCTGGGCGTGACATAGCGGGCGCCGAAACGGGTGTCGCGCCCTGCCGTCCAGGCACCGTTGCGCATGAGCACATCGACGCTGCCGGTCTGGAGCGGGGCAAAACGCGCTTCGCCACGATAGGAGCGAAACTCGATCTGATCGGGATTGCCGAAGATGGCGGCGGCAAGCGCGCGGCAGAGATCGACATCGAAACCCGACCAGCGGCTGTCATTATCCTGCTGGGCGAACCCGGCCAGAGGATTGCTGGAGCCACAGACGAGAAAGCCGCGCTCGCGCACCGCTTCGAGCGTCTGGGCCGCGACAGGCGGCACTGCCAACCCGAACAGCAGGGTTGCCAGAAGCAGGACTGGCTTGAAAAAGTGGCGCACGATTGCAGGCTTTCGTTTCTTGCGTCCACTATCGGCAGGCAGGCAAAGGGGGTCAAGCCGACCACCGGCTCGACCCCCTGATAATTTGTTCAACTCGCCGTTGATCGCGCCGCAGCGTCCTAGTGCAGAATCTGACTCAGGAAGAGCTTGGTGCGCTCATGCTGCGGGTTCGAGAAGAAGGCCTCGGGCTCGTTCTGCTCGATGATCTGGCCCTGATCCATGAAGATCACGCGATTGGCCACCTGGCGGGCAAAGCCCATTTCGTGGGTCACGCAGATCATGGTCATGCCTTCCTCGGCAAGGCTGATCATCACCTCGAGCACTTCCTTGACCATTTCCGGGTCGAGCGCCGAAGTGGGTTCGTCGAACAGCATGATCCGGGGCTGCATGCAGAGCGAGCGGGCAATGGCGACGCGCTGCTGCTGACCGCCGGAAAGCTGGCCGGGATATTTGTTCGCCTGCTCGGGAATCTTGACCCGCTCCAGATAATGCATCGCCGTCTCTTCCGCCTCGGCCTTGGGCGTGCCGCGCACCCAGATGGGCGCGAGGGTGAGGTTCTGAAGGATGGTCAGGTGCGGGAAGAGATTGAAGTGCTGGAACACCATGCCGACTTCGCGGCGCACTTCATCGATGCGCTTGAGATCGGCCGTCAACTCGGTGCCGTTGACGATGATCTGGCCTTCCTGATGCTCTTCCAGCCGATTGATGCAGCGGATCAGCGTCGACTTGCCCGAGCCCGAGGGGCCGGCGATGACGATGCGCTCGCCCTTCATCACCTTGAGGTTGATATCGCGCAGCACATGGAAGTCGCCATACCACTTGTGCATGTCGACCACTTCGATGGCCACCTCGGTCTGGGAGACCTGCATATGGCTGGTGTCGATCTGACGGTCGAGCGTTGTTTCTGAAACCTGAGACATAGGCGCTACCTCTTGTAGCCAGTGTTGAGACGGCGCTCCATGAAGATGGAGTAGCGGGACATGCCGAAACAGAAGACCCAGAAGACCATGGCTGCAAAGATGTAGCCGGTGGTCGCGGTGTTGGCCGATTGCCATTCGATGGCGGAATCGTTCTTGGTCTTGACCGCTTCGAGCAGGTCACGCATGCCGACGATGTAGACGAGCGACGTGTCCTTAAAGAGCGAGATGAAGTTGTTCACGATGCCCGGGATCACGTGCTTGAGGGCCTGGGGCAAGATGATGAACCACATCCGGCGCCAATAGCCGAGCCCGAGCGCCGCCGCGGCTTCGTACTGCCCCCGCGGAATGGCCTGCAGACCGCCGCGTACCACCTCGGCCATATAGGCGGAGGTGAAGAGCGTGACGCCGACCAGGGCGCGGAGGAATTTATCCACCGTCGTCCCCTGCGGCATGAAGAGCGGCAGCATGACCGAGGCCATGAACAGGATGGTGATCAGCGGGACGGCGCGGATCAACTCGATGAACATGACGCAGGCGGTCTTGATGATCGGCAGGCTCGATTGCCGGCCGAGCGCCAGGACGATGCCGAGCGGGAAGGACAGCGTGATGCCCACGACCGAAATGATGAGCGTGACCAGAAGGCCACCCCATTGTTCGGTGGGAACGACACGCAGGCCGAACAGACCGCCAGCCAGAAGGATGTAGCTGACGATCGGATAGACGACGAGCAGCAGGACGGCATTGACCCGCTTATAGGGCACCTTGGGGATCAGGAGCGGCGTCAGCAGCAGCGCCCCCAAGGCGAAGACGAGATTGGGACGCCAGAATTCCTGGGCCGGATAGAAGCCGTAGATGAAAAACTCCATCTCGGCCGCGATATAAGCCCAGCAGGCGCCGGCATTTTCCATGCGGCACTGTTCGACCGTGCCCCCGGGGGGCACGGCATTGCCGAAGAAGAAGCCATAGAGCGGCGGGACGACCCAAAGCAAAAAGGCTGCACCCAGAACGGTGAGCACGCCGTCGAGCGGGGTGGCGAAGAGGTTCTTCTTGATCCACACCATGGGGCCGCTGGTCCGCATGGGCGCGGGGCGGGCCTCAACGATGTCGGAGCGGACGAAACCAATGTCTGTCATGGCAACCTCCTACCGTTCCACCAGCTTCACGCGGCCATTGTACCAATTCATGATAGCCGAGGTGAGCAGGGAGAAGCAGAGATAGACCGTCATCACGATGGCGATGCATTCGATGGCGCGACCGGTCTGGTTCAGAGAGGTTCCCGCGAAGACGTTGACCAGTTCGGGATAGCCGATGGCTGCACCGAGCGAGGAGTTCTTCGTCAGGTTGAGATATTGGCTGGTGAGGGGCGGCACGATCACCCGCATGGCCTGCGGCACGACCACGAGGCGCAGGCGATCACCATCCTGCAGGCCGAGCGAAGAGGCCGCTTCGGTCTGGCCATGATTGACCGACTGAATGCCGCCGCGCACGGTCTCGGCGATGAAGGCCGCCGTATAGATGATGAGGCCGAAGGCCAGAGCGATGAACTCGGGCGGCAATTGCAGGCCGCCGCGGAAATTGAAGCGCTCGAGCACCGGCAGTTCGAAAGCGACGCTGGCGCCGCTGACCCAGAACACGAGGCTGGTGACGCCGAAGAGGATGACCAGGGAGGTGAGGAAGACCGGGAAACGCTTGCCGGTGGCTTCCAGACGCTTCTTGGCCCAGTGTCGCAGCACAATCACGCCAATGACGGCCAGAGCCAGGCCCAGCCAGACGAAGTTGAACTGCTCGTCCGGAATGGGCCGCGGGATCATGATGCCGCGCTGGTTGATGAAGCTGTCGAACGGCAATTCGAAGGAATTGCGCACGGCCGGCATGGATTTGAGAACCGCAAAATACCAGAAGAACAGCTGCAGCAGCAGCGGGATGTTGCGGATGACCTCGATATAGATCGTGGCCAGGCTTGAGATGATGAAATTGGTGCTGAGGCGCGCAATGCCGATGGTGAAGCCCAGGACAGTGGCAAAGAAGATGCCAACCACGGCGACAAGCAGCGTATTGAGCAGGCCCACCATGAAGGCTTCATAATAGTACGAGGCGCGGGACCATGGAATGAGCGAGAACGAGATATCAAAACCGGCCGTGCGCCACAGGAAATCGAAGCCCGTGGTCTTGTTCTGCGCCGCCAGATTGGCCGCAGTATTGCCGATTATCCAGAGAATGAAGCTGACTATCAGCGCGGCGACAACGACCTGGTAGATGATACCCCGGATAACCGGATCGTTGAAAAAGTTCGCCCTTGGGGCTGTCTGGGGCCCCGTATCGAGTGTCGTCATGTGAGCTGTCCCTTGGCCGCAAAGAGCCGCTGCACGCCATTGCCGGCGCGGCATACGACGGAACAAAAAGTCCGGCGCTCCTGGAGGGAGCGCCGGCTCAATTCGTTCGGCTTAGCGGATCGGCGGAGCGTACTGGATGCCGCCGTCGCTCCACAGAGCGTTCAGGCCGCGTTCCAGCCCGATCGGGGTATCCGGGCCGACATTGCGCTCATAGGTCTCGGCATAATTGCCGACGAGCTTGATGATCTGGTAGGCCCAGGCGTTGTCGAGGCCGAGCGGGGCACCGAATTCGCCTTCGACGCCGAGCAGGCGCTTGATGGCCGGGTTGTCAGAACCGAGCTGCTCATCGACATTGGCCGAGCTGACGCCCAGCTCTTCGGCTTCGAGCAGCGCGAAGTAGGTCCAGCGGGCAATGTTGAACCACTGGGTATCACCCGAGCGCACGGAGGGGCCAAGCGGCTCCTTGGAAATGATTTCCGGCAGGATGATGTGGGCATCGGGATCGGCGAACTTGGATCGTTCGGATGCCAGAGCCGAGGAGTCGGTGGTGTAGACGTCGCAACGGCCGTCTTCGTAGGCCTTCACCACTTCGTCCTGGTCCACGAACACGACGGTGTTGAATTCCATGCCATTGGTGGCGAAGTAGTCGGCGGCGTTGAGCTCGGTGGTGGTGCCGGATTCGATACAGATCGCGGCGCCGGAAAGGTCCAGAGCCGATTCGATGCCGTCTTCCTCGCGGACCATGAAGCCCTGGCCATCATAGAACATGGTGCCCACGAAGCTGATGCCCAGCTGGGTATCGCGGCTCATGGTCCAGGTGGTGGTGCGGGACAGCACATCGACTTCGCCGGCGGACAGGGCGGTGAACCGCTCCTGGCTGGTGAGCGAGGTGAAGCGGACCGCGTCAGCATCGTTGAAGATCGCCGCAGCCAGAGCACGGCAATAGTCGACTTCGATGCCGGTCCAGACATTGCTGGAATCGGGTGCCGAGAAGCCGGCGACGCCGCCGGTGACACCGCACTGGACGTATCCCTTGGCCTTCACGTCATCGAGAATGGCCGCCTGGGCGGCCGTCGCGCCGAGGCCCAGCGAGGCCGCGACTGCGATCGATACGAGCGCTTTTTGCATTTATTTGCCTTTTTGTTTCCTGACCCAGTGTTCGGAGCCTATCCTGTTTGCCGAGGCCCCGATCGCACCACCGCTTTATCTTGCGGTCTGGATGCTGCTAAGCATGCAAGCCTCAATTGACCGTAACGTCAAGTGTGGTTGGTGTGTTGGGACAGGAAAGCTGTCGCTTATTTAGACAAATCCCCCCAGATGATTTCTTTTTGAGCATCGAGCCTAGTATGAACGATTATAATTCCGGCAAGTCGCAGGCCTATTCTGTGGAAACGCTGCTCACCCATGGAGGACGCATTCCGGACGAGCAGTTCGGATTCGTGAACACGCCGGTCTATCGCGGCTCGACGATCCTGTTCAAAACGCTCGCCGACCTCGACGCGCAGAGCCAGCGTTATCTTTATGGCCGCGCCGGCAACCCCACCACCGAAGCGGTGGAAAGCGTGGTCACCGCGCTCGAGGGCGCCTATCGCACCAAGCTCGTGCCCTCGGGCCTTGCGGCGATCACCATTGCGCTGATGGCCTGCGTCAAGGCAGGCGACGACATTCTCATCACCGACAGCGCCTATGAGCCGGGTCGCAAATTCGCCGACGGCTATCTCGAGCGGATGGGAGTGAGCGTGCGCTATTTCGATCCGCGCATCGGGTCGGGACTGGGCGCGCTGATGCAGCCCAATACAAAGGCGGTGCTCGCGGAGAGCCCGGGATCGCTGACCTTCGAGGTGCAGGATATCGCCGTACTGGCAGAGGCAGCGCATGCGGGCGGGGCACGGCTCATCGTGGACAATAGCTGGGCCACCCCGCTCTATCACAAGCCGCTGGCGCTGGGCGCCGATATCGTGGTGCACGCGGCGACCAAGATGTTCGTGGGCCATTCCGACGTGATGGCGGGCACGATCTCGACCACCGAAGCGGCGTGGGACGATGTGGAGCGGATACGGACACTGCTGGGCTTTTTCAGCTCCGGCGACGACGCCTATCTCGTGGCGCGGGGCCTGAGGACGCTGGCCCTGCGCATGAAGGAACACCAGGAGCGGGCGCTCGCTATCGCGGGCTGGCTCGAGAAGCAGGATGGCGTCGCGCAGGTGCTGCACCCTGCCCTGCCCAGCCATCCCGACCACGACATCTGGAAGAAGAATTTCACCGGATCGGGCAGCCTTTTCGGGCTGGTGCTGGAGCCGGCGGGACGACAGGCCGTCGCCGCCTTTGTCGATCACCTCGAACTCTTCAGCATGGGCTATTCCTGGGGCGGCTATGAAAGCCTGTGTCTTCCGGTGCGGATGGGCAAGGCCCGCAGCGTGCGGCCCTGGGCGCAGGAGGGCAATCTCTTCCGCCTGCATATCGGCTTTGAAGCGCCCGACGACCTCAAGGCCGACCTGGCGGCCGCGCTCGTCCGTTATTCCGCGGCGCGATGAGCCAGCTGGCGCAGGCCCGTGAACGGCTTGCGCACGATGCGGCCATCGGGGCGCTGCTCGAACAGCCAGCCGCGACGGGCAAAGAGGTTGCGCACCAGATAGGCGCCCAGCATGCCGATGACGGAGCCGGCAAAGACGTCGGTGGGGTAATGCGCCCCAACCGGCACGCGCGAGATCGCCACGGCGACGCCGATGGCCATGAAGAGCGGGAAAAGGCGCGGAAACAAAAAGCCGATGACGAAGGCCGTGCCGACAGCGGTGGCGGAATGACCGCTGGGAAAGCTCTGGAAGGTCCAGTCGTTGAAAAGGTTCTGGAACGAGAAGGCGCCGGCGGCATCGAACTCGGTCGGCCGACCGCGGCCTATAATGCGCTTGAGAATGGCCGTGAAGAGCCCGGGAATGCCCACACCGGCAAAGACGAACGCCGAAATGAGCGCCATCTCGCTCACGGCACGTCGCCAGACGCCTTCGGGCATGGGGAACATGGCGAGCCGCAAGAGAATCGCCAGAGCAAGGCTGGGGATAAGGATCCAGTCCGATAGCCCATAATCGGTGATGAAGAAGAACGGGGCGCGCCACAGATCCGGCCAGCCGATCGATCCGCGCGAGGCGGCGGTGTCGATCAGGGCCAATATGGCGAGAATGGCCACGATGCCGAGGAGGAAAAATGGCCAAGACTTGCGATTGAGGCCCAGCGGCCAAGGCTTTTGCAGATCGATCATGTCCGGTCTTGTCCCCTGATGGGCAGCCATCGTCAAGACCGAACAGAGGAGCAGGCAAGCCGCTTGCCCTTTGGCGCCGAACAGGCTAACGGAAGAGCGCGACGTCGGAGTGTAGCTCAGCCTGGTAGAGCACCGGTTTTGGGAACCGGGGGTCCAAAGTTCGAATCTTTGTACTCCGACCATTCGCACTGGTTTGTTGGCGCATCGGATAGACCGAAACCCGCGTCGCCCGTTTCGGTCCGATGCTGTGCATCGTGTTGAGGACTTTGCATGACCGCCCGTATCTATCGCCCTGCCCGCAATGCCATGCAGTCCGGCAAGGGCAAGTCCAAGAGCTGGTTGCTGGTGTTCGAACCCGAAGTGCCGCGCAGTATCGACCCGCTGATGGGCTATACGAGCAGCTCGGACATGAACCAGCAGGTCAAGCTGTCGTTCGAGACGCAGGAAGACGCCGAAGCCTATGCCCAGCGCAACGGCATTCCCTACGTCGTCCAGCCCGCCCATGATGCGACACCCAAGCGCGTCAGCTATCCCGACAATTTCCGCTCCGACCGCAAAACACCCTGGACACACTAGGCCTTTGCTAACGAAGTGATCGCGTTGGCGCCGCAAGAGATTGCGGCGCTTTGCTTTTCTGCACTAGGCTCCTGGGCGATATTTCCCACCAAGAGGACCTTGATGCAGATCCGTCCATGGCATGCCGCACTGGCCAGTCTTGTTTTCGGCGTCGGCTCCGCCCAAGCCGCACCGGCGCTTTGGAAAGTGAGCGATGGCGACAGCGCAGTCTGGCTGTTCGGGTCCGTGCACCTCCTGCCCCCTGACCTCGACTGGCGCAGCCCGCGACTGGACAAGATCATGTCCAAGGTCGACCGCGTCTACTTCGAGGCTGATATCAGCATCGAGGCCCAGATGGAGGTGGCGCCGCTGAGCTTCCAGCTGGGCTTTAGCCAAGACGGACGGCTGCTCAGCGAAAAAATCGGCCCCGACCTGACCGACCGCTTGCGCAGCGCAGCCGAGACCTATGGGTTGGAAATGCCGCTGCTGCTGACCATGGAGCCGTGGATGGCGGCAACGACGCTCTCTTTCGGGCCCTTGCAGGAACTGGGCTACGATCCCTTGCTGGGGGTCGAGCAGATACTGGCCCAGGATGTCCCCAAGGAACGGCAGGGCTATC
Organism: Devosia chinhatensis; assembly: GCF_000969445.1. Lineage (NCBI taxonomy): Bacteria > Pseudomonadati > Pseudomonadota > Alphaproteobacteria > Hyphomicrobiales > Devosiaceae > Devosia > Devosia chinhatensis. Next base: position 1,102,672 of record NZ_JZEY01000054.1, on the reverse strand, counting down.
TTGAAACCACGGAGCAACAGCTCAGCTTTCTGGCCGGCGGCTCGATGGACGAACAGATATCCATGCTGGAGGCGACGCTCAAAACCCTCGACGCCACGCAGGGCGATATCGACGTGATGGTCAACGCCTGGATGGACGGTGATCCCGAAGCGCTGGGCGAAGTCTTCATTGGCCAGATGGGCGAATTCGACGACGGCATGGTGACGCGGCTGATCGATGAGCGGAACCATCACTGGACCGATCAGATCGCGACCATGCTGGAGACCAATGAAAGCGCCCTGCTGGTGGTTGGCGCCGCGCATCTTGTGGGTGACATCAGCGTGGTGAGGCTGCTGGAAGGGCGCGGGTTCACCAGCGAGCGCGTGCAGTAAGGCGCGTGTAAAACAAAAGCCACCGGGCGAACCCGGTGGCTGAGATGGCGGTGGGAAAGCGCCGGCAATACCGACGCAGACCAGGGCTCAGACGTCGCTGAGTTTCGTCCACTTGCTGTCGTTCTGGCTCGACTGCACAGAAGCCACGATGAACTGCATGCCTTCCACACCATCGGCCATGGAAGGTAGCAAGCTCTCGAACTCGGCCCCATCGCCCCGGATGACGGCGGCGAACTGGCTGTAGATGGTGGCAAACGCTTCCAAATAGCCTTCCGGATGGCCCGAGGGAATGCGGACATTCATGGAGGCAGCCGGCGGCACCGAGATCGAACCGCCACGGGTGAGCAATTGCTTGGGCTTACCGAATTCAGTGAACCACATGTAGTTCGGATTGTCCTGACGCCACTCGATGCCACCCTTGTCGCCATAGACGCGCAATTGCAGGCCATTTTCGCAGCCGACGGCCACCTGGCTGGCCCAGAGCATGCCCTTGGCGCCGCCTTCGAAGCGCAGCATGATATGGACATTGTCGTCGAGCTGGCGGCCCGGCACGAAGGCGGTGAGGTCCGCCGAGACGGCCTCGGTCTTGAGATTGGTGACGAAGCGGGCAAGGTTATAGGCGTGGGTGCCGATGTCGCCGATGCAACCGCCGGCGCCCGAACGGGCAGGATCGGTGCGCCATGCGGCCTGCTTGTTGTCGTCGCCGGTTGCTTCGGTCAGCCAATCCTGCGGATATTCGACCTGGATGACGCGGATCTTGCCCAAGGCCCCGGACGCCACCAGCTCGCGCGCCTGGCGGATGAGCGGATAGCCGGTGTAATTGTGGGTGAGCAGGAATTTCGCGCCGTTCTTGGGCTTGATTTCGGTCAGCTTGCGGGCGTCCTCGAGCGTCGCGGTGATCGGCTTGTCGCAGATGACGTGGATGCCGGCCTCGAGAAAGGCCTTGGCCGGACCGTAATGCATATGGTTCGGCGTCACGATGGAAACGGCCTCGATGCCGTCGGGACGGGCGGCCTCGGCCTTGGCCATTTCTTCGTAGGACGTATAGATGCGATCTTCGGCGAGGCCGAGATTCTTGCCCGATTCCAAGGCCACTTCCGGACGCGACGAGAGCGCGCCGGCGACGAGGTCGTAATCGCCATCGAGACGTGCGGCAATGCGGTGAACATAGCCGATAAAGGCCCCCGTGCCGCCGCCAACCATGCCGAGGCGAATGCGCTTTGCGCCGTTTTCAGCCATTTCTTTCTCCCTGATTATCTGGGTACCAAATCTGATCCTGATGCCGATGTCATCCCGGCGCGAGGCCGGGATGACATGTGGACATCGCAGGATGGATCCCGGCCACTGCCGGGGCGACGTTTCTCTTAGGTTGCCTAGCTCAGGCCGAGCATCTTGCGATTGGCTGCCTGATCGGTACCGCCGCTGGCGAAATCGTCAAAGGCCTTTTCGGTGACGCGGATGATGTAGTTCTCGATCAGCTGGGCGCCTTCGCGCGCGCCATCTTCGGGGTGCTTGAGCGCACATTCCCATTCGAGCACGGCCCAGCCCTTGAAGTCGTTGGCCGCCATCTTGGCAAAGATCGCCGGAAAATCGACCTGTCCGTCGCCGATGGAACGGAAGCGCCCTGCCCGATCAACCCAGGACTGGAACCCGCCATAAACACCCTGGCGACCGGTGGGGTTGAACTCGGCATCCTTGACGTGGAAAGCCTTGATGCGATCCTTGTAGATGTCGATGAAGTCGAGATAGTCGAGCTGCTGCAGCACGAAATGGCTCGGATCATAGAGCAGGTTGGCGCGCGGGTGGTTCTTCACGCGATCGAGGAACATTTCGTAGGAAATGCCGTCGTGCAGGTCCTCGCCGGGATGGATTTCATAGCAGACGTCGACGCCGGCCTCATCGAAGGCATTGAGGATCGGCGTCCAGCGGCGCGCCAGCTCGTCGAAGGCTTCCTCGACGAGGCCGGCCGGGCGCTGCGGCCAGGGATAGATATACGGCCAAGCGAGCGCGCCCGAGAAGGTGGCATGGGCATTGAGGCCCAGGTTCTGAGAGGCCTTGGCAGCATTTTTCAGGGTCTGGACCGCCCATTCCTGTCGCGCCTTGGGATCGTTGTGCACCGAGGCGGGGGCAAAGCCGTCAAAGGCCGTATCATAAGCCGGATGCACGGCAACAAGCTGCCCCTGCAGATGGGTCGACAACTCGGTGATCTCGAGGCCGTGGCTGTTGACGATGCCCTTGATCTCGTCGGCATAGGTCTTGGAGGTGGCGGCTTTTTCGAGGTCGATGAAGCTCGACACCCAGGTGGGGATCTGCACGCCCTTGTAACCGAGGCCGGCAGCCCAGCGGCAGATATTGTCGAGATTGTCGAACGGCGCCGCATCGCCCGCGAACTGGGCGAGGAAAATGGCTGGGCCCTTGAGAGTGGTGGCCATGGGGGTCTCCTCTTTTGGCCCCGCACACCGCTTTGCCGGGGCTTGTTCTTATCGTGGCAGACTGTGGCGTCCGCATGAATATGGGGCGGCGATCGCTCGCCGCCCGCAAATTTCAGGCACCAATGTTGACCGGCGCAGGGCACCTGTCAATGAGGTACGTCCATCAGGCCTTGAGCAGGGCCCGGGCCTCCGCTATGCCCAGGGCACGCGGACGCTCGCAGGTGGTCTTGAGGGTCAGCACCTGGCCGGTTTCACCGGCTTCGAGCAGGCCCGTCATCACTTCCACCACATGCAGTGCCACATCGAGGCCGCAACGGGCGGTCTGGCCGCTCTCATGCGACAGCATCATGTCGGCAAGGCCGGCGCAGCGATAATTGGCACGCGGATTGTCCTGGTCGAGACCCTGGTTCGGCTTGCCGAAGGGGTGGTCCCAAGGCGTGACCGGCGTGCGGGTGCCGTCCAGCGCGGCGGTGACGAGATCGCCGCCGAAGAAGTTCGGATCGGGCACGAAGATCGACCCCTCGGTGCCGTAGAGCTCGATATTATGGTGGCCATGGGCCGCCACGTCCCAGCTGGCGCCGATGGTGACGATGGCGCCGTTATGGAATTCGAGGATGCCGTGGATCGTGGTGGGGGTGCCGACCTTGATCACGCTGCCCTTGTTGGGACCCTCAGCGCTCACGACACGCTCCTTGCGCGCCATGTTGGTGAAGGCCGAGAGCTTCTTCACCGGGCCGAGCAGATGCACGAGGTCCGTGATGTAATAGGGACCGAGATCGAGGATCGGGCCGCCGCCGGGCTGGAAGAAGAAATCGGGATTGGGATGCCAATGCTCCATACCGCGGCTCATGACGTGCGTGGTGCCGCTCATGATGCTGCCCAGCTTGCCTGAGTCGATGATCTCGCGGGCCTGCTGATGGGCGCCGCCCAGGAAGGTATCGGGAGCCGATCCCACCTTGAGGCCGCGCTCGTCGGCAGCTTTCTTAAGCGAGAGGCCTTCCTCGACGGAAAGCACGAAGGGCTTTTCCGAATAGGAGTGCTTGCCCGAGGAGATGATGTCCATCGAGACGCGGTAATGGGCGGCCGGGACGGTGAGATTGACGATCACGTCGATCTCGCTGTTCTTGAGCAGCTCTTCGGGCGTCTGCGCGGCGACATTGAATTCCTCGGCGCGGCGCCTGGCGGCCTCGGGCACGATGTCGGCCACGGCACGAACCTCGAGCCCCTTGAACAGGGGCGCGAGACCGAGATAGGCGGCGGAGATGTTGCCGGCACCCATGATGCCGACGCCATAAGTCTTTGCCATTTGGATTACTTCCAGTTCTTGGCGGTTGCGATCGAGCGCGTGGCGAAGCGCACGGCATCGGTCGGATTGTCGTGTTCAGCGACGAAATACTGCGCCTTGGTCTTGGCCTCGACCTTCTTGATCAGCTCGTCCCAGCCGACCACGCCATGGCCCACATCGGCCCAGCCGCTCTCCTCGGGGTTTTCGCCTTCGGCCGCCAGATCCTTGACGTGAACAGCGGTGATGCGATCACCATACCGGTCGAACCAGGCGATCGGATCGGCCTTGCCGCGGATCACCCAGGCGACGTCGCATTCCCATTCGATGGCGGGAGCGGTTTCGAGGATGATTTCCATGGGCGTGCGGCCAGAGGTGGTCGGCACGAATTCGAAATCGTGGTTGTGCCAGCCGAAGCCGTAGCCTTCCTTGGTGAAGGTTTCGCCCAGCGAGGCCAGCGTCTCGGCCAGTTCGAGCCACTTGGACTCGTCCTCGCTGCGCTGGTCGGGCATGATGAAGGGGCAATAGAGCCGCTTCATGCCGATGGTTTCGGCGATCTTGAGGGCGCCGGACGTGTCCTTGAGCTGGTCAAGGCCAAAATGGCCGGTGGGCATGGCCAGATTGTTCTTCTTGAGATCGGCGGCGAGGCCGGCGGCGTCGGCATAAAGCCCGCCAAAGCCTTCGACCTGGGTATAGCCGAGGGAGGAGAGCGTGCCGAAGAACTCGGACATCGAGGGGACGTTACGGGCGCTGTAAAGCTGGAAAGACAGCTCGGTCATTGATGGCCTCTTGTGCTTGCGATTTGGATGCGGGTGTCGCGTCGGACCGGAGGGATAGCCGTCGATGAAGCTGGCGTCGCCGCGCCGGGGCAGATCGGATGCCGCAATAGTAATATGAAGCGGCGCCCCTTGGGGCACCGCCGGTGTCGTGGCCCTATTACAGGCGGCTCTCGGTCTGTGCGCTGAACAGCGACCCGCGAGCGATGTCGAAGCCGATGGTCACCTTCTGACCGGCAGCCAGCGGAATGTCGCTGGAGCAGCGGAAGGTGACGGGAATGCCGGCAACCTTGGTCCAGGCCAGGGTTTCCGAACCCATCGGCTCGACGATTTCGATTTCCGCTTCGGTGGTGAACGGCATGCCCTGGGCAGCATCACCGATGAAGATGTGCTCGGGGCGAACGCCCAGAACCGCCTTGGCGGAACCGGTCGGCGGCACCGCAAATTCATAGGCGCCCACGGGAATACGTGTGCCATCATCGGCGGTGAACAGCTGGCCTTCGAGCGTGCCGTTGATGAAGTTCATCGATGGCGAGCCGATGAAGCCAGCAACGTAGAGATTGACCGGCTTGTTGTAGATGGTGTGCGGATCGGCCAGCTGCTGGATCACGCCATTCTTCATGATGGCAATGCGATCCGCCAGCGTCAGCGCCTCGATCTGGTCGTGGGTCACGTAGATCATGGTGTTCTTCAGGCGGGCATGCAGGCGCTTGATCTCGACGCGCAGGTCCGAGCGGAGCTTGGCGTCAAGGTTGGACAGCGGCTCGTCGAAGAGGAAGACGTCCACATCGCGCACCAGGGCACGGCCGATGGCCACGCGCTGACGCTGGCCACCAGACAGGTTGGCCGGCTTGCGCTGCAGGAGCGGCTCGATCTGGAGGATTTCCGCCGCACGCTTGACGCGCTGGTTGATCTCTTCCTTCTTCATGCCCGCAACGCGCAGGCCGAAGCTGAGGTTCTTCTCGACCGACATCTGCGGATAGAGCGCATAGGACTGGAACACCATGCCGATGCCGCGGTCCTTGGGCTCTTCCCAGGTGACGTTCTTGCCGTTGATGAAGATCTGCCCGTCCGAGACTTCGAGAAGGCCGGCAATGCAGTTGAGCAAGGTGGACTTGCCGCAGCCCGAGGGCCCGAGCAGCACGATGAACTCGCCCTGTGCGATGTCGAGATTGAGATTCTCGAGCACCTTCACATTACCGAAGTTGAGCGAGAGGTCCTTGATGGAAACGCTAGGTTGCATGGTCGATTATCCCTTCACGGCGCCGGCGGCGACGCCGCGTACGAACAGTTTGCCGGAGACAAAGTAGATGATCAGGGGCACGAGGCCGGTCAGCACGGTCGCAGCCATGTTGACGTTGTATTCGGGCGTACCCTGAGCCGAGTTGACGATGTTGTTGAGCTGAACGGTCATGGGCAGGTTCTGCGTGCCGGCGAACACCACGCCGAACAGGAAGTCATTCCAGATACCGGTCACCTGCAGGATCAGTGCCACCACGAAGATCGGCAGCGACATGGGCAGCATGATCTCGAAGAAGATGCGCCAGAACCCTGCCCCATCGACACGAGCGGCCTTGAACAATTCCTGCGGCAGCGACGCAAAGTAATTGCGGAACAGCAGGGTCAGGATCGGCATGCCGAAGATAGTATGGATGAGGATGACGCCCTGCAGCGAGCCGAAAATGCCCATTTCGCGCGTGATGATCACCAGCGGATAGAGCATCACCTGATAGGGGATGAAGGAGCCGAAGATCAGGATCGAGAAGAAGATTTCCGAGCCCTTGAAGCGCCAGTTGACCAGTGCATAGCCGTTCACGGCCGCGATGAAGATCGAGACGATGGTGGACGGAATGGTGATGCGCACCGAGTTCCAGAAGCCCGGGGACAGACCGTTACAGGTCAGACCGGTACAGGCCGAGGTCCAGGCCTTCACCCAGGCATCGAAATTGGGTGCGGCCGGAAGGGCGAAGATGTTGCCGAACCGGATTTCCGGCATCGACTTGAGCGAGGTCACCACCATCACATAGAGGGGGAACAGGAAGTAGAGGCTGAAGAAGAACAGCGTCGTGTAGATGATGATCTTCTTGGGCGTGAAGAACGGCTTTGGCCGGGGGCCGCGCGGTTCCGTGCCGGAAGTGGATGGCGTGGTCGGCGCAGCGCCCGACATGGTTGCGGTCTGGCTCATCAGCGGCGACCCTTTCCACCGAATTCGAGATAGGCCCACGGGATCATGATGATCAGCACGGTGAGCAGCATCATGCTGGCCGCAGCCAGGCCCTGGCCGATATTGCCGCCGCCGAACATGTAGTCGTACACATATTTGGCCGGCACTTCGGACGAGATACCAGGACCGCCATTGGTCAAGGCCACCACAAGATCGTAGAGACGCACGATACCCGAGCCGATGATCACCACGGCCGTAACCAGCACGCCGCGCATCATGGGCAGGACAACGGACACATAGGTGCGCCAGGTGGGAATGCCGTCGACGCGCGCGGCCTTCCAGATTTCCTCATCCACGCCGCGCAGCCCGGCCAGCATGAGGATCATGCAAAAGCCCACACCCTGCCAGAGACCGGCAATGAGCAGCGCAAACAACACCATGCGCGGATTGGAAATCCAGTCGAAGGTGAACCCGGTCCAGCCGAGATTGCGGAATGTGCCCTGCAGGCCCAGCGTGGGGTTCATGATCCACTGCCAGACCAGACCCGTCACGATGAAGGACAGGGCGAACGGATAAAGCATGATGGTGCGGAAGGCGCTTTCAAAGCGCACTTTCTGGTCCATCAGCACGGCAAGAAGAAAGCCGAGGGTGAGGGTGAGCACCAGCGACATCGAACCGTACATGATCAGGTTCGTGATCGACACATTCCAGCGCGAGGTGCCGAACAGGCGCGCATACTGGTCGAAGCCGACAAATTCGTTACGCGGCAGAAGACGCGAATTGGTGAACGAGTAATAGACCGTCCAGATGGTGCAGCCGACGAAAATCACGAGCACGGTCGCGATCATCGGCAGCGCAGCTATCTTGGCCGACAGATTGTGCAGAAACAGCTTGCTGAAGAAGTTGCGGCGATGCGGCGCCGTTTTCGTCCTCGACTGCTGAGTGGCGACGTCCGCCATGTACATCTCCATGTGAAAGTAGCCGGCCTTGGCGACCAAGACCGGCCATCTCATTGTTCCAGCGCGCCGGAAAACCGGCGCCTTGCCAGATTAGTCAGCCTGCTCGATGATCGAAGCGTAACGCTCGACATAGTCGTCGACGGTGATGTTGTCGTCGGCGATGAATTCGAGGTTGAGATCTTCGAGCTGCTTCTGGGTGTCGCTCGAGAGCGAGAAGTCACCCGAGGGCAGCAGACCGTTGTCCAGCAGAGCCAGAGCCTTGGTCATGCACGCATTGGCACCCGACAGGTCGATGTCGGTGCGGATCGGCATGGAGCCCTTGACCAGGTTGAACTTCAGCTGCGCTTCCGGCGAGATCAGGATGCGAGCCAGCTGCTCCTGGGCTTCGATCACAGCCGGATCGGTACCTTCGGGCAGAACGGGGAAGTAGAAGCTGTCGCCACCACCGGTGAGCTGGGTGCCCAGGCCGAGTGCGGGGAGACATTCATAGTCTTCACCGGGAACGCCGCCTGCGATCTGCAGGTCGCCCTGGAGCCAGTCGCCGTGGATGTTGCCAGCGGCATCGCCGGTCAGCAGCTGATTGCCAGCGTCGCCGAACGAGGGAACCATGGTCTCGGGAGACACGACACTGCGCAGCATGTCCATGGCTTCCGCGACCTTGCGGAAATCAGGACCGCGAACGGCGTCGGCGCTCTTGTCACGGTTGACCTGCATAACGAGGTCGGTACCACCGATACCGGCCATCAGCACGCCCGGAATGCCGTTGATCGGCCAACCGGTGCCCAGTGCGAACGGCAGAATGCCGGCTTCCTGCAGAGCGGGCCAGGAGGCCACGTACTCGTCCCAGTTGGTCGGAACCGGCTGACCGATCTTTTCGTAAGCAGCGGTGGAGAGCCACAGCCAATCCCACGAATGGATGTTGATCGGCAGACAGTAGAGACCACCTTCATAGCGGCACGGCTCGAGCAGCGATTGGTCGACATAGAAGCTGTCGATGTCGAGATCGGCGACGATGTCGGTCAGGTCGCGCATCAGGCCAGCCTGGATGAGCTCCTCGGCGTCACGGCCGGTGTTCATCTGGGTGGCGCCCATCGGGTCACCGCCGATGATGCGGCTGATGATGACCGGGTTGGCACCGGTGCCCGAACCGGCCAGAGCCGAGTCGACCCAGGTGTTGCCGGTTTCTTCTTCGAAGACCTTGGCGAACTCGGCGATAGCGGCAGCTTCACCGGCAGACGTCCACCAGTGGGTCACTTCCAGCTCGGCAGCATAGGCCGTGGAGCCGAGGAAAGCGGTTGCCATTGCGGCGACCACTGCAAACTTTTTCATAGGTTGTCCTCCCAACGAACATGAAGGAGCCAGAGGCCCCAGCAATGCACCAGATGCATACATGCCTTTACCTGAAGGCAAATCGCAACTGCGTGTAATCGATTGCACTACACGTTCCAAAGTGCCTCTGCAATCGATTTCAGGAGTTTCATACAAGGCTTGCGGACCTGTCAAGATCGATTTAGATCGTTTGCGTTACTGACAGCGAAAGGGGGCGCTGCCAGCGATGCGCCAGCTGCAGAAAACGCCTACCATTCAAGATGTTGCGCGCGCCGCCATGGTGTCCACCGCAACCGTGAGTCGTGCCCTCTCCACCCCTGAACGGGTAAGCGAGAGCACCCGCGCCCGCATCTCGGCCGCGATCCATGAAACCGGTTACACACTCAATCAGGCGGCCCGCTCATTGCGCCAGCGCGTGGCCAAAACCATCCTCGTGGCGCTCCCCGATATCCGAAACACGTTCTTTTCCTCCATTCTCGACGCCATCGAGCGGGAGGCGACCAGCCGGGGCTATGACGTGATCGTGGCCAATCTCTATTTCGGCCAGGATACGGCGCGGCGGCTGCAGAACTACATGCTGTCCAACCGCGCCGACGGGCTCATCCTCTTCGACGGCTCGCTCCGGGCGGAGACGCTGACCGCTTTTGCCCTGCCGCCCTATTCGGTGCCGGTGGTGATGGCCTGCGAGGAAGTGTCCAACAACAACTTCCCCACCGTCGTGACCGACAACGAGGTCGCTGCGATCCGGGCAACGCGGCACCTGCTCGATCTCGGTCACAGGCGCATAGGCCACATCATGGGCCCGGACAGCAATGTCGTCGCGCAGGACCGGCTTTCGGGATTTCGCAAGGCCATGGACAAGGCGGGCATCGCGGTTCGCCCGGACTGGATCTTTCGCGGCAATTTCGAAATGGCGAGCGGCTTTGCGGCGGCCTCGCGCTACATGGCGCTCGCGGAAAAGCCCTCGGCGATGTTCGCGGCAAACGACGAATCGGCGATCGGCTTTTTGTCAGGGCTGCGCCGGCACGGGTTGGAATGTCCGCGCGACATCTCGATGGTAGGGTTCGACGATCTCGACGTTGCGGCTCATTACCTGCCGCCCCTGACCACCATGCGCCAGCCGCGCGAAACGCTGGGTCGCATCGCCGCCGAAACGTTGATCGACATGCTCGAAGAAGCCGAGCTCGCCCGGGGGCCGACGCGAATCGTGCTGACGTCCGAACTCGTGGTCCGTGACAGCACCGCACAGGCGAAAGACGCGGGATAGGCTGGCGATCCCGACAGGATTCGAACCTGTGACCAACAGCTTAGAAGGCTGCTGCTCTATCCAGCTGAGCTACGGGACCGCGACGGCCTTTCCTTTACAACATTTTGCAGCCAAGGCCACACCCGGCGCGCGGAATTGGATGGTGCCGAGGTGCTCCGCTTCACGGTCTCCTGACCCGGGCAAGGCCATTTTGGCTTGCCCGACCCGGCGAATTAGGCCACGTTGTTGCCACAAACGAGGGCTGATCCACTGGCTGATAACGCGAACCGACCCACCATCGTGCTGTTCGATCTCGATGGGACATTGGTGCATCACGTCAATCCGCGCGTGTTGCAGATGCTGGAATTCCTGGACGATTGCTCGCACAAGGGCGCCCGTCTGGCGGCACGCTTCCGGCTGATGCGCCGGCAATGCTCCGCAGAGCGCCAGCCGCGCCTGATCGTTCATCGCGCCATCCACAAGGTTCGCCGCAAGTCGGTGGAAGACATGCTGGTGCCCTGCGAGTCGATGCGCACTGTGCTGGCGCGGCTGCGCTCGGAAGGCGTCACGCTGGGCGTGGTGAGCAACGGCCTGGGACGCGGCTATGGCCATGACGTGCTCAAGGCCTTCGACCTGCAGAAATATTTCAGCACGGCTGTGTTTCGCGAAGATGTGGCGCGGGGCAAGCCCTGGCCCGATTCCATCACGCTGGCGCTGACCCGGATCGGCCGTGAGCTGCGCAGCTCGGACGTGATCTGGTATATCGGGGACCAGCGCAAGGACATCATGGCCGCTCAGGCGGCTTCCGCCCTGGTGGGCCGGCAGATCAGGCCGTTTGCGCTCGGTGCGCGGGCGGCACTGGCGGCTGTCGAGGCGCGGCTGTCGCCATCGCAGATCGTCTGGAGCGCCAGCGACTTCGAACGCCATGTCGCCTCCGCTTTCGACATGGATGAGCGGCGGCTATCGCTGATCGACCCCCTGCCCGCACCCCTGCTTTAGAAATCAAAGCCCATCTGGTTGAGGGCGACGGCCGCCGGCTCGGGCGGGCGCACGGGCTTGCGTGTCGGCTTTTGAGGGGCGGGCTCGACGCCGGCCGCGGTGATCTCGATGACTGGGCTGACGTTGGGTCGTCCAGCGTCTGCGGCGACAGGTGTTTCCACTTGCGCCGAAACGTCCCGCGGCGCGGCCATGACGGCAATCCAGGCCTGAGCCTTGTCGAGCTTTTTGGAGCGGAAGGCATAGAGGTTTTCGCGGCCCTTCTTCACCTCGGCAACAAGGCCAGCCTCCTTGAGCACCCGCAGGTGACGGGAGATGGCGGGGCGGCTGATGGCAAAGGCGTCGGCGAGGCGATGCACCGGAATGGGTCCATCGGCCAGGATCTCGAGGATCCGGCAGCGGGTCGCGTCGGCAAGCGCGGAATATAGGGCGATCGGGGCTTTGGTCTTACGGCTCATGGAGCCGTTAGAGTAACAGCAGCGTTACCCGTCAAGATCGCACGCGGGCGGCAAGCACTTGTTCACCAGGAAAGTTCAGCCCGGCTTTACGAGACCGCACGAAAGTGGCCCGCCGGCAAGGTTCTGGTCACATCACCGCCACACGATGACGGCAAGGAGGGGCATGATGACCAGCGCGACCGAGACGAGCATTCCCATTATACATGACAGCCGCCGCGCCTATTCGGTCGCCGAGAAAGTGGCCGACGCTGCGGTGCATATCCTGGGTCTCGTGGGTGCCATCGCCGCCGGTTCGATCCTCCTGACGCTGGCGTTGACGCATACGGCGCCCGAGGCGTTTCCATCGCTACTGATTTACGTCGCCACGCTGATCGTGGTGCTGGGCGTGTCCCTGGCCTACAATCTCTACCCGGCGTCACGCATGAAGCATTACCTGGCGCGGCTGGACCAGGCGGCGATCTTTCTGTTCATTGCCGGCTCCTATACGCCGTTCCTGGCCATCCTGGGCGGCACGCCGACCGGCACGGTGATGATGAGCCTGGTCTGGGGAGCGTCGCTGGTCGGGGTGGCGCTCAAGCTGATCGTGCCGCAGCGATTCGGTCGGATCGCGATTGCGCTCTATCTGGCGATCGGCTGGAGCGGGGTGTTGGTTTTCCAATCGCTGGGACAGGCCCTGCCCGCTTCCACGCTATGGCTGCTGCTGGCCGGCGGCATGACTTATTCCGCCGGCATCGTGTTTCATCTCTGGGAAAAGCTACGCTTCCAGAACGCCCTGTGGCATGTTTTCGTCGTGGCAGGGGCGAGCCTGCATCTGTGGGCCGTGATCGACTGCATGGTGATCGCACGGCTCTAGGCGATCCGCCTAGTCGATGCGCGGGTGGGTTACCGTGTCGCCCGCTTCGATGCCCAGCTCGACAGACCGGCCGCCTGGAATTTCCAGCACATATTGCACCGGTCCCTCCGAGGGGATGGACGTCTCGTCGTGCGGGACGGCATTGACGTGAATATTGCTGATCGTGCCGTCGGCAGTGATGAAGAGCATGTCGAGCGGAATGAGCGTGTTCTTCATCCAGAAGGACACCAGCCGCTCCGCCTCGAAGTCGAACAGCATGCCCGCGTCAGGGGCCAGGTCCTCGACGAACATCAGGCCGCGGGCGCGACTCTCGGGCGTGTCGACCACTTCGACAGTGAAGGCATGATCGCCATTGGCCGACTGGATGACCAGTTGTGTCTCGTCGGCGAGCGCGGAAAGCGGGATGCTGAGCGCGAGAGCGCCAACGAGGCCAGCCAAGGCAGGTGACAGACGGCGGGCGGATGGCAGGAACGAAAGGTTGAGCACGGCCAAGGGGCCTTTCACTGGAGAATCAATGCGACGACGGCGCGTCGCCCCAACCATCCGGACGAATTTCGGCCACCATAAGGCCCTTGGGGCCATTGCCGTAGCGCACCAGAACAAACTGGCCGGGGCGCAATTCGGTGATGCCGAAGCGGCGCAGCGTTTCCATATGCACGAAGATATCGGGCGTGCCCTCGCCGGCCGACAGGAAGCCGAATCCGCGGATGCGGTTGAACCACTTCACTTCGAGGCGAACCATACCCGAGGTCGGCTCGACCACGACATGGGTGCGCGGCGCGGGCATCTGCGAAGGATGCAACGCCGTCGATTCGTCCATGGAAACGATGCGGAAGGCCTGCAGCCCGCCCGGGCGGTTCAGCGCCTCAACGACGATGCGCGCGCCTTCATAGGCTGTCTGGTAACCGTCGCGGCGCAGGCAGGTCACGTGCAGCAGAACATCGGCCATGCCATTGTCAGGCACAATGAAGCCGAAGCCCTTGCCTGCGTCGAACCATTTGATGCTGCCGCTGATCTGGATGACGTCGACCTGGGAATTGTGGTCAACAGGAGTAGCGCTGTCGTGCGTGCTCTCGCCTGTCCTGGACAGGCCGACGGCATTACCGTCCTCGCCGTTGACCTTGGCCCCCATATTCCCAACGCCCTCTTACACGCCCGTCATTCACGGGTACTCAACACATGATCAAAACAGTCTGTCCGATTCAATGGTAAAAGTTAAGAAGGTATTGCAATTTTGTCAGCAGGCCTTTCGAGCCGCCATTGCAGCAACTGGCCGGGATTGTTAGGGCAAAGGCCCAATAGCGCTAAAGGAGGAATGCCTTGAAATATCTGCATACGATGGTGCGCGTCACCAATGTCGAGGAAAGCCTCCGGTTTTACTGCGAAGGGCTGGGCCTCGAAGAGGTGCGGCGCACCGAAAACGAGAAGGGTCGCTTTACCCTTATTTTCCTGCGCGCCCCCGGCGATGCCGGCGGGGAAGTCGAGCTGACCTATAACTGGGACCCAGAGACCTATACGGGCGGCCGCAATTTCGGCCACCTCGCCTATCGGGTTAAGGACATCTACGCCCTTTGCCAGCACCTGTCCGACATGGGCGTTGTCATCAACCGTCCGCCACGCGATGGCCACATGGCTTTCGTCAAATCCCCGGACGGCATCTCGATCGAGCTGATTCAGGACGGCCATCTCGATCCGCAGGAACCCTGGGCCTCGATGGCCAATACCGGCAGCTGGTAAGCCAAGCCTCCGGCGCAAGGCATGCGCCGACAGCATTAACCCCGCGCTAACTGTCCCGGTTAGCGCGGGGTTAGCGAAACCGATCTAATTTTAGCGACCGAACCCATATGCCCATTGCCTGTTGCCAGTTTGCGACAGCGGCCACGGGAAGGTCCCCATGTCTCGCTTCTTTCGCGCCATCGCCCTTGTCTTCATCAGCGCCGCGGTCATCGCAGGCTGTGTGCCCATGGCCATGTTCGCCAGCAGCAGCGGGGCTGGATATTCCGGCGTCCGGCAGGACTGGGGCACATTCGTGAGCTCGAACACTGTGAACGCGCTCTGCATCTCACCCAAGCTGCGTTTCGTCATCTGGGAGTTCGAGGGACATTTCGGCAAGAAGATCGTGATGAATTCCGGCTATCGCAATGCGTTCCACAATGCCTCGGCGGGCGGCGCGGAAAATTCCTATCATACCAAGTGCATGGCAGCCGACTTCTACATTCCAGGCGTTCCCAAGGCCGAGCTGATCGCCTTTGCCATGAGAACCGACAGCGTCGGCGGGCTGGGCTGCTACCCCGGACGCAACTTCATCCATGTCGATGTGCGCGATCGTCCGCGCGGCCGACGCAGCCCCGTGACGTTCTCAGGCTGTTGAAAACTCCGCCCCGATAAATTTCCTCACAGGATCAATGCAAAATGGGGTTGCGCAATCAAATCGACCCCACTATACGACAGCCATCGCGCAGATGCGCCCTTCGTCTATCGGTTAGGACGGCACCCTTTCACGGTGCAGAGAGGGGTTCGATTCCCCTAGGGCGTACCACCCTCCCCCTTGCTTTCCAGCATGTGGGCGGTGTTTAAAAGCGGCGGTTACGCGCCCATCGTCTAGCGGTCAGGACGACGCCCTCTCACGGCGTAAACAGGGGTTCGATTCCCCTTGGGCGTACCAAATCAACGACATTGCCAGACTGCATCGCGACAGGTGCACGATTGCCTAGGACCGGTTCCGGGCGAGCCTTTTCAGGAAAGCGGTAGTTTCCACTTCGTCTTCATCAAGGCCATCAATGGGCTTGAGGCGGCCGGAGCGGGTGAGTGCGCCGGCCTGCCATGATTCGAGAATGGCGGGGTGGATGTAGCATGAGCGACAGACGGCCCTGGTATTGCCCAGCCTGCCGGCGACCTGATCGATGATGGCATTGAGGGTGCTGGCTTGCCCGGTCTTGGTCTCCGGCACGTCGTTGTCGGCCAAGAGGCCGAATGCACGGACGGTGCCGGCCCAGGTGCGGAAGTGCTTGGCGGTGATTCCCGGCCCAGCAAAGGCGGCGATATAGTCATTTACGTCGCGCGAAGAGATGGCGCAGCGGCCATTGTCACTTTCATACTGAAAAAGATGCTGGCCCGGCATGTCCTGCAGGGATTTGAGAATGCCGGCAATGCGGCGATCCGCCAGCTGAAGCTTCCATTCCTTGCCCGACTTGCCCTTGAAATGGAAATGCAGCTTCGCACCGGTGATCTCCACATGGCGGTGGCGCAAGGTGGTGAGGCCGAAGCTTTTGTTATCGCGCGCATAAGCGGGATTGCCGACACGGATCAGGCTGTTGTCGAGCAGCCAGACCACCGAGGCAACGACGCGCTCATAGCCCAACGTGCGACGGCGCAGGTCGCTTTGCACCTGTTCGCGCAGCCCGGGCAGCACCTTGGCGAAATCGCGCAAGGTATGAAACTTGGTCGTGCTGCGATGTTCGGTCCAGCCCGCGTGGTAACGATATTGCTTGCGCCCCTTCTCATCGCGCCCAGTCGCCTGGATATGACCGCACGCGTCCTTGCAAATCCAGACATTCTGCCAGGCGGGGGGAATGGCAAGAGCACGGATACGCGCCAGATCGCTTTCCAAGGGCCGATTGCCGTCAGCGTCCAGATAGGTGAAACCGGTGCCGCGCTTCTGGCGCTTCCATCCCGCCTCTTCGTCGGATGAAAAGGCCAGACTTGGCGCCGGCCCCATTTCGTCGGCGCGCATGCGATCCAGAACCTGTTGTGCCAGCCTCATCCCGGGATGCTCCTTTGGTCGCTGGAATGAAATGACGGGGCAAAGTGTTCCGCGCGCGCGCAAAGGTGAACGGCCGGAACGCGTCTGCCCAAGCAGCGTTGAGTCGGCGACTTTCATTACAGGATGTTGCCATGCCCGCTTCCCGCCCGATCTGGAAAGGCCAGCTCCGTCTCTCGCTGGTCGCAATCCCCGTCGAATTGTTCAGCGCCGCCAAGACCAGCGCGAAGCCCAGCTTCCGGCAGATCCACGAGCCGACGGGCAAGCCTATTCACTACGAGAAGGTGGTGGCAGGCGTCGGGCCGGTGGACAAGGACGAGATCATCAAGGGCTTCGAATACGAGAAGGGCGATTATGTCCTGCTCACCGACGACGAGATAGATGCGGTCAAGCTCGAGACCCGCAAGACGCTGGAGCTGACGCAGTTCGTGGGCGCCTGCGAGATCGACCCCATCTATTACGACAAGTCCTATTTCGTGGTGCCGACGGACGAGCTGGCGGAAGACGCGTTCCGGGTGATCCGCGACGCGTTGCGCAAGACGCAGAAAGTCGGACTGGGGCAGCTTTCGATGCGCGGCAAGGAATATCTGGCGGCGATCAAGCCGAGCGGCACCGGGCTCATGCTCGAGACGCTGCATTACGAGGACGAGATCCGCAAATCAGACCCCTTCTTCAGTCAGATTTCGGGCAAGAAGGCGGAGGCCGAGCTGCTGGACGTGGCGACAGCGCTGATCGAAAAGAAGACAGCGCCCTTCGATGCCGCGGCCTTCAAGGATCATTATGGCACGGCCCTGCGCGAGTTGATCGGTCGCAAAATGAAGGCCAAGGGGCGCAAGATCAGCACAGACAAGGACGATGCCCCTGCCCGGCCGAGCGGCGAGAATGTCGTTGACCTGATGGCGGCGCTCAAGGAAAGCCTCGAAGGCGGCGGCAAGGCCAAGAGCACGGCGCGGCGCAAGCCCGCCAGCAGCGCCAAAGCGCCGGCCAAGAGCACCGCAAGCAAGTCGGGTAGCGGCACGAGCAGTCGCAAGAAGGCGAGCTGACCATGGCCAGCAAGGCAGAGGACCTGCTCCAGGACTACAAGGCCAAGCGCAATTTCGCCAAGACGCAGGAGCCGGCCGGGGATGCGGTCAAGGCCGGCAAATCGGGGCGCGGCAGCTTCGTGGTGCAGAAGCATGATGCCACGCGGCTGCATTACGATTTCCGCATCGAGCTCGATGGCGTGCTCAAGAGCTGGGCGGTGACCAAGGGGCCGTCCAATAATCCGGCGGACAAGCGCCTCGCCGTGCGGGTGGAAGACCATCCGCTTGAATATGGCGGGTTCGAGGGCACGATACCCGAGGACGAATATGGCGGTGGGACCGTGATGCTCTGGGACCAGGGCACCTGGGAGGCTATCGGCGATCCGCATGAGGGGCTGGAGAAAGGCGACCTCAAGGTTCGTCTCTTCGGCGAGCGGATGAAGGGCGAATATGTGCTGGTGCACATGAAGGGCCGAGACACCAAGCGCAAGAGCGGGCCGGACCGCGAGAACTGGCTGCTGATCAAGCATCGCGATGGCTATGCGCGGGACAAGAATACGCTGACCACGCGGTTTACGCGCTCCGTGGCGACGGGACGTGATTTCAAGGGCATCGCCAGTGGTGCGGCGCCCACCAAGTCATCCCGGATCGAGGCGGACGCGGTGTGGCATTCCGACCCGGAGGAAGCGGAAAAGGCCGACCAGAAGACGCGAGTGACGCAGAAGGCAAAAGGCGGAGCCACACCTGATTTTCGCCCCGTGCAGCTGGCGACGCTGGTGGACGCGGTTCCGGCCGGAGATGGCTGGCTGTTCGAGATGAAGTATGACGGCTATCGCTGTGTCGCCGCCGTGGAAGGCAAAAGCGTGCGGCTATTTACCCGTAACGGGCTAGACTGGACCGAGCAGTTCGGGGCGCTGGTGGAGCCGCTGCAAAAGCTCGGGATCGGATCGGCCCTGATCGATGGCGAGGTCTGCGCCTTCGATGACAAGGGGCGGACTGATTTTACCACGCTGAAGAATGTGCTGTCGGGCGGCGGGCGACTGGAATATTTCGCTTTCGACCTGCTCGAACTCGACGGCAAGGACCTGACCAAGAAGCCGCTGGTGGAGCGCAAGGCAGCGCTCGAGGGACTTTTGGGCAAGGCGACGCGCAGGGACCCGATCCAGTATTCCTCCCATGTCACGGGGCATGGGCAGAAGGTGTTCGATGCGCTGTGCCGAGACGGGCACGAGGGCGTCATCGCCAAGCGGGCCCAGGACCCCTACCGCGGCGATCGGACCAAGAGCTGGCTCAAGATCAAATGCCTCAAGCGGCAGGAATTCGTCATCGGCGGCTGGTCTCCCTCAAGCAAGCGGAAGGGTTTCGCCTCGCTGCTGGTGGGCACATGGGACAAAGGCAAGCTGCTCTATCGCGGGCGCGTGGGAACCGGATTTTCGCAGGATCTGCTGGGGGAGCTCGACGGCAAGCTCAAGGCGCTCGAAAGCAAGGACAGTCCGTTCGATGCCGTGCCGCGCGAGCGGGCGCGTGGCGCCCATTGGGTGCGACCGGAGCTGGTGGCGGAGATTGCCTATACCGAGCTGACAGGCGACGACATTCTTCGCCATCCCAGCTTCGTAGGCCTGCGCGGCGACAAGCCGGCCAAGGAGGTCAGCATGGAAAATCCAATCCGATTGGACGATGGCGAGGAGGTTGCCGAGCGCCTTGGCGTGCGCCTGACATCGCCGGAAAGGGTAGTCTATCCAGGCCAGGGCATCACCAAGGCGCAGATCGTCGCCTACTACGAGGATGTCGCCGAGGCGATGCTGCCGCATATCGAGAACCGGCCGCTGAGCCTCGTTCGATGCCCGCAGGGCCGGGCCAAGCAATGCTTCTTCCAGAAGCACGACACGGGCGGCTTTCCCGAACAGCTCCTGTCCAAGGCAATTGCCGAAAAGGACGGGGAGAAGAAGGACTATTTCTACATCAAGGAGCTGGCCGGGCTTGTGGCGGGTACGCAGATGAACGTGCTTGAATGGCATATCTGGGGATCGCGCTTCCTGGCGGTTGAGAAGCCGGACCGCATGGTCTTCGATATCGACCCTGACGAGGACCTGCCGTTCTCGGCCATTACCGAGGCTGCGACCGATATTCGGGATCGGCTGACGGACCTTGGTCTCAATAGCTATCCGCTGGTTTCGGGCGGCAAGGGCATCCATGTGATCGTGCCGCTCAAGCCGACCAAGCCCTGGCCGGAGATCAAAGCATTCTGCCGTGCGCTGGCGCAGAGCATGGCGACGGACGAACCGGATCGTTTTACCGCCAATCTGTCGAAGGCCCGCCGCAAAGGGCGGCTGTTCATCGATTATCTGCGCAATGAACGCGGGTCGACCGCTATCTCACCTTGGTCG
Organism: Devosia chinhatensis; assembly: GCF_000969445.1. Taxonomy (NCBI): domain Bacteria; kingdom Pseudomonadati; phylum Pseudomonadota; class Alphaproteobacteria; order Hyphomicrobiales; family Devosiaceae; genus Devosia; species Devosia chinhatensis. The sequence continues at coordinate 1,082,637 of NZ_JZEY01000054.1, read as the reverse complement.
GTGCGCTCGCGCGAAGGCGCGCCGGTAGCCGCACCGGTGGAATGGGACGAGGTGAAGGGGCTGACCAAAGCCAATGGCTTCTCGCTGGCTGCAGCGGCCGGGCGTGCACGGGACGCGGGTGCCTGGAGTGGCTATTTCGAGGAGAAGCAGCAGCTAACCGTGAAGATGCTGAAGGCGCTCAATGCCGAGGTAGAGAGTTGAGGCTGACAGAAGAACCGGGGCGTTGGAGCCCCGGTATCTTTCAGTGGAACGTCGTTGGTGGAACAGTCGCGCCCAGCGCGCTGACGCAGAAAATCTGGCTGCCAGCACGTTCGGCAAGTCCAAGATTGATAAGCTGTTCGCCCAGTTCAGCGGGAAGAGCGCAAGGCCCGTCCTGACAAAGAATGGCAAGCGCTTTCTGCTGGGGGGAAGTCAGTGTCGTCCAATACAGATTCATGGCGGCCTCCTTGCTGCGTTCCGGAAACGCCGAGGGGGTGCCGTGGTTCCGACTTTGTGAAGAATTGATGAAGGTTAAAACGGCAATGGAAAGCGACGTCACAAAGCTCATCTGACCCGTAAGAATTTCACGCTAAGCAGCTGTTCGCTCTACGTGATGCCGGCCGATTGGAATGATCATCGGTGTGTCGGAGACCGGATCGACCACGATACGCGAGATCATGCCGAAGACATCGTGCACGACACTTTCCGTAATGACATCAACGGGCCGGCCTTCAGCGACGATGCGGCCGGATTTCATGGCGACGATCCGGTCGGCATAGCGACAGGCCAGGTTCAGGTCGTGGAGGACCACGACGACGGTACGCCCCCGCTGCCGCACGAGATCGGTGAGCAGGTCAAGCACCTCGACCTGATGATTGATGTCGAGGAACGTTGTGGGCTCGTCGAGGAGCAGGAGATCGGTCTGCTGGGCGAGCGCCATGGCAATCCAGACGCGCTGCCGCTGGCCGCCTGAAAGCTCATCCACCGGTCGGTCGGCCAGTTCGAGCGTGTCGGTAGCCCGCAAGGCCTCGGCAACGGCTGCATCGTCCTCTGGCGTCCAGCGGCGAAACCAGCCCTGATGGGGATAGCGGCCGCGCCCCACGAGATCTGTGACGGTGATCGCGTCCGGCGCGATCGGGCTCTGGGGCAGCACGCCAAGGATCGTCGCAACGTCGCGGGTCGGTAGTTGATGAATGGGCTTGCCATCCAGATAGACCGAACCGCGCGTCGGCGTCAGCAACCTTGCGAGACCCCGCAGAAGCGTGGACTTGCCGCAGGCATTGGCGCCGACAATGACAGTGAGCTTGCCGGACGCGACACTGAGATCGAGAGCCTTGACGATCTGGCGATCGCCATAACCGAGGTCCAGACCGGCTGCGAGCAATTGGTGATTGGCGGACATGTCTTTTTCGCTCCGATCAATTGACGCGGCCCGACCGCCCGGTGGTCGTCAGCAGCCATAGCAGGAAAAGGGCACCGCAGGCACCAGTGACGACGCCGACAGGCAATTGGGTGGTGGGCAGGGCATGCTGGGCGACAAGGTCCGACACCAGCATCACCAGCGCCCCAACCAGGGCGGCCTGCGGGAAGCCCCGCCCTGCCCCCTTGAGCAAGGTGCGCGCGAGGGGGCCCGAGACGAAGGCGACAAAACCCACCGGTCCGACGGCAGCGGTGGCAAAGGCCGCAAAGCCGACGCCGACAAGCATCAGCCCCAAGCGCGTGCGCTCGACACTGGCGCCCAAGGCGCGCGCGGTGTCGTCGCCCAGTTCCATGGCATCGAGGCCGCGCAGCAAGGCCGCCATCGCCGGAACGAGAACCAGCAGGGCGGAAGCGAGAACAATGATGTCACCGGGCCGGGCGGCATTGAGACTGCCGACCAGCCAGGCCATGGCCTGCTGCACCTCGGTGAGCCGTGCGCGTGTGAACAGGTATGAAATGATGGCCGCGAGCATGGCGGCCATGCCGATGCCGATCAGTACGACGCGATAGGCGGTGACCCCGTCGCGCCAGGCCAGAAGATAGATAGCGAGAGCTGTGAGAATGGCACCGGCAAAGGCGCCCAGCGACACTGCCAGTCCCGACCAGCCGAGAACGATGATGCAGAACACCGCAGCGGCGCTGGCGCCATGAGAGATGCCGATAATATCGGGGCTGGCCAAGGGATTGCGCAGAAGTGTTTGGAAAATGATTCCGGCAAGCGCGAAGGACGCTCCCGACAGCAGAGCAAGGACGGCGCGGGGCAGACGAACCTGAAGAACGATGAAATCGACCCCCCGGTCCGCAAGTCCGGTCAAAGGCGAAAAGAGCGAGCGCACTACCCCTTCGACCGGTACCGGGAAGTCGCCCAGATAGAGCGAGAGGGAGAAGGCCAGCGCCAGCGCAATCAGGAGACCACAAGCCACGATGCGGCGGCGGCGCGCCGCCCGTGCACGGGTGCGGACGATTGGTGCGGTATCGAGCAGCAGGGTCATAGGGCAGCCAGCTTCCGACGGCGCACGAGAGCGATGAAGAACGGCGCGCCGACAAAGGCGGTGACGATGCCCACCTGCACTTCGCCCGGCGGCGCGATCACACGGCCGATGACGTCCGCTCCCAGAAGCAGGATCGGTGCCATGACCATGGAATAGGGCAATATCCAGCGATAGCCGGGCCCGGTAATGGCCCGGGCGACGTGGGGAATGGTCAGGCCGACAAAGGCGATGGGGCCCGCAGCCGCCGTTCCCGCCCCAGCCAGGATGACCGCAGACAAGCCGGCAAGCCCGCGGGACAGGCGGATGCGCTGGCCCAAGGCGCGGGCGACATCATCTCCCATGGAGAGCCCATCGAGAAGGCGCGCGGTCGCCAAAGCCAGAACTGTGCCTGTGGCCAGAAATGGCGCGACCTGAAGGACGACATCGATAGACCGGCCGGCGAGCGACCCCACCTGCCAGAACCGCACTTCGTCGAGCGTTCGCGGACTGGTGAGGAGGATGGCATTGATGACCGATTGCAGCACCGCCGTAATGGCAGCCCCTGCCAAAGCCAGCTTGACCGGTGTTGCTCCCTCGCGGCCTAACGAGGCGACGGAATACACCACAAGCATGGCGGCCCCTGCCCCGATAAAGGCCAGCCAGACATAGGTCGAGAGCTGGCTCATGCCCAGGAAGGCGACGCCGAGCACGACCGCAAGCGCCGCCCCGGCATTGACACCCAGAATGGAGGGATCGGCGAGAGGGTTGCGCGTCGCGCCCTGAAGCACCGCCCCGGCCAAGCCAAGGGCCGAGCCGACGAGCAGCCCGACTATGGTTCGCGGCAAGCGCAGGTCCCAGACGATGCGATGCTCCGTACTGGTCGGATCGAAGGCGATCAAAGCTTGCCAGACTGTTTCGGCCGTTATGGCCCGCGCGCCGGTGGTGAGCGAAAAGAGCCCGACGGCCGCCAGCAGCGCCAGCAGCAGGACGAGGCCGAGTGTCAGCCGGGCCGCCTTACCTTGCCGCGCGGACATTCCCGCCCTCCGAAACGATCAGGGCACCAGATCGGGATCGGCGGCATCGATAGCCGCAGTCAGCTTGGCGAGTTCGTTGGCATAAGCGGCATAGTTGCGCAGCCAGAAAGCCGGCCAGTCGGTCACCTGTCCGGCTTCGGCCGCCTTCATCAGCGTCCAGGTCGGCTGTGCCTCAGCGGCGGCCATGGTCGCGTCCGACCGATTGTCCACAAGGATCAGGTCAGGCTGATACTTGTCCGCAACTTCCCAGGACAAGGTTTCCCAATAGCCGCGATCATCGGCGACTTCGGGATCGATGATGTCGAGCCCCCAGTTGGCGAAATCCATGAGTTCGGATGCGCCTTCCACCGCAGCAACATAAAGCGCATCCGGGCCCGCCCAGACGGCTAATGCGTTAAGGCCAGGCTTGGCGGCGATCGCCGCCTTGAAGGCCTCGAGAGATTTTTCGAAAGCGGTCTTGTCGGCGGCGATTTCCGGCTGCTGCAAATCAGCGCCGAGGCTCACTGCCAGTTCCTCATAGTCCTCGATCAGCGTGAGGATGGAAGCGCCCTGCTCCGGTCCGGTGATCGGGGCGAGAGGTGAAAGCGCGGTGACCACATTGTCGCCGCCGGACCAGGTGGTCTCGAGCGGCCAATATTCGGCGACGATCAGGTCCGGGTTGAGCGCGGCCGCCTTTTCGATGTCGACCTCGCCCCAGGTCTGGCCGATGATCTCGATGCCGGTGAGGTCAAGGCCCTGCAGAGCCTTGGCGTCGGCAACGGCACTGTCGGCATAGATGGCGACAGGTCGGATGCCAAGCGGGATCAGACCGGCCGCAGCATCCTGGCTGGCGATGATGCGGGCCGGGATTTCATCCAGGGTGACCACCTGCCCATCGCCGCCCGTGAACGTCCAGGCGAAGGCGGGCATGGCCGTGCCGGTGAGCAGTGTTGCGGCGAGGATTGCAGAGCGAAACATGGCAATGACCATCAGGTTTGTGCGATGGCCGTTCCCTAGCCCTGCTAAGATGAGCGGTCAAGTCATGTTATGGGGAATTGACTGACGTTTTCCGTTCGGTATGGCGCACATAGCCCGAGCGACGAGAATGCAACAAAACCTCCCGCTCGATTGCGGGAGGCCCGGAATGAGATCGCCGACGCCTAGAGCGGGCGACGATATTGATAGATGCCGACGTCGATGGCGCCCTCGGCGAAACCGGCTTCGCAATAGGAAAGGTAATAGACCCATTTGCGCTTGAAGTGCTCGTCATAGCCCAGCGGCGCAATCATCGGCCAGCGTTCCAGGAACCGCTCGCGCCAGAGGCGCAGGGTGCGGGCATAGGAGAGGCCGAAGGTTTCGACATTTTCGAGCACGAGGCCGTAGCGCTCGCCGAATTCCTTCATCACCGACTTGGTCAGCAACATGCCGCCGGGGAAGATGTAGCGCTGGATGAAATCGGGACCGGCGCGGTAATTGTCGAAATCTTCCTCCCGGATGGTAATGGCCTGGATAGCCGCGGTGCCGCCCGGCTTGAGACGGTCATGCAGGGTCTGAAAGTAGCTTGGCCAATTGTCCTCGCCCACGGCCTCGATCATCTCGATCGAGCCGATATGATCGAACTGGCCTTCGGTATGCCGGTAGTCCTCAAAGACAAGATTGGCATATTTGTCGAGACCCTGGCGCTGCAGGCGCTCCTGGCCGAACTTGAGCTGCTCGCGCGAGAGGGTGATGCCACGCAGATTAGCCTTGTAATCGCGGGCCACGGTCTCGGCGAAACCGCCCCAGCCGCAGCCGATTTCCAGCACCGAAGAGCCCTCGGTAATCCCGGCCATGTCGGCGACACGCTTGTATTTGACGTGCTGGGCTTCTTCCAGGCTCTGATCGCCGGAGGTGAATACAGCCGAGGAATAGGTCATCGAGGGATCGAGCCACTGGCCGTAGAAATCGTTGCCGAGGTCATAGTGCTCGGCAATGTTCTGCTTGGAGCCCTCGAGCGTGTTGCGGCGCGAGATGTGGTAGTGCAGGTCCGAGGCGGCGCGGTGAATGAAACCGCGATTGGCATTGTCGAACATGGCGCGGTTTTGCAGGAAGAACCGGAACAAGGCGGTGAGATCGTCGATCTCGATATCCCCGTTCATGTAGGAGGCCGCGAAGCCAACCGTGGCGCGCTTGCTGGATTCTGTCAGGACCTTGAAATTGTTCAGCCGCAAGGTGGCGTGTTCGCCGGTGTTCGGCTGGCCGATGGTGCGGGTGTGTCCGTTGGGAAAGATCACGGTCACCGATCCATGAGCAGGATTGCCGATCAGCCGCTTGCCGATGGCATCCACCAGCCAAGAGGTAAAGTGCGTCCACGGGGAAATGCCCGTACCGGAATGTTCTACGGCAGTTTTAGTCATGTGAGCCGCCAGGTCCAAAAATCGCATAAAGCGGGCGCGATCGATGCGCCCAAATCCAGCGTCATAAGCGTCAGAATATCAAGGCGAATGCGCTCCGCCGTTGACGCTATCGTGATAGTTTAGCCGCCATGCACCGATATGCAAGCGGCAGTTGCCGACCTCGATGGCCGAAGGCCAAGCGGGATCTAACCTATTACGGACAAAGGAGCCTTTTGGATCCCTGCCCTCGTCACCGCGCCGGACGAGCGATATCCGACAGGCGGAATTGTACCTGCTCTCGCCCCTGGTAATGATCGAGCGACAGGGCCCCGGCAAAGTGCAGCGGTTGGTCGCCATCGCGCATCAAAACGTCACCCAGAGCGGTGCCCGCAGCGCGGAAAGCGATGGCCTTGAGCTTGGCGCCATCGTCGGAGGAGAGCGTGAAGCTGATGTGACCGCCCTTGCCCACGACCTGCGGAAACCGGGCGCGATGGGCGGGAAACACGAAAAGCGGCGAAGGATTGCCCGAACCGAACGGCCCAGCTTTTTCCACTGCATGCAGCAGGTCGAGACTGGCGCCACGAGCGGTGAGGGCTGCGTCGACCTTGAGCGCCGATGCCGAGCGCGCTGCCGATACCGACGCGGCGAGCTTTTCAGCCATGAAGGCGCGGAAGGGACCCAGTTCGCCCGGCCGCAGGGAAATACCGGCGGCCATGGCGTGCCCACCGCCCTTGGGGATGAGCCCGGTCTCGACCGCCTCGATGACGGCCGAGCCGAGGTCAACCCCGGGCATGGAGCGGCCTGAACCGGTGCCAGTGCCGTCTGGATGGAGGGCAATGGCGAAGCTGGGCCGCTCGAAGCGTTCGCGCAGCCGTGCCGCAACGAGGCCGACCACGCCGGGATGCCAGTTCTCCGAGGCCAGGACGAGGATGGGTGGTCCCTCACCGGAGCCGATCTCCGCCTCGGCGGTGGCGCAGGCTTCTTCGACGGCCTCGACCTCAATGCGCTGGCGTTCGGAGTTCAGCTCATCGAGCTGGGCCGCGATGACCATGGCCTGATGCTCGTCCTCCATGGCCAGCAGCCGCGTGCCCAGCGCCGCGTCGCCGATGCGGCCGCCTGCATTGATGCGCGGGCCGATGAGAAAGCCCAGATGATAGGGGTTGAGCGGCCCGTTGATGCGCGCGGCGAGGCCAAGTGCCGAGAGCCCGGGCTTTTCACCACGGCGCGCCACTTCGAGCCCGCGCAGGACAAAGGCCCGGTTGAGGCCGACAAGCGGAACCACGTCGCACACGGTGGCGAGCGCCACGAGATCGAGAAGATTGAGCAGATCGGGCAGACCCGTATCGCCGCGATTGCGCAAAAGCCGGTTGACCGCCACGAGCACCATGAAGGTGACACCGGCGGCGCAGAGGTAGTTCAGACCGGAAATATCGTCGGGCCGATTGGGATTGACCAATGCCGTGGCCGGCGGCAGCGCGTGATCGGACAGATGGTGGTCGATAACCAGCACATCCGCGGCGCGCTGGCGGGCATGGGCAATGGGAGCCTCGCTGGTCGTGCCGCAGTCCAGGGTGATGATGAGACCGGCACCGGCGTCGATGAGTTTGTCCATTGCCGCAATATTTGGGCCATAGCCCTCGAAGATGCGGTCGGGAATATGCACCTGAGGCTCCAGGCCGAAATGGCGGAGATAGCGCAGCATCAGCGCGCAGGAGCAGGCACCGTCGACGTCGTAATCCCCGAAAAGCGCGATGGCTTCATTGTCGGTGATCGCTTTGGCAAGCCTGTCCGCCAGAGCATCCATTGCAGTCAGCGTCGAAGGGTCGGGCATCAGAGCCCTTATGGTCGGCTCAAGCCAGGTTTCGGCATCGTCGAGGCCTACACCGCGCCCGGCAAGAATTCGAGCGACGATGTCAGGAATGCCCGAACGCTGGCTGATCGCCGCGGCGTTGCGAGCGGCAGCCATGTCCAGACGGTCAACCCAGGGCCGGCCGGTGACGGAGCTGGATATGTCGAGGAATGGGCGCGGCGCTTCGGGCATGCGCGAGGGTTATGGGATTTTGTCGAGCGTGAAAAGGGCCTTGCAGGCCCGATCAGTCCTGGCCGCCGCGCCAGACAGTTTCCTGCACCATGTCAGCATCCTGCACGATAACTTCCATGTCTGGGTCGCTGAGCTGGCGCGCCTCGGCAATGGCAGCCTCAATCGCGTCCTCCCGGGTCACGAAGGGCGCTGTAACGGTACCCCTAAACGTAAACTGCCAGGCATTGTCGCGACGGTAGACGATCAGGTGACGTTCACTCATGAGAGGTCCTCCGACGCGATAACGGGGGGATGGGCCCAGACGTTCCTCACAACACGGTCAGCGGGCATGCCGGGCCCGGATCCAGCGGGTCGTCTGGCTCCAGGAGCGCATGACGACGGTGCTGGTTTCTACCGTCGAACGGCGCAGCTTGACCCCCTCGACGAGCGAGCCGTCGGTTATGCCGGTGGCCGAAAACAGCACGTCGCCGGAGGCCAGATCGGTCACCTGATAAATGCGGTTGGGATCATCAATGCCCATTTCCCTGGCGCGCAGGCGCTTGTCGGGAGTGTCGAGAATCAGTTTGCCCTGCATCTGACCGCCGATGCAGCGCAGTGCGGCAGCTGCCAGCACGCCTTCGGGAGCGCCGCCGGAGCCGAGATAAATGTCGACGCCCGTATCCTCGGTGTTGACCGCATGGATGACGCCGGCAATGTCACCGTCGCTGAGCAGCTTCACCGAAACGCCGGCACTGCGCAGTTCTTCAATGAGCCCGGCGTGACGGGGACGATCAAGCACGATGGCGGTGATCTCGGAAACAGGCACGCCCTTGGCCTTGGCGAGGGAGCGAACATTCTCGCTGGCCGACCATTCGACGTGAACGACATCCGGGGCATATTCGGCGCCGATGGCAATCTTGTGCATGTAAACGTTGCGGGCAACATTGAGCAGCCCGCCGCGCTCGGCCATGGCTAGGACGACCAGGCTATCCGGCTGGTTCTTGGCGCAGAGGGTCACCCCTTCGAGCGGATCGACGGCGATGTCCACCTCTGGACCCTGCCCTGCGCCCACTGGCTGGCCGATGAACAGATCGTCGCATTCGAACTGCTCGCCCTCGCCGATCACGATCCGCCCCGAGATGGACACGCGATCCAGCTCGGTCCTCATGGCGGCGACGGCCGCGTCATCGGCAGCCTTTTCGTTACCCTTGCCGCGCCATTCGGCAGCGGCGATGGCTGCGCGCTCGGTGACCCGCACCATTTCGAGGGTCAGGGTGCGGTGCAGGTTTGCGGCGCTGCGGGCGTCGTCAACTTTGCTGAGCTTCATGTTTCTAGTCCTCGAAGCCAGCGCCCGGAGGCTCAGAGCTTTTCGATGCGGATCAACTGGGGCACACCCACAATGAACCCGTCGGCAGCGATTTCAGCAAGGGCGTCCCGCACCGATGATTCCAAAGTCTGCTGGGTGATCATCACAACGGTGCGTGCCGGAGATCCGTCGGGCGCTATGGCCTTAGCACTGAGGTCCGACCGCTGAATGACGGAATCGATGGAGATCGACTTTTCCCCCATCCGCGTCGCAATGGCCGCGAGCGCGCCGGGCACGTCCTTGGCGCTGAGCCGGATATAGAAGCCGCCCAGATGAGCGCGCATCGGGGCTTCCACATAGGGCATCAGCTCGGCGCTGGGCACGCCAAGAGGCGGCACCCGGGTGCCACGGGCGATATCGAGAATGTCGGACAGGACGGACGACGCCGTGGGCGGACCACCAGCGCCAGGTCCTGCCAAGAGAAGCTCGTGCACGTGGTCGGTTTCCAGGGCCACCGCATTCATGACGCCATCGACACCGGCAATGGCGCTGCCCTTGGGCACGAAGGTTGGATGTACGCGCTGCTCGATGCCGTTATCGGTGCGCTCGGCAATGCCCAGTAGCTTGATTTTGTAGCCCAGATCGGCGGCAACCTGGATGTCATGCTGGGTAATAGACGAGATGCCCTCGATCCGCATGCGGTCCGGCGCGATCTCGTAGCCGAAGCACAGGGTGGCCAAAATGGACAGCTTGTGGGCGGTGTCGAAGCCTTCGACATCGAAGGTGGGATCGGCCTCGGCATAGCCGAGAGCCTGTGCATCCTTGAGGCAATCGGCAAAGGAAATGCCTTCATTGCCCATGCGGGTGAGAATGTAGTTGCAGGTGCCGTTCATGATGCCGAAGACCTTGGCGATGCGGGCGGAGCCGAGGCCTTCGCGCAGGGTCTTGATGACGGGGATACCTCCGGCAACGGCCGCTTCGAAGCCGAGCTGTGCGCCCGCCTCCTCGGCCATCCTGGCCAGGGTGACGCCATGCTTGGCCAGCAGAGCCTTGTTGGCTGTGACGACCGGCCGGCCGATCTCGAGCGCCGCCTTGACCGCTGCCAGAGCCGGGCCGTCCTCGCCGCCGATCAGTTCCACGAAGAGATCGATGCCGTCCCACTTGGCCAAGGCCACAGGATCGTCGAACCATTCGAGCCCCGAAATATCGATGCCGCGATCGCGCGAGCGCGAGCGCGCGGCGACAGCGACAACTTCCAGCTGGCGACCCAGCTTCCGGGTCAGCTCGGCACCGTCCTTTTGCAGGATGCGCACCAGTGTCGCCCCGACATTGCCCAAGCCGGCCACGCCGACGCGCAAGGGCGCCTGACGATCGGTTTCACCGAAATCGGACATGGCCTTGAGAATGCGGACCCGGGTTTCCGTGCGCGGTTCGCGTCCATCCCGGAGATCGAAAACGAAGAGCGGATCGCCAGCCACGATGCGTCCGAAACGGGTGGGTGTCCAACCCCGTGCGGAGATGAAGGATTCGACGGCTTGGCGGAAAGATTGAATGTCGCTCATGGTGGCGACATGTGCATAGGAAATCGCCTAGAGGTCAATAGGAGTATTGATAGGAAAAGGGGGCTGCCAAAGGACAGCCCCCGGTTTTTCAGTCCGAGCTGGCGGCCTTGACGGCCCGACCCAGTTCTGTTGCGACCTCGGGAAAGCCCCAACGTAGAGAAAGCGGTGTGACAGCGCCGCTGACGGACATGGTCAGTTCCTCGCCGACGAGACGGGTATAGGCCCCTTTCGCCACGAGCGGCGACAGTTGGATGAGGTCCATGGCGAAGAAGTCTGCTGCGGCCTGCTCGTTGTCGAAGAAACTGACCAGGACCTCGGCGGGAATACGATCGAAGTTTTCGTAGCTGAGGTAGTAGTAGAAGGCGTCGGGCTCGCCGGTCGCCACGTCAGGCTTTCCTGCCGGCACCATACCCAGATCGGCGAAGAGCTCGACGCGCGGATCGCCGGCATTGCGGACCGACACCTGGCCGTCATTGCGGTTGATAAAATTGGCGAAGACCATGCCCTGCATTTCTGGATAGGGCGCGGTTTCTACGGCCAGCCAGGCCTGGGTGTCGGCGACGAGCTGCTCGGCTTTTTCCGTTTCACCCAGGGCAGTGCCGGTGAGACGCACGACGTCCTGCCAGGAGATGAACCAAGGCTTTTCGGGATAGGCAACGACCGGGGCGATATTGCTCAGCGTGGCGTATTCATCGGGCGTGAGACCCGAATACGGCGCGAGGATAAGGTCTGGACGCAGGGCGGCGATGGCCTCGATCGGCGGTTCGGTGCCATTGGGCAGAACCACGGGCATATCCATGCCGTGCTCGGCCAAGGCCGCCTCGGTCCAGGGCAGAATGCCATCGTCTCCACCGCCATAGGCGAAGAAGGGCATGCCGACAGGGGTGACGCCCAGATCGATAACAACATCCTGAGCAGACCAGCCCCAAGTGACGACGCGCTGGGGCTTGGCTTCGATAGTGGTCGACCCAAGAGCGTGCTCAATGGTGACGGGAAAGGCATCCTGGGCCTGTGCAGGCGCGAGCAGGAGGGTGGCGGCGAGGGCCGCTGAGGCAAAGCGTATCATCGTGTCAGACCTTATGGTGCCGCTGCGCGAACCGCGTCGGCAATGCTCTTGATGTATTGCGGATAGCCCCATTTCAGCGACACGGCGCTGGGCGGGGAAATGGAACTGATCAGTTCCGGCCCCACGATATGGGCGACGGCTCCGGCCTGAACCTGGGGCGCAAGCGCAACGACGGGGTTACCGAAGAAAGCCGCATCGGCCTCTGCGGTGTCGAAATAGGAAATGAGGATGTCGCTGGAAAGCTGGTCGAGCCGCTCGAAGCTGAGGGAGAAATAGAATTCCTGCCCCTGGGCCAGGCCTGCCACGCTGGGCGCAGAGACGAGTCCGGCATCGACCAGGAATTTCACGCGTGAATCGAGATCGGCATAGACGGCGACTTCGCCATTGTATTCAGCGATGGCGGCGAAGCTCTTGCCGGCGACTTCGGGATATGTGGCGGTCTCGTCGACGATGAACTGCTCGAGGTCCGCCACCAGCGCTGCGGCCTCGTCAGGCTTGCCAAGCGCCTGGCCCGTCAAGGTGATCGTTTCCTGCCAGGGCGTGCTCCAGGGCGCCTCGGGAAAGGTGACGACCGGGGCGATGCCGCTCAGGACCTCATATTGCTCCTCGGACAAGCCGGAGTAGACCGCAATGATGACGTCGGGCTCAAGCGCGGCAATGGCTTCGATGGGGGGATCGACGGCATCGGGCAGAATGGTGGGGAACTCGGCACCGAGAGCCGCAACGGCATCCTTGGTCCAGGGCAGTGCGCCATTCTCGTCGCCGCCATAGCTGAAATGCGGAATGCCCACCGGCACTTCGCCCAGAGCAATGACGGCATCCTGCGCGGCCCAGCCCCAGGTGACGATGCGCTGCGGCTTGGCCGGAATGGTCGTTTCGCCGTAGGCATGTTCGCTAAGAACCGGAAAGGACTGCGCCTGGGCGGAGGCACTGGCGCCAAGACCGATCGCGGCGGCGATGAACAGAAGACGAAGCGACATGGCTCACCTCTTGATGGAGATATGTCTCCATACAAAAGGTGATATTGAATGTCATGTATTATTTGTCGCCCTGCCCCGATCTCAGCGGCGCGTGAGCAGCACCATGATCTCGTAGTGCTCGGTCTGGGGGAACATGTCGAAGAGGCGAACGCGCTTGAGCGCATAGGCCGGCAGGGCAGCGATGTCGCGCGCCAGGGTCAGTGCGTTGCAGCTGGAATAGACGATAGTGGACACGCCGGACGCGTCGAGCGTTGCGCATAGCCTGTCACCGAGGCCGCGACGGGGCGGATTGACGATCACGGCGTCCGGGCTGTCGGCGGCATCCAATCGGGTGGCATCGCCGGTTGAAAAGGTGACGTCGGGCAGACCCGCCTCCGCCGCACTCAGACGGGCGGACTGGACGGCCGGGTCGCTGACCTCGACGCCATGGACGCTTCTGCCGGGCGCAGCAGCATGGAGCGCAAAGCCGCCGACACCGCAATAAAGATCCCAAACCGAACGGGCGTCGACCTCGTCGATCCAGTCCCTGGCCTGCCGGTAGAGGCCTGGGGCAATGTCGCTATTGGTCTGGAAGAAGCTCGCCGGGCGCAGATGCAGCACGATGCCATCAAGGCGCATGCGCAACGTCTCCCCAACCAGCATGATCTCCTCCTCGCCCTCGAGGACTGCCTTGTGTTCGGGCAGGAGGTTGACCGTCACGACCGCGAGCGCCGGCAGGTCGGCCAGGAGCGTGGGGAGGTGCTTCCGGATGCGCCCGAGCGGCTCGGTGGAGCGCAGCACGAAGCGCAGCATCAGTGCACCGTCAGGCGCTTCGGTCAGGAGGACGTTCTTGAGCTCGCCGCGCCTCGTGGGCACGTGGTAGGGGGTGATGCGGGCGCGGGCAATGAAAGCCGCAATGGGCGCGAAGGCTGCCCGCAGTCCGGGCGCGAGAATGCCGCAGCCGGTGAGGTCGACGCCTTCGCGCGCAGCATCGAGAATGCCCAATGTCGGGTTCCCGGCGGTGCCGCCGACCACCATCTTGGCGCGGTTGCGGAATTGACTGGGGCGGCTCAGCATGGGCGCCAGCCAGTCCGCGTCGGGCCAGGGCGACAGCAGTTCCCGGGCATGCGCCAGCTTGCCGGCAACCTGAACGTCATAGGGCGTACCCATTAGCGTGCAGGAGCGGCAGATACCGTTATCGAAGTAGCCGCAGTGCATGGCGGCGCCTGAGGCTGCATCCATTCCCATCGCCAGAACGTCGAGGGGCGGACTGGCCGCCCCCGTCGCGTTCGTCATTTGGATGCGGTGGCCAGAGGCACGACATTGCCCTGCCCCGTCTTGCCGCCGAGCAGCTTTTTGACGTTGCGGGCAGCCTGACGGATGCGCTGCTCGTTTTCGACAAAGGCGAGGCGGATATACTGATCTCCATATTCGCCGAAGCCGACACCGGGCGCGACGCCCACACCGGTTTCGCGGATGAGCAGCTTGGCAAATTCCAGCGAACCGAGCTCGGCGAACTGCGCCGGAATGGGGGCCCAGGCAAACATGGTCGCCTTGGGAACGGGAATGTCCCAACCGGCACGCCCGAAGCTTTCCACCATGACGTCGCGACGGTGCTTATAGACCTTGCGGACTTCCTCGATGACTTCGTCCGAACCGTTGAGCGCGGCGACGGCGGCGACCTGGATCGGGGTGAACGCACCGTAGTCGAGATAGGATTTCACGCGCGCCAGCGCGGCGATCAGGCGTTCATTGCCCACGGCGAAGCCAACGCGCCAGCCAGGCATCGAATACGTCTTGGACATGGAGGTGAATTCGACGGTGATGTCGATGGCGCCGGGAACCTGCAACACGGACGGAGGCGGCTGATCCTCGTCGAAATAGATCTCCGAATAGGCAAGATCAGACAGGATGAAGATGTCGTTGGCCTTACAATACTTGACCACCTCGGTGTAAAAATCGAGGTCGGCGGTATAGGCAGTGGGGTTGGCGGGGTAGTTGAGAACCAGCGCGATCGGCTTGGGAATCGAGTGGCGGACGGCACGGTCGAGCGAGCGCATGAAGTCCTCGTTCGGATCGGCCGGCATGGACCGCACGACGCCACCGGACATGATAAAGCCGAAGGAATGGATCGGATAGGTCGGGTTGGGCACCAGTACGACGTCACCGGGCGCGGTGATGGCCGAGGCCATGTTGGCAAAGCCTTCCTTAGAGCCCAGGGTGGCCACGACCTGGGTATCGGGATTGAGCTTCACTCCGAAACGGCGGCCATAATAGCTGGCCTGGGCCTTGCGCAAGCCGGGAATGCCGCGCGAGGTGGAATAGCGATGGGTGCGCCCGTCCTTCACCGTTTCCTGGAGCTTGGCCACGATATGCTCGGGGGTCGGCATATCGGGATTGCCCATGCCCAGATCGATGATGTCGACACCTTCTGCGCGCGCTTTGGCCTTGAGCGGATCGATATGGGCGAACACGTATGGCGGTAAACGGCGGATGCGGTGGAAATCAGTGCTCATTTAATCCTCGACGGCCCAGAGGCCTGAACTGGCCGCGACGCGCCCCAAAATGCGCCGTGCCTCCATGAAGGAAGCGGATTATCGCGGAATTATGGTTGTAGACGGGTTAAACGCCCGCAAGATCGGGCGGAGACAGCGATATTCGGCTCTTCCCAGCCACCGAGTGGCACGCGGGAAGAGCTATCGGGCGTTCGCTGCTGCGGCCGCCACGAAGGCTGCCGCCGGATTGCCGGCGAGCAATGCTCCAAACCCTGCAATTGCGAACGGAGACGCCATGTCTCTTGCCCTTCAGAAATGACTTCTGGTACCACGTCCCGGCGCGGCTATAGCCTTAATATGTTCTCCTGCGGACCTTGTAAATGCCAACGCGCCTTTACATGTTGAGGTCCGGCAGACGCCGCAAAAACAATGTCGAGTAGGTGCATGAAGAAACGCGTAGCGATCGCCACTATCGGGACCGCCGGTGATGTCAGGCCCTACCTTGCGCTCGCCATGGCCCTGCAGCAGCAGGGCCACGACGTGGTTCTGGGCGCCAATGCCGATTTCGAAGACCTGATCGTTTCGCACGGCGTGGAGTTTCACAGCCTCGGCACCAATATCCAGGATTGGCTGCAGCAGTCGCGCTTCGACACGGCCGTCAGCAAGATGAAGCTGCACCATTACCCGCAGATCCTGCGCCAGGGACAGGCGTTGGTGGAGCGGGCCGCCCGCAATTCCTGGGCCATGTCGCAGGGCGCCGACGCCATCGTGGTCAATATCAACACCAGTTTCGGCATAGATATCGCCGAAGCCCTCAACATTCCTGTCATCATGACAGCGATGCAGCCGCTGAATCCAACGCGGGAATTTCCGGTCTGTGCCTATGAGGTGCCCGACCTCGGCCCCACCTTCAACAAGCTCAGCTATATCGCGATGAATATCCAGCAGGGCTATTACGACCTGCCGCGAGACCGCGTACGTAAGGAGCTGATGGGATTGGGCCCGCGCAAGCGCGGCGGCATTTTCCGCGACAGCTACGGGAACAACCTGCCCACGCTCTATAACTTCTCCTCCATCGTCTCGCCGCGCCCGCGGGATTGGCCGCAGACCGCGGTGGTCACCGGTTTCTGGTTCTTCGACGACAATTCCGATTGGGCGCCGCCACCGGACCTGCAACGGTTCCTCGATTCCGGTCCGCCGCCGGTCTATATCGGCTTCGGCTCGATGCCGTTCGGTGCCGAGCGCAATACGCAATTGCTCAAGCTGGCGCTCGACAAATGGGGTGGCCGGGCGATCGTGTCGCGCGGCTGGGGTGGCATCAATGCCGACGATCTGCCCGAAAATGTCTTTGCGGTATCAGAAGCGCCGCATGACAAGCTGTTTCCGCTCATGGGCGCCGTGGTGCATCATGGCGGTGCGGGCACGACGGCAGCGGGCCTGCGGGCCGGCAAGCCGACCTTCACCCTGCCCCAAGCCTACGACCAGCGCTATTGGGGCCGCCGCGTGCGCGCGCTGGGCTGCGGCCCGGCGCCAGTGCGGCTGCGCACGCTTACGCCAGAAATCCTGGCCAGCGCGCTGCATGAACTGACCACGAACGAAAATATGAAGGCCAATGCCAAATCCATCGGCAAGGCGCTGTCGGAAGAGGATGGCCTCACCACCGCGGTCAATTTCATCGAGGCCACAATCAATGCGGCAAAGGCCGGGTCGCGCCGCTTCTCGGCTGGTTCTTAAAGAGCCGGGCAACACGGTCCGATGACAGTATTGGATCGGGACAAGACCAAGGGGGATTGCCGTAGTGAAGATATGCCTGATGGGCGCAGGGGGCGGCATCGGCCGGCAATTGCTCGCGAGCTTTGCTGCCAACCATGCTGTCAGCGCGGTGTACCGCACCCTGCCGCAGCGCCCTTCCGCACAGGCGACTTCCATCCGATTCGATGACGCCGATGGGCTTGCTGCGGCCGTCAGTGAGGCCGAAGTGGTGGTGCACGCGGCGCTCAACACCAAGGCCAAGGGCAAGGATTTCCTCCCTGCCAATCGCGCCGTCACCGAGCGCCTACTCAGCCTGGTCGATGCCAGCACCTGCAGGCTCTTCGTCTATTTCAGCTCACAGGTTGTCTATTCGGCATTGGACCCGGTCGAGCACCCCTTGCAGGGAGAAAACGCCGAGCTCAAGGACCGGCCCGGGCTTGATGCCTATACGCGGCTGAAGCTGGTCGAAGAGCAGCGCATCATCGCGGCCTGCAGGGAAAAAGGCATAGGCTATCTCATCGTCCGTCCCACGGTGGTCATGGGGCCCAACATGCAATGGTCGAGCGGCATCGTGGCGGCAATGCGCATTGCGCCTGTGGGGCTCAAGGCGCGCACCATCAACCTGATCCATGTTCAGGACCTGAGCGCCCAATTGCTGGCGCTCATCGAACGCGGTGTCAGCGACGAGATCGTCAATCTCGCCGATCTGGATGTGCAGTCTGACGATTATTTCCGGCACGCGGCGGCGCTTGCCAAAAGACCGATCCTGCTGGCGCCGAACTGGCTCGCAGGCCTCCTAGGCAAGGCTATACCCTCTACCCTCTGGTTTCTCTCCCATGACGTTCGGGTGGACACGCAAAAAGTACGGCGCCTCAGCGGTGTCGTCACACGCCGTCAATTGGCGGATTTTTTCGAGCCGCCCGCCCGCATCGTGGACGTGCGCTCGCTCGACATGGTGCAGGACGTGGTGCGCAGCGGCCGGCCCTATCACGCCATCGGGCTGGGCTATTTTCTCTGGTTCAACGACCGGCTCGGCAGCGACCAATTGGTGATGGAGCATTATGCTGGAATTGTCGGCATGGACGGCGACGCGCTGACGGTCAAATCCGGCACGACCCTGAGGGTCATCCTCGACTATCTGGGCCCCAAGGCGATGACCCTGGGCACACTGCCCGAGTTCATCGACATTTCCGCCGGCGCCTGTTTTTTCGCCGAAGTGCATGGCAGCAGCGCCGACTGCATCTCGATATACGACCTGATCACCGCCATCCGCTATGTCGACCGGGACGGCAATGAACAGCGTTCCGAGCGAGATGACGCCGCCTGGGACCGATTGCGCGAGGGCAATGGCATCGTGGTCACGGAGGTGACCTTTAGGTGCCAGCCCAATTACCGGCTGGCCAATGTCATCGAATGGCACCCCGATTCCGATCTTGAGCGCTACGTCGAAGGCGGCTATCGCGCCAATCTCAGCACGACGGTGCACTGGTATCCGCGCAGCCGCGAAATGATGGTCTATAACGTCAATCCGGTGGCCGATGGCGGACGCAAGGATCGGACGCCGTTTGCGCCGATGCGCGGCTCGCCCGCCGCGATCCAGAAATTGCTGCTGGTGCTGCGGCTGCGCGGCAGGCTGCGCATAGTGGGCTGGTCGGAGCAGGTGCTGGCACCCTGGACCGGCATGCCGGCCAAGCGGCTGGTGGGCAAGTTCTTCCGTGACACCCGGCGTCGGGTGCGTAATATGGAACTATGCGTGCCCGATGATTGCGCGGTGAGCTTCATTGCCCGCCTGCGCGAAAAGCTGCCCGAAATGGGACTGACCCCAGGCCAGGGCGTGGGGGTGCGGTTCACCAGGCAACCGTCCACTGGCAAGGGCTATGTCTGGGTCGAGATGACGTCGCGCAATGTCGAGCAGATGCATGCCCTGATCGGCATGGCGGAAGCCAGTTGCGGCGGACGCTTCTGGCTGCATCGCGGCAAATACGTGCCCTCCTGGATCGGGGTGGAGCACCTGTTCATCCCACGCAGTGTCGGTGCCGGTGCGGACCCACAAACCGTCGCTCTTTAGTGCAGAATGAAAAATGGCGGCCCGAAGGCCGCCATTTTGTTTTCGTCAGTGCGTGATGCTGGCCGCATTGTCATCGACCGGATCGACGGCGGCCGCCACGGCTGGCTGTTCGTCGAAATTCCACTCGATCGGCTCCGGTTTGCGCACCAAGGCGCGCTCGATAACCTGGTCCATGCGCGACACCGGCACGATCTCCATGCCTTCCTTGACGATGTCCGGGATCTCCTGGAGATCGCGAACATTTTCCTCGGGGATCAGCACCGTCTTGATGCCGCCTCGCAGGGCCGCCAGCAGCTTCTCCTTTAGGCCGCCAATCGGCAGGACGCGACCACGCAGGGTGATCTCGCCAGTCATGGCGACATCGTTGCGCACCGGAATGCCGGTCATCACCGAAACGATGGCCGTTGCCAGGCCGATGCCGGCCGAAGGACCGTCCTTCGGGGTCGCGCCCTCGGGCAGGTGGACGTGGATGTCGCGTGTATCGAACATGGGTGGCTTGATGCCGTAATCGATGCTGCGCGACTTCACGTAGGCAGTCGCGGCCGTCAGCGATTCCTTCATCACTTCCTTGATGTTGCCGGTGACCGACATGCGGCCCTTGCCCGGCGTCATCACGCCTTCGATGGTGAGGATCTCGCCGCCGACCGAGGTCCAGGCCAGGCCGGTCACGAGACCGACCTGCGATTCGGCTTCGATCTCGCCATGCTTGAAGATCAGCGGGCCGAGATACTTGGCCAGCTTTTCGTCATCGATCTCGATCGACTTCACCTTGGTGCGCACGATATCGGTGATCGCCTTGCGCATCAGCTTGGAAATCTCGCGCTTGAGATTGCGGACGCCGGCTTCGCGCGTATAGCCGCGAATGACCTTCATCAGCATCTCGTCAGACATCACGAACTCGCCGTGCGCCACGCCGTTTTCCTTGGCCGCCTCGGGGATGAGGTGCTGCTTGGCGATCGCGTGCTTCTCCTCCTCGGTGTAACCGGAGAGACGAATGATTTCCATGCGGTCCATGAGCGGACCAGGGATATTGAGCGTGTTCGATGTCGTCACGAACATCACGTCACTGAGATCGTAGTCCACTTCGAGATAGTGGTCTGCGAAGGTGTTGTTCTGTTCCGGATCGAGCACTTCGAGCAGGGCCGAAGATGGATCGCCACGGAAGTCCTGGCCCATCTTGTCGATCTCGTCGAGCAGGAAGAGCGGGTTGGACTTGCCGACCTTCTTGAGCGACTGGATGATCTTGCCCGGCATCGAGCCGATATAGGTGCGGCGGTGACCACGGATTTCGGCTTCGTCACGCACGCCACCAAGGGCCATGCGCACGAATTCCCGGCCCGTCGCCTTGGCGATGGACTTGCCCAGCGAGGTCTTGCCGACGCCCGGAGGACCTACAAGACAGAGGATCGGCCCCTTAAGCGTGCCGGTACGGGCCTGCACAGCCAAATATTCGAGGATGCGTTCCTTGACCTTTTCGAGGCCATGGTGATCGGCATCGAGCACCTTCTCGGCCAAGATGAGGTCGCGCTTGACCTTGCTCTTCTTGCCCCAGGGCAGGCCGAGAAGCGTATCGAGATAGTTGCGCACCACCGTTGCCTCAGCCGACATCGGGCTCATGGACTTGAGCTTCTTGATCTCGGCATCAGCCTTGGCGCGCGCTTCCTTTGAGAGCTTGGTCTTGGCAACACGCTCTTCGAGTTCGGTGATTTCGTTCGCACCTTCCTCGCCATCGCCCAGCTCGCGCTGGATCGCCTTCATCTGCTCGTTGAGGTAGTACTCGCGCTGCGTCTTCTCCATCTGCCGCTTGACGCGGGAGCGGATACGCTTTTCCACCTGCAATACACCGATCTCGCCTTCCATCAGGCCAATGACCTTCTGCAGGCGCTCGATCACCGAAATGGTGGTCAGCAGCTCTTCCTTCTCAGGGATTTTGATGACGAGGTGGCTGGCAATCGTGTCGGCCAGCTTGCTCGAATTGTCGATCTGCCCGACGGCCGCCACGACCTCGGAGGAGATTTTCTTATTGAGCTTGACGTAGTTCTCGAACTCGGACTGGGCAGAGCGGGCAAGGGCCTCAATCTCGGTCGCGTCTTCTTCGGGCTCAGGAAGCACGGAGGCTTCGGCTTCGAAATATTCGTCCGTCTGCAGGTAGCGATCGATGGTGGCGCGATTGAGCCCTTCCACGAGAACCTTAACGGTCCCGTCGGGGAGCTTGAGCAATTGCAGCACGGTGGCGATCGTCCCGGTCGGGTAGATCTGGTCAGGCGCCGGATCATCGTCCTGCGCGTTCTTTTGCGTAACGACGAGGATGTGCTTGTCATCGCGCATGACTTCCTCGAGCGCCTTGACGGACTTCTCGCGGCCGACAAACAGCGGCACGATCATGCCGGGGAAGACGACGATGTCGCGCAAGGGGAGAACCGGGTAGACCCGGTCCCGGCTGGTTTCGCCGGTGGGAGTAACTTCCGACATCACATATCCTTTCCGGGGCGCGCCGGAGGGAGGAACTGGTAGCGCGCCCGTATTGCGACTGCCCAATGCCAAAAGGCTGGGCGATTCAGGTTAATAAATAGGGTGGACTGCCCTGCCCGCAAGTCAACCTTTGCGCTTTTGTGACCGTTACCGTTACTACGCACAGGAGATATGTGCGGATCGATGGAAACATCGATGTGCCTAGGATGCAGTCCGGATGCGCACGTGTCCGCGCCATAGACGGAGAAGACATGCCCGCCCCATCACGCCCCGTGCGAATTGACCTTGTCGGCGTTGCGACAGCCTCGGGCGCCTCTGTCAGAGGCTGCGGCATGGGACCGGAGGCCCTGCGCGTCGCTGGGCTTGCCGAGGCCCTAATGGACCTCGATCACGCCGTCGCCGATCACGGCGACTTGCGCCGGGCCCAGACGAGCCCCTCTACCCATCCCTCCAGTGCCCGCATGCCGGAGGAGCGCAAGGCCGACGTGCTGGAGATGGCAGCACGCATCAGCGATGCCGGTCATGCCATCCTGCAATCCGGACACGTTCCGGTGTTCCTGGGCGGCGACCACTCCATTGCCATGGGCACGGTATCGGCTGTGGCCCGATATTGCCTGCCGCGGCAGAAGCCGGTGCATGTGCTCTGGATCGACGCACATGCCGATTACAATACGCCCCAGACGTCGCCGTCAGGGAACCTGCATGGCATGCCACTGGCCCTGCTTTGCGGCGAACCGGGCTTCGACGAGGCTTTCCAGGGCGACTGGCTGGGGCGGATCGACGCGCACAATGTGACGATCCTCGGGGCCCGCTCCGTCGACCGGGAGGAACGCAGGCTGGTGCAGGCGCGTGGTATCGAAGTCATCGACATGCGCAAGATCGACCAGATCGGCGTGGTAGCCGCCGTGCAGAAGGTGATCGACAAGGCAAAGGCGGCGGAGGCGCACCTGCATGTGAGCCTTGACGTCGATAGCCTCGACCCCGCGATTGCGCCCGGCGGCGGTACGTTGGTGCCCGGCGGTCTCAGCTATCGCGAGGCGCACCTGGTCATGGAGATGCTGCACGATTGCGGCTTGGTAGGCTCACTGGACGTGGTCGAGCTCAACCCTTTCCTAGACCATGGCGGCAAGAGTGCCACCCTGCTGGTCGATCTGGTCGCCAGCCTTTTCGGCCGGTCGATCATGGGCGAAGAACCGGGGCCGATGGAATTCGTCACCGAATAAGGATCAGCCGCCTTCGCTGTTGCGCAGGTCATTGAGGATGCGCACAAGCCCGGTCTGTCGCCCCGCGCCCGTCTTTCGCAGGCTGGCCTTGATCTGATCGCGGACCGTATGCACGGAGACGTCGCGGCGGTGAGCGATCTGCTCTGCCGGCATGCCATCGCCCACCAGTATCGAGACCTCTATCTCGCTTTCGGTCAGTCCAAAGCGGTCGCGTAGTGCCTTGCGCAGGCTTGGCATGGCCCGGTCGGGCTGGATCGAGACGATCAGCAAGGGCTCCCCGGAACTGGTCTCGAAGCCGACCGGGATATAGCCGAGGCGGTCACTATCGATGCGGGCGAAGCGCACGATCCGCGCATTGCCGCCGGAATCCATTGCCCGGGCCGAACCCGAGGCCGCGGCCCTGCCCCAACGGAGATTGGCCAAAGCCAGGCTCAGCGCGTCGTCGGCATTGGGATCGACGAAACGTGCATGGCCTGCATGATCGTAGGCCAGCACGTCGCCACTTTCTGCGAGCGCCAGGGCGGCGGCATTGGCGTAGCGAAGCTGCCGCCGCAGTGTCATCGCCATGACGGCACCGCCCTGCCCCGGCGGCGTAGTGACGCCCAGGGCGGCGTTCGCCGCGCCATCGAACATGTTGCGCCCGATTTCAAGCGCCAGGCCCATATGGGGCGCCAATAGCCGCAGGACGTGCAACCAGTCGTCCTCGAATTGGGCATGACGCTGGGTCATGTTGCCCCCGAACACGAAAAACCGGCTGCTGTCGCGCGCCAGGACCACACCGGCCCCACTGCGGTAATCGCCTTGCGGACGCAGCCAGTCATTGTAGAATTCGGTCTTGAGCAATTCGTCTTCAGGCAGGCATTCCGCCGACCTCACCGGCTGACCGATCGGCGATCGCCCCAGTCCGGGTGCCCATGCATTGAGGGCTCCATAACGCTCTGCATAGGACTGCATGAAGTCCGGATCATAGCCGTGATGCAATGCCGGCAGTGCGAAGTTGACGCGCGTGTCGTAGCCGTAAAGGTGGGTCTTGACCATGCCGGTATGGGTAGACAGGCGTGTGAGGAAATCCTGCCAGCGCGAGGGATCCATGGCAGCAGCAAAAAGCACCGAAGAGACTTCGGCCAGCTGCTCGGTCGTCAAGGATGCCACGTAAATTCCTCCTGCGGCACAATAAAATGCAGCAGAAGGTCGGAAGTCAAGCAGAGGAAGAGTTTGCGCAAAAGAAAACGCCGGGCTTATGGCCCGGCGTCTTTGAAAATGCTTGAAGCATTACGCCGTTGCGGGCGCTTCTTCTTTCTTGCGTTCCGAATAGATGTAGAGCGGACGGACGTCCTTGCCCTTTACCACATCCTCGGAAATCACCACTTCCTCGACGCCTTCGAGCGAAGGCAGGTCGTACATTGTGTCGAGCAGGATAGCTTCCATGATCGACCGCAGGCCGCGGGCGCCGGTCTTGCGCTCGATCGCCTTTTCGGCGATCGCCTTGAGGGCATTTTCCTGGAAGGTCAGCTCGACCTCTTCCATCTGGAACAGGCGCTGATACTGGCGCACCAGGGCGTTCTTCGGGGCGGTCAGGATCTCGATAAGCGCCGGCACGTCCAGATCTTCGAGGGTCGCCAGATTTGGCAGGCGACCGATGAATTCCGGGATCAGGCCGAAACGGACCAGATCTTCAGGCTCGACTTCGGCCAGGATTTGACCGACGCGACGATCATTGGGGTCCTTGACGGTCGCCGAGAAGCCGATGCCCGAGCCTTCGCCACGCGCCGAGATGATGCGTTCGAGGCCAGCAAAGGCACCGCCACAGATGAACAGGATATTGGTGGTGTCCACCTGCAGGAATTCCTGCTGCGGATGCTTGCGGCCGCCCTGCGGGGGTACGGAGGCCACAGTGCCTTCCATGATCTTCAGAAGAGCCTGCTGCACGCCTTCGCCCGAAACGTCGCGGGTGATGGAGGGATTGTCCGACTTGCGGGAAATCTTGTCCACTTCGTCGATATAAACGATGCCGCGCTGGGCCTTTTCGACATTGTAGTCGGCGGCCTGGAGCAGCTTGAGGATGATGTTCTCGACGTCTTCACCCACATAGCCCGCCTCGGTCAGCGTGGTGGCATCGGCCATGGTGAAGGGCACGTCGATGATGCGCGCCAGGGTCTGGGCGAGAAGCGTCTTGCCCGAACCGGTGGGGCCGATGAGCAGGATATTGGACTTGGCCAGTTCCACGTCCTGGTTCTTGGCCGCGTGGTGCAGGCGCTTGTAGTGGTTATGGACGGCGACCGAGAGCACCTTCTTGGCGCGGGCCTGGCCGATGACATAGTCATCCAGCACCTTGCAGATTTCCGCAGGGGTGGGCACGCCTTCGGAGGACTTGACCATGGAGGTCTTGTTCTCTTCGCGGATGATGTCCATGCAAAGTTCTACGCATTCATCGCAGATGAACACGGTCGGCCCGGCGATCAGCTTACGGACTTCGTGCTGGGACTTGCCGCAGAACGAGCAGTAGAGCGTGTTCTTGGAGGTTTCGCCGTTCGTTGTCTCTTTGGACATCCAGTCACTCCCGGGGGCTGGGGGCCCCCAAATTCAAGCGTTAACGAGGACCGTAACGCTCAAGACATAAAGAAAGTCTAAGCCGAAACGACCTTAAAGGCCGTTCCGGCTGGGTGCAATTGCGCACGGATCACAGTCCACGGCGCATCAGCAATGTGCTTAACGCGTGCCAAGGTCAGGAAGCAGCCTCGGGAACAACACGCTTTTCCATCACGGAATCGATGAGACCAAAGGCCTTGGCCTCTTCCGGCGAGAGGAAGCGATCACGCTCGAGGGCGTTCTCGATTTCCTCGTAGGTGCGGCCGGTGTGCTTCTCATAAATCTGATTAAGACGGCGCTTCAAGCCCTCGACTTCCTTGGCGTGAATCAGGATGTCGGTAACCTGACCCTGGAACCCGCCGGAAGGCTGGTGCACCATAACGCGGGAGTTCGGCAGCGAGGTCCGCATGCCGGCCTCACCCGCCGCTAGCAGCAGCGAGCCCATCGAAGCCGCCTGCCCCATGACCATGGTGGCCACGGCAGGACGGATGAACTGCATGGTGTCGTAGATCGACAGGCCAGCGGTCACCACGCCGCCAGGCGAGTTGATGTAGAGCGCGATTTCCTTTTTCGGATTTTCCGATTCGAGGAACAGCAATTGTGCGACGATCAGCGAGGCCATGTTGTCCTCGACGACGCCGGTCACGAAAATGATGCGTTCGCGCAGCAGGCGCGAATAGATGTCGAAGGCGCGCTCGCCACGGTTGGACTGCTCGACCACCATGGGAACGAGCGTATTCATGTAAAGATCGTGCGGATCCCGCATATTTTGCCCCTTGGCCTTGCCGTCGTGTCGCGGACCGACGGCTGGCTGGTTTGTTTGGATCACGCCCCTCGCCCAAATGCGTAATCGCTCGGGCGCATGGACATGCCGGAAAATCGAATCGGCGCGACGGGCCGATTGCAGGCGATACCGCCTTAACGGGCGGTAAAGGCACAGATAGGCGGCAATGTGACGAGCTTCAATAGCTGGCCAACGCTAAGGTGAATGCCTGCCGCCAAACGATCAGGCAAAGCTGATCGCGATGCCCTTTTTCTTGAAGTAGGCCTGCATGAGCTTGCGGCCCTGGCGATTGGGCTGGGCGAGCTTGCTGGTTTCGAAAACAGCTTCCTTGGCGCCTTCGCGCGCCATTGCGGCCTTGAGCGCGGCAATATGCTCATCGAGATCCGCATTGTCGTTGCGCAGGGATTCATAGATGGCGTCAATGGCGGCGGAGACGGTCAGGTCGCTCACGAATTCTGCTCCTCGAAAAACTTGCCTCTTCCCTAGCGATTTTTTCGACCGGAGCAAGGTAGGAGGTCATTTCCAGCCACGGAAAGAGCCCTTACGGTCGCGCAATCGATAAAAAGCGTTTGCAGAGTCCGCGCTCCATGGCCGCCATCATCCAAGTCAAGCCGATCACCGGGATACCCGAGCCCCTGCGCGCCAGCGCGCAGCCACAGGACCCGGCCTTCTTCCAGAACCCCTACCCGTTCTATTCGGACATAAATCGCTCGAACCCTGCCTTCTTCTGGGAGGAATATGGGCATTGGTGCTTTGCGGACTTCAAATCGGTCAGCGCCCTGTTACGCGACAAGCGCTTTGGACGCGACATTCTGCATGTGGCCAGCCGCGCCGAAATCGGCCTGCCCGAGCCCAAGCCGCATGTCGCCGATTTCGACCTGACCGAGCGCCACTCGCTGCTGAACCTGGAAGCGCCGGCCCATACGCGGCTGAGAACGCTCGTCAATCGCGCCTTCGTTTCGCGACAGGTGGAGCAGTTGCGTCCCCGGATAAGGCAATTGGCACATGAGCTTATCGACGGCTTTGAAGAAAATGAATCCGTTGATCTGATCAAGGCGTTCGCTGCGCCGATCCCGGCCATCGTCATCGCCGAGATGATCGGACTGCCCGCAGAGATGGCGCCGCAATTGCTCAACTGGTCCAACCGTATGGTGACCATGTACATGTACAATGTCACCCACGAAACCGAGCTCGACGCAAACCAGGCTGCCGCCGATTTCACCGCCTATTTACGGACCGTCATCGCCGAGCGGCGCCAGGCGCCGCGGGAGGACCTGCTCAGCCATATGCTGACCGCCGACCGCGACGGAGACGTGCTGAGCGACGAAGAGGTGCTCTCCACGGCGATCCTGCTGCTCAATGCCGGGCACGAGGCAACCGTTCATACGACCGGAAATGGCGTCAAATCCATCCTCGAGAGCGGCCTTGACCCCAAGACGCTGTTTGCCAGCCCCGAGCAGGCCGAGGCGACCGTGGAAGAGTGCCTGCGCTTCGACGCGCCACTGCATCTGTTTACACGCTATGCGCTGATGGACACCGAAGTGGACGGGGTTTCCCTGCGCAAGGGCGATGTCATCGGGCTGATGCTGGGTGCCGCTAATCGCGATCCAAACCGGTTCGCCGATGCCGAAAGGTTCGACCCCTTCCGCAAGGATGGCGCCAATGTCAGTTTCGGTGCCGGCATCCATTTCTGTATCGGCGCGCCCCTGGCCCGCATTGAGCTGCAGGAAGCCATGAGTGTGCTGTTCGACCGCCTGCCCACACTGCGCATCGTCGAGCCGCCGCGCTACGGAAATGTCTATCATTTTCACGGGCTGGAAAAGCTCATGGTGGCCTGGCGGTAGCACCAGTCTGGACCATTCAATGATGGCCGGAAATGAAAAGGGGAGGCAGACGCCTCCCCTTTTGTCTGATTTGCTTTTCCAGGCTTACTCAGCCGGAACGGCGTCGGCATCAAGGTCCTCGATGGACTTGCCGTTGTCATAGACCGCCTGGTTGAGGATCCCCTGGCGCTTGGCCACGATGGTCGGGACCAGAGCCTGGCCGGCGACGTTGACCGCTGTGCGGCCCATGTCGAGGATAGGGTCGATGGCCAAGAGCAGGCCAACACCTTCGAGCGGCAGACCAAGGGTGGATAGTGTCAGCGTCAGCATGACGGTTGCGCCTGTCAGACCGGCCGTGGCAGCCGAACCGATGACCGACACGAAGACGATCAGCAGGTAGTGCTCGATGCCCAGGCTGATGCCAAAGAACTGCGCCACGAAGATCGCGGAAATCGCCGGATAGATCGCCGCACAGCCGTCCATCTTTGTGGTTGCGCCCAGCGGCACGGCGAAGGACGCGTATTCGCGCGGCACGCCGAGGTTCTTTTCGGTGATGCGTTCGGTGACCGGCAGCGTGCCGATGGAAGACCGCGACACGAAAGCGAGCTGGATGGCTGGCCAGGCGCTCTGGAAATAGCGGATAGGGTTCAGCCCGTTGACCTGTAGCAGTGTAGGATAAACCACGAAGAGGACGAGGAAGAGGCCGATATAGATGGCGGCGGCGTACCAACCCAGCTGTGCCAGAGCGTCCCAGCCATAGACCGCGACGGCATTGCCGAGCAGACCGATGGTGCCGATGGGCGTGAGACGGATCACCCACCAGAGCACCTTATGGATGATCTTGAGGAAGGAGCGGTTGAAGGCGAGGAACGGGTCCGCAGCAGGGCCGACGCGCAGTGCAGCAACCCCGACAACGATCGAGACGATCAGGATCTGCAGCACATTGAAATTGAGGCTGGTGGTCGCCGAACCATCGGTCACGCGGGTCGATGCCTGCAGGCCGATGAAGTTGGACGGAATGAGGCCCTTGAGGAAGTCGAGCCACGAGCCGGTCGAGGACAGGGCGCGGGCGGCCTCAGCAGCCACTTCGGTATTGAGGCCAGGCTGGATGATAAGGCCCAGCGCAATGCCGATGGCCACGGCGATCAGCGCTGTGATGGCGAACCAGAGCAATGTTTGCCAGACCAGTTTTGCCGCGTTGTTGAGTTCACGCAGATTGGCAATCGAGGCGACGATGGCGGTAAAGACGAGGACCGGCACCAGCGCGCGCAGCAGCGAGACGAAGGACGACCCCACTGTCGAGAGCGTCTGGGTCAGCCAATTGGCATTGCCGGCAGCATCCGGGCCCATGGACCGCGCGACAAAACCCAGGACCAGGCCGATGACCATGGCGGCGAGTACCTGGACGCCGAAATTGAGGTAGAGCGGCTTGGGCGCCCGAGGCGCGCTGCCAGACGACAGGGATGTAGGCATGGAAGAGACCTTTCGGGGAAGAAGGTGGCCTGCTCAATACTTGGGCGGCCTGCCTCCCAATTGATCGCACCATACGCCTGCCGTGCTGCGAATGCAGCGCATGGCGTTTTATTTCCCCAGCTGGGCGAAGATTAATCTACCGCGGGGCTGCATCGTGCCGAAACGGTTTCTCAAACGCGGCGCAGCAAAAGGGTGAAAACGGCTGCCAGAATCGGCAGACCGATCAACCCCGAGACCATTGCGATGACCAGGATACCAGGACCCGGATCGGTCCAGGCGAGGAAGGCCAACAGCGCCGCGACCTGCCCGCACGCCACGCCACTCAGGCGGTGAACCCAGAGCCAGGCCCTGTCGGAGGCAATGGGCCAAGGCATGCGCAAGCCGCCATAGGAATGGCGCTCGGCCTCGAAAATCACCACTGCGAGGACCGCAAGCAGAGCCGCCAGACCGCCCGCCGTGATGCGGAAAAGGTCGAAATCCGATCCGATCCCCATGAGCAGCAAGCCCAACTGGCAGGATGCGGCAACGAAAAGCAGCAGCGTCAGTGCCGGGTCGAGAATATGCTGTGTCTTGGACAAGTGCGTCTTGGAAAGTCTCCTGCCCAGCATGAAAAAGCCGGCGATCAGCACCAGCTGGACTGCGGGCGCGACGGCTAGTGCCAGATCGCGCGGCCAGAGCCAATCGGCCGTGCTGCCCTGCCAGTGTGCTGGAAAGGCATAGCCTTCGGGCACATGAACCACGACGACCCCGGCAATGGCCAGGGTGACGCCGAAGACAAACAAGTGAAAGCGGGAAACGAGGCTGGACATAACTTCTGGAGACATCGGCGGAGATGTGGACCTCCACGCTCCGACGGGCAGAAACAAAGAAAAGGGCCGGTTTCCCGGCCCTTTGAAATTGGTCGATCCAGCGATTAGCGCTTGGAGAACTGGAAGGAGCGGCGGGCCTTGGCCTTACCGTACTTCTTACGCTCGACGACGCGGCTGTCGCGGGTCAGGAAGCCACCCTTCTTCAGGGTCGGCCGCAGGGCCGGCTCGAAGTAGGTGAGAGCCTTGGAGATGCCGTGACGCACAGCACCGGCCTGACCGGACAGACCACCACCGGCGACGGTGACGTTGACGTCATACTGGTCGAGACGCTCGGAAGCGACGATCGGCTGCTTGACGATCAGCTGCAGCACCGGACGGGCGAAGTACTTGGAGAATTCGCGACCGTTGACGGTAACAGTGCCCTTGCCCGGCTTGATCCAGACGCGAGCGACGGCG
The DNA here is from genome assembly GCF_000969445.1 of Devosia chinhatensis. Classification (NCBI taxonomy): domain Bacteria; kingdom Pseudomonadati; phylum Pseudomonadota; class Alphaproteobacteria; order Hyphomicrobiales; family Devosiaceae; genus Devosia; species Devosia chinhatensis. The sequence continues at coordinate 1,051,963 of NZ_JZEY01000054.1, read as the reverse complement.
TTCTTGCGCTTGCCGGTGGCATAGGCGCGGCCGAGGCTGTCGAGCTTCTGGGTGTGGACCGGTGCGGTGTTGGCAGCCGGAGCGGCGGCGGAGGTGCCGAGATCTTCGAGGGAGTTGATGGTTTCGGCCATATTACTTCACCCGGACGTTCTTGGAGTTCATCGCAGCAACGTCGAGCTTTGCCGGGCTCTGCGCTTCATGGGGATGCTCGGAACCGGCATAGACGCGCAGATTCTTGAGCTGGGCGCGGGTCAGCGGACCGCCCGGCATCATGCGGCGCACGGCGTTCTCGAGAACGCGGTTCGGGAAGCGGCCTTCCAGCAGCTCGCGAGCGGTACGGTCCTTGATGCCGCCGGGGTAACCGGTGTGCCAGTAGAAGCGGTGCTGATCGAGCTTGCGGCCGGTCAGCTTCACCTTGTCGGCATTGATGACGATGATGTTGTCACCCATGTCCATGTGGGGGGTGAAAGTCGGCTTGTGCTTGCCGCGCAGGCGAGAAGCAATGATCGAAGCGAGACGACCCACGACCAGCCCTTCGGCGTCGATCAGGATCCACTTCTTCTCGATCTCGCTCGGTTTTGCCGAGTACGTGCTCATATTGAAGTTCCCTAAATTCGGTAGCCGGCCCACTGAGGGACCGGCCAGTTCGGGGGCGTCTGTAAGGGAGATTCCACTACCCGTCAAGCACCCAAAAAAAGACGTTATAAAACAGACACTTACGAATACGGTATCATACTACCGCACTCGACGCATATCGGCGGCATAGGCGATGACCAAGCCGGCCAGCATGAAGGCCAGCGCCTGGTGACCAACGGCGAGCGAAATCGGCACCCCGGCTAGAAGCGTCGCAATGCCCAGGCACACCTGCAACAGGACAATGATGCCGATGCGCGGCAACCAGCCATGAACGCCTCCGAAACCACCATCCTTGTGGCGGCGCCAGATCATCCAGGCCACGTAGGCCACCAGGAGATAAGCGGTACCGCGGTGGATGAACTGCACGGTCAGGGCATTCTCGAACAGATTGCGCCAGGCCGGGTCCATGATGAAGAGGCCATTGGGAATGATGGCGCCGTCCATCAGGGGCCAGGTCTGGTAGCCCATGCCCGCGTCAAGGCCGGCGACGAAGGCCCCTGCCCCGATCTGCATCACCACGCCGATCAAGAGCAGCCAGGTGCTGAACCGATGGAACGGGGTGACGTGGCCCAGCACGCGGCCCGGTGTCAGTGACCGCGCCACATAAATCAGCGCGATGAAGAGAAAGGACGCGGCGGTGAGGTGCGCGGCAAGGCGATATTGGGACACCGAGGTGAGCTCGGTGAGGCCGGAACTGACCATCCACCAGCCCAGGGCACCCTGGAAACCGCCCAGCACGAACAGCCCGAATAGCGGCCAGGCCAGGTCGCGGGACAGACGCTTTTGCGCCAGGAACACCACGAAGGGCACGAGGAACACCAGTCCGAGCGCGCGCGCCAGCAGGCGGTGAAACCATTCCCAGAAGAAGATATACTTGAAGTCGTCCAGCTCCATCCACGAGTTGAGGACAGAATATTGCGGGATTTGCTGGTAGGCCTCGAACTCCGCCTGCCATTCCGCGTCGTTCAGTGGTGGGATAACTCCAGAGATCGGCTTCCAGGAAGTGATGGACAGCCCGGACTCGGTCAGCCGGGTGATGCCTCCCACGACGACAATCAAAAGGACGAAAGCGGCAAGGCAATAGAGCCAGATGCGGACGGGCCGCAAACGATCGCTGGCGAAGCTGACTTGGCCCGGTGCGGCATCTTGCATGACGGTCACGGCGCTGTTTCCAGTATCAGTGGAGCTGTCGGAGTGGTATGCCGCCCTCATCCAGACCGCAACAGACCAGATGCCGCACATGACCCAGCGCAATCGGAAATTGATCGGAGCCTTCCTGCTCGTGGGGTCGATCATTGCTTGGTCGGTGCTAGCGACTGCGCTCTATCTCGCCCTGCCCGAAGGCCTGCCCGGGCTCGTGCTGATCGTCTTCTTCATCATCGCCGGCATGGGCTGGTTGCTGCCGGCCATGGCGATCATCCGCTGGATGGCGAAGCCGGATGTCACGGGCGGCCGCCCGTAAACCGCGAATCCTTCCAGGCTCTTAGCTCATCACCTTGCCGATCTGGGTGAAGAGGCCGCCGCTCGAGAACACATCGACGTAACGCCGCTGCTGGAAATACCCGTTCAGTGAAATGCGTGGCAGCGCCGTCGGCGTTTGCAGGTGATGCGGATAAAGACCGCCTGGCCGCGTGGTCACGGCCGAACGGAAACCCAGCTCCCGGGCAATTTGGAACTCGCGCGGCCCGCACGACAATGGACCGCCCAGCGGATAGGAAAAATGCTCCGGCCGGAGGCCGAACTGGGCTTCGATGACCTCGACCGATTGGCGCATTTCGTTGCGCGCCTGTTCTTCAGGCAGCTTGGCGAGTTCGAAATGGTGCACTGTATGCGCCCCAAGGGTGCACAATGGCTCGCCGGCAAAGAGACGCAATTGCTGCCAGTCCATGATCAGTTCGCGGCATTGGCGTTCCAGATCATAGCCATAATTGGATGTGAACTCGGCAAGCAACTTCAGCCGTTCCGGCTCGGGCAGCGTCCTCAGGCGCCAATAGAGACGGTCGAAGGCCTCCTGCTTTTGCGGCAGCGTCCTTGTGTCGACATATTCGGTATCGCCGTCCTCGGTAAAGGCGACAGCCTCCTGGCGGGCGATGATGTCCTCGATTGCCTGCCACCAGAGCTGGCCCACGCCATCGACGAAGGCCGTGGGAACATAGAGCGTGAACGGCGCCTCGTGCCGCTGCAGGATCGGCAGGGCATGCGTGAGATTGTCCCTATAGGCGTCGTCGAAGGTAAGAACGACGAACGGCCGTCCCTTCCTGGGCTCCGCCAGGCGCAGGAGGGCTTCGTCCAGGGACACGATGTCGGCACCCTGTGCCCGCACGCGCTCGATGACGTAGTCGAGAAAGTCCGGCGTGATCTGGAGTATCGCATTGGGCGAAAAATCGGCCGGCTCGCCGGGCAGCACCCGGTGCAGCGTGAAGATCACACCGCGCGATTGCGAGAAGAGATTGAAGAGGTGCGGCGCACGCGCCAGCCAGAGCGCCTCGAACGCAGCCCGTATAGCGGCATATTTGAGCGACATCAGGCCGCAACCGTTTCCGCGAACGGCGTGATTTCGACGCGCGGCAGACCGGCTTCCTCGAGACGCCTGCGGGTCTCCTCTGCCGTTTCGACGTCATCACCCTCTCCTGTCACGAGAATCACTCTCCCGCCCAGCTCAGAAAAGGCGCCGAGCATCGACTTACGATCGACGCGCCCGGTGAGCACCACCACAACCTCGTAGATATCGCCGAGCGCCTCGGCGAGCACGAGTGGACGATTGGAATTGCGGGCGATCGCGTCGCCCTGCCCCCAGGTTACTTCGGCAAAGCTGTTGTCGGCCGATTTCTGAACGACGTCGCCAAAACTTGCGGCGCCGGTGCTAAGGTCTGTGAGGCCGGGATTGTCGGTCATCCGGCCGGTGCCCGCATCGATGAGCGCGACGCTCAGTCCCTTGCCAAGGGCGTCGGCGATCAGGTCCTCGGCCATGAAGCGACTGGCCTGGGTGTCGCCGTGGTCGGCGAGCAGCAACAGATGGGTGCGCCCGAGCACCAGGTCGGAAACAAGCTCGGTGTAGCTCAGGACCCGGGCTGGGTGGACCGGCGGCTTATGTGCAGGCGTAGTTTCTTCAAAGCGCTCGACGTCTTCATCCGGGTCGGTGAGTGACGCAGCCATGGCCGGCGCCAACGGAGCGTCTGCCATCAGGGAGCGGATAAAGGCACTTGCGGCGTCCGGAACCTTGTCGGCTGCCGGCTCTTCGATGGATTCGATCCGCAGCTCTTCCATGCGCTCGGCGACGGCCTCCAGCGTGCGAGGCTCCGGGGTCTCCTCGTCGTGGAAGTCCTCTTCAGGAGCACCTTCGGTCTCCGCAGGCGCTTCCGGCTCGTCCCAGGCATGACCAAGATCATCGACATCCGTGGCCATGTCCCCTTGCGAGATTTCGACAGGGTCCGCCGGCGGAGCTGCCACCGGATCCGCCGCAACCTCGGCTTCCGACCCCAAATGGGCTTCCGGCTGGGGCTCGGGTTCTTCCCAACGCTGGTCCGGCTGCAATTCGGCCTCGTCGAACGGCACTTCATCAAGTTCGTCCTGGGCACGCGCTGGCACCGCACGAGCGACGGGCACGAGGGCACGCCCGGACATCAGCTCCGCAAAGGCGATGGCCCCAACCTGCACGGCCACCGAGACCAGAGCAATCGCCACCATGATCAGCGAGGTCTTCGGAGAAGCCGGCGTCACCGATGGCGCGGCGACAGAAACGACGCGCACGTCCGGCAGGGCCGAATTGGAGTCGACGCGCGAGGAGGCTTCGTTGTAGCGAGCGAGATAAGCCTCGAGCAGATCGCGCTGCGCCTTGGCTTCGCGCTGCAATCCGTCGAGGGTTACGGTGTCGCGCGTGGCGGTCGACGCACTGGCCTTGGCGCGATCGAGGTCAGCCTGCAGGGACGCTTCGAGGTCTGCTTCGATCTCGGCCTCTGCCTGCAATGCGGACGCAACACGGCGCCCCTCCTGGCGGATCTGATTATCAAGTTCGGCAACCTGGGCGTTGAGGGCCCGAATGGTCGGATGGCTGGACAGGAGCGTTGCCGAGCGCTGCGCGAGTTCGCCCTGCAGGCGGGCCTTCTCCTGGCTCAATTGCTGAATGACGAGAGAATTGCGCACATCGGCGACACCCTCGATCGGCTGGCCCTGGTCGATCAGGCCACTGATCAAGGAGGCGCGGGACAAGGCGGTGTTCTTGCGTTCCTGGGCAGCCGTGATCTGGGTGGCCACAGTCGACAATTGCTGGTCGAGCAGGCTTGTATTGTTCTGACCGGTGAAGAGATCGTTATCGACGCGGAATTCGGCGACAGCCGATTCTGCCTCCTGCACCGACACGCGGAGACGGTTGATCTCGTCGAGCAGCCAGCCCGACGCCTCGGCGGTGTCAGAAATGGACAGATCGGCGCGGCGGGCGACGTGCGCGCTTGCCACCGCATTGGCGATGTCGGCCGCCAGTTGCGGATCGGTCGAGCGCACCAGAACCGAGATGATGGCCGAGTCGCGCTCCTGGACCACTGTCAGCCGCTCGTAGAGATTGTTCAGCACGGTCTCGTCGACGCTGTTGGGTGGAGACGAGCGCCTCCCGATCAGCTGGGCAATCATGCCCATGGGCGAAAAACCCGCATTGCCGCCGTTGAACTCGGCCACAGAGCGCAGGTCAAGCTGGTCGATGACTCGCAAGAGGGTATCCCGCGACTTGAGCAGCTCGATCTGGCTGGAGACCACGCCGGGGGTTCCGGCCGGAACGCTGATCGACTGTTCGCCGGAGGTGCGCAGATAGATGTTGGACCGCGGCTCGACCAAGATCGAAGACGCTGATTCATAGAGCCGGGGCTGGAACATTAAGATCACGAAGCCCAGCACTAGGAACGCGATTGTCACCAGCGCGATGCGCGGCAATTTCCGGATGACGGCCGACAGCAAGGCGGCAACATCAATCCGGGCGTCGTCGGATGCTGGTGAGTCTGGCGACATGGCGATACCCTCGAAATTCTTGCGCAGATAACGCCATGTGTAGTCAAAATTCGGTTAACCACCCTCGCAATCCGCATTTCGACGAATGGGCGTTAAGCGAAATCTTAACCATGAAAGGACATGGTAAGACGAACTCGAAGAAGCGGGACGCCGATGCGCCGGATACTTGCCCTTGCCCTCGTGGCAGCCCTGGCCCTTGCAGGATGCACCACGACCCGACCGGCCACCTATCCGGTCGAAACCAAAGGCCCCTATCAACTTGATAGTGGCGATGTGGTGCGCGTCACCGTCTATGGCGATGCGGAACTGAGCAAGACCTATCGCGTGGACGACAAGGGCGCGATCGCGTTTCCGCTCGTGGGCGCGGTGCCCGTGCGCGGCGGCACGACCGAGGAAGCTGGCAAGCGGCTCGCCCGGGCGCTGGCCAATGGCTATATGCGCAGCCCCGACGTTGCCGTCGAAGTGGAACAATATCGTCCCTTCTACATCCAGGGCGAAGTCCGCACTGCCGGGCAGTTCCCATACGTCTATGGCATGACCGTGCGGGCCGCGGTCAGCACTGCCGGAGGCTTTACGGAAGTCGCCGATCGCGACAAGGTCGTGGTTTATCGACGGCAGGGCAACCAGATGGCGCGTTCCGCCGTCGATCTTGACTTCCCCATCTTTCCGGGGGACACGGTCGTCATCTCCGAACGGTGGTTCTAGCTCAGTGACGGATCGACCTCTCCGCATCCTGCAAATCCTGCGAGCGCCGGTGGGCGGCCTGTTCCGCCACGTTGCGGACCTCACCAGGGCCCTTGCGGCGCGGGGACATTCGGCGGGGGTCGTGGTCGATACTCTTGCCAATGACGCGCAGACCGAAGGGCTCCTCGCCGCCCTTCTGCCTCACGCTGCTCTCGGCATCCACCGCTTCCCGATGCCTCGTCTCTTTGGCAAGGGCGATCTTACCACGCCGCTTGCCGTAGCCAGGCTCGCCCGCGAGCTCGACGTCGACATCCTGCATGGGCACGGCGCCAAGGGCGGCTTCTACGCGCGCCTGGCTCTCTACGGACGCGCGCGCGCCAAGGCTCTCTACACGCCGCATGGTGGCGTACTCCATTATCCTGCGGACTCCCGGTCCGGCCGGCTCTTCCACCGGATTGAGCGGCACCTCATGGGCAAGACTTCGGCGATCATCTTCGAAAGCCGCTATGCGCAGACGGTTTATTCGGCGCTGATCGGAGCGCCGAAGACCCGCACCGAGGTCATCCATAACGGTCTGCGGCCCGAGGAATTTATCCCGATCCGCCCTGCGCCAGAGGCCGCCGATTTTGTCTTTGTTGGCGAATTGCGCGCGCTCAAGGGCGTTTTTCCATTGATCGAGGCCCTGGCAAAAGTCCCGGGCGCGACCCTGACGATGGCCGGCGATGGTCCCGACAGGGTCGCCCTCGAAAGCCGGATCGCCGAATTGGGCCTGACGGGCCGGGTCACCCTGCCCGGCTCGCGCCCGGCCCGCGACATCTTTCCGCTCGGACGCTGCGCCGTGGTACCGTCTCTTGCGGAATCCCTGCCCTATGTGGTGTTGGAGGCAGCGGCGGCCGAACTGCCGGTCATTGCGACGCGCGTCGGCGGCATTCCCGAAATCTTCGGTCCCACGGCAAATGACCTGATCGAGGCGGGCAACGCGGATGCCCTTGCCGGCGCCATGCGCGACTTTCTCGACCAGCCCGAACGTGCCCGGGTCGCCATGGTCACTCGGCTCGCCCACATTCGCGCCGGCTTTTCGGTGGAGGCCATGACCGAATCCATCGAGGCGCTCTACCGAGCCGCGCGCCCAAATTAGTCTTGCGACTTCACTGAGTTTAAAGGTCTGTGGCAAATATTGGTCGGCGCAGAATTCTCGTGCCGGTAGCGTCGCCATGTATCGCGTAGACCCCAAGAAGGCCATTGAAGATCACGCCACGAGGCCTGTTGCAGGGCCCGGCCAGTTGTCACCACAGGCCGAAGCCGTGATTGCCCAGCCTGCACAAAAGCCGCTTTCAGCCGCCGTCATCGCCGGCATTGCGCAAATTGTCGAAGCGGGATTGCTTTCCGGATTAGGACTTGTGGTGCATGCGCTCTTTGCAGGACCAGTCCAGAACGAATTTTCCATTCCCGTTATTCTGGCCACGGCGCTTCTTGCCAATATCGCCTTCAATGCGGTCAGATCGCATCGCGTCTCGTCCTATCGCACCGCCTTGCCCCAGATCGGCAGAGTGCTCGGTGCCTGGTCGGTGGTGATGATCGCGCTGGCCGTGGGGCTATACTTCCTGGCCTCGGGCGATCTTGCGTCGCGCGCCTGGCTCGTCATCTGGTTCGGGTCCGGCGCTGTTGTGCTTGTAGCTTATCGGCTCGGCCTGCGGGCGCTGGTGCAGCACTGGACCAATATGGGCCGGCTGAAGCGCCGGGCGGTCATCGTGGGCGGCGGCACCGATGCGGCCACCCTGATCGAACAGGTCAAGGCGGGCGCCAGCAATGATGTGGAGCTCCTGGGGCTGTTCGACGACCGCGTCGGCGAGCGTTCACCGGAGATGGTCAGTGGCTACCCCAAGTTGGGCATGGTGGCCGATATCGTGGAATTTGCGCGGCGTACCCCCATCGATCTCGTCATCGTTTCGATGCCGCTCTCTGCCGAAAAGCGCGTGCTCGACATGCTTACCCAGCTCTGGGTCCTGCCGGTCGACATCCGCCTCTCCGCGCATATGAGCAAGCTCAAGTTCACCAACAAGGCCTATTCCTATGTTGGTGACGTTGCCGTTCTCGACATGGCTGACCGGCCGATCTCCGACTGGAACTTGGTGTTCAAGTGGGTTTTCGACAAGATCGTGGCGCTCACCGCTCTCGTGCTTCTCTCACCCGTCATGGTCGTGACGGCCATTGCGATCAAGCTCGAGAGCAAGGGGCCGGTTTTCTTCATGCAGAACCGGCATGGCTTCAACAATGAAACCATTCGCATCTTCAAGTTCCGCTCGATGCGCACCGACATGCTCGACGCAACGGCCTCCAAGCTGGTGACCAAGGACGATCCGCGCGTCACCCGCGTCGGAAAGTTCATCCGCCGCACCTCAATCGATGAATTGCCGCAGCTATTCAACGTGCTCAAGGGCGAGCTTTCGATTGTCGGCCCTCGACCCCATGCGCCCCAGGCCAAGGCCGAAAACCAGCTCTATTATGAAGCCGTCGAGGGTTATTTCGCCCGCCATCGGGTCAAGCCCGGCATGACCGGGTGGGCACAGGTCAATGGCTGGCGCGGGGAAACCGACACGATCGACAAGATCATGCAGCGGGTGAACCACGACCTCTATTATATCGAGCACTGGTCGATCCTTTTCGATCTCTACATCGTGCTGATGACGCCAGTCTCGCTGGTTTCCAAGAACGAGAACGCCTATTGACCAGCATAGGCGCCTTTGACGGACGCCTGTCTCGGGAACCGCGCAAGCCGCAGGTGGCGGCCCTTCGGGCGCGTGCGACGCGGGTGCTCGACCTGTTCGTGGCCCTCTGGGTCTTTTCGGGCAGCATCGTGCTCTTCGAGCCCTCGCCCTATGAGCTGACTTTCCTGCTGGTTCTGCCGCTCGCCATTTTTGCTGGCATTGGTCTTTATCGGTCCACCCTGGGCCTCTTGGGGATCATGATCGCGTTCACGCCCTTTGCGCTGATCGCTGTCTTCCAGGTCCGGTTCAATACGATCACCAGCGCGCTGATCTTTTCCCTGGTGACCGTCTTTCTCATGTTCACGTCGTACTTCGCCGCCAATTACGTGGCGGAGGCGACGACGAAGCGCATGCGGATCATCGTTGCGGCCTATACCGCAGCGGCTGTGCTGGCGGCTGTGATCGGCACCCTGGCCTATCTCGGGCTCATGCCCGGAGCTGACCTCTTCTTGCGCTACGGTCGTGCCAAGGCGACCTTCAAGGACCCCAATGTCTATGGGCCGTTCCTCGTCCTGCCCGCCATGTTCGCCCTCCAGCGCATCGTTCTGGCGCAAAATTTCAGGCAGGTGCTGTTCTCCGGCGCGATCTACATGATCCTGTTCGTGGGGGTCTTCGTCAGCTTCTCACGCGCAGCGTGGGGGCATTTTGCCGTGTCCTCGCTGATCGTGCTGGTCCTGGTCTTCCTGCTCGAGGCCAATGCGCGCGACAAGGTGCGCATCATCCTGATGTCCATGGTCGGGGCACTGATGCTTGTAGTCGCGCTTGCCGGTCTCTTGTCCATTCCTGCCGTGTCGAACCTGTTCGAGGCGCGCGCCAGTTCGCAGAACTATGACAGCGGCGAAACCGGCCGCTTTGGACGGCAGGGCTATGCCTATGAGCTCGCTCTCAACAATCCCTGGGGCCTGGGGCCCGGCGAATTCCGCAACCTGCGCATTATCGAGGAGCCGCACAATGTCTATGTGTCGGTGCTCCACGTCTATGGATGGGGCGGCGGGCTGCTCTTCTACCTGCTGATCGGCCTCACTCTCTGGAAAAGCATCCAGATCGTGGCACGACCCTCCCCGTACCGGCTCATGGCCATTCCAGTCACGGCGACCTTCGTGATCGTCATGGCGGAATCGGTCATCATCGATTCCGACCATTGGCGGCACATCTACCTTCTGATCGGGCTGGTCTGGGGTCTGGCCACGGCCATCGGCAACGACAAAAGACGGCGAGCGCCGCGCAGCGAGATGCTGCTCTAGGGCCAGATGGCGCCAGCCAGGTAGCGCTCGGCAAGGTCGGCTGTGCCTTCGGCGAAGCCAGCCTGATGCGTCTGCGCCAGATCCGTCTCGGCGTGTGAGCCGATCCAGGCAAGGAGCGCCATCCGCCGCAGCAGAATCATCGAATCGATTTCCGCGATGTCCTGGGGATCGAGCGCCCTGTGAGCGCAATATTGGTCCAGCCAGGCCGCCTTGAGTTCCGGCACGGTCTTGCTCGTCTCGTAGAACGAAATCGCGGCCGCAAAATCGTAGGTGAACCAGCACAGGCCACAATCATCGAAATCGATCAGGCTCACTCGGCTTCCATCGACCAGGATATTGCCCAGGCGCATGTCGGCGTGGATCAGCCCGTAGCGGTTCGGGGCCATACCATACCGGCCCAACCTTGCCTGCAATTGGTCGCTTGAGCGATCAAGGATGATGCGGATGGCGGGCGTGACACCGGGTGCGACCCGCCAGTCGCCCCACAGACCGTTGGCATCGAGAATGCTCTTTGCATTCCAGGCCTGGCGCATAAAGCCTGAGGGACGTGTCCAGTCCGCGGCATGGGCGTGCAGACGCGCCGCATATTCCCCCAACACCCCGAAGAGACCGACAAGATCGTCCGATGGGCTGGGCTCGGCGCCCTCGATGAACCGGAAGAGCACGGCATGGCGGCTCAGCCCATCGTGGGTAGTGACCTGCTGGATGAGCCTGCCGTCACGGCCGGGTACAGCCAAGGGAACCGGAAGGTCCGTGTCGCGATGCAGCGCACCAAGCCAAGCCAGCTCGCTGTCGATGCTGGCACTATCCTGATAATCGGGCCGGTGAACGCGCAGCGTATAGGCAGCGCCCCCTGGCGCGGCCAACAGGAAGGTGTGATTTTCCGAGTAATTGATCAGCCGCGGGACGGCACCCGTCAGTTCCGGCCAGAGCAGCGAAGCGGCTTGAGCGACGCCTGCCTGAATATCCATGATGGGTCCCGACCCTGTAGCGGAGGGCCCGGCCTCGATCCGCACATATATGGAGTGAATGGTCGGAGCGGCCGGATTTGAACCGACGACCCTTTGTCCCCCAGACAAATGCGCTACCAGGCTGCGCTACGCCCCGACTGCCGGGACACATAAGGAAGCTGCGCTTTTGAGGCAAGCCCCAAAATTAGCCTCAGGAGAACAAAAGGAAAATTCAGCGCCGCTTTGCACAGATAGGCGGGAACGGGCCGGCCGGAAACGCCGCTAAATGACAGAGCGTTTCCAGGCGGCCTGCGTTGATTGCTTCGCGGAAAAATCGCTCGGCCACCAGAAGCGCGTCTTGCGCTTACGATTAGTCAGGAGAGCACCTGTTCATTCCCTCAATTCCAGCCTTGCGCTTCAATGTATGTAATGTAATAACGTCACAACTGTTCGCCCACCTTCATCGAGTCGGAGGCTGGTGACGAACATTTCTTCACCCCGTGTGCCCACTTCTCGCCTAACCGCTTGAAGAGTCATCCATGTAATGAACCAGCCGTACCGAGACTCACGTCGTTATGTTATATCATTTTGTTGGAACCGCCGTTTCAAGGCGCAGCGGTCCAATGATTCCGTGATCACGACGGCCATTGGTGCCGCGTGACCTCCGCGTTCCGCTCCGGACCGCTTCCTTCAACCAATCCTGGGAGACTTCCTTGAAGCATTTTGCTCTTGGCGCCTCAACAATCGCACTCCTCACCAGCCTTGTCGGTGCGGCGCAGGCCGAAGATGTCACCGCATGGCGCGTGTTCGTCTCCGACCATAAAGAGTCGGTCGTGCATGTCCTCGATGCCCTAACCAACGAAGAAATTACCCACTTTGACGTCTCAGGTCCCGCCACCCTCTATCGCAGCTTGAGCGGCGCCACGGTTTATGCAGTCCAAGGTGCTGCGGGAACCGTTACCGCCATCGATAGCGGCATCCGCTTCGACGATCATGGTGATCACGCCGATATCGACGTTTCCGAACCCCGCCTGACAGGGTTTTCCGTCCATGGTGAAAGCCCGTCGCATTTCGTCGAGCATAACGCACACTTTGCCGCCTTCTTCGATGGCGAGGGTATTGCGCGCGTGTTCAGTGAAAGTGCGGCACTCGAGGGCGAAGCCGAATTTTCCGAAGTCAAGGCCAATGCGCCGCACCATGGCGTGGTGGTGCCCTTTGGTGAGCACTCCATCGTTTCGGTCTATAACACCGAAGGCGAAGGCTCGGTGGCTGGCGTACAGATCATCGACGGAAACGGCAATCCGGTTGGCAACGTCGTTGAATGCGCGGGTCTTCACGGCGAAGCGTTGTCTGGCAATCTCGGCGCAATCGGCGGTTGCCAGAGCGGCATTCTGCTGATCAGCTCGGCAGGCGGCCAGCCCAAGGTGGAGGTGCTGGAATTCACCGCAGGGCTGGGCGAGGGTCGCGTTTCGACGCTGCTTGGTGGCCGGGGCCTGCAGTATTTCCTGGGCAACTGGGATGCGGACACTGTTTCGATCATCGAGCCCGGTGCCGAGACACCCTACCGCCTGGTCGATCTGCCGACCCGACGCGTCCACTTCGCCGTCGACCCCGTGCGTCCTCGCTTTGCCTATCTGTTCACCGAAGACGGGACGCTACACAAGCTTGACGTGATAGCCGGTGCGGTGACCGCTTCCATCAAGCTCACCGATCTCTATTCGATGGATGGCCATTGGAGCGATCCGCGACCGCGCATTGCCGTGGCCGGCGACAATGTCTTCGTCACCGATCCGCTTGCGGGCAAGATCCACAGCGTCGATGCCGAAACCTTCGAGGAGAACGGCGAGATCGCCGTGAAAGGAAAGCCCTTCACCATCGTTGCCATCGGGGGCAGCGGCGTCCTGCACGGAGGTGAAGCGCACGATCACGCCGATGATCACGATCACGATGACAAAATTTATCAGGGCTATTTCGACGACAGCCAGATCAGCGAGCGCACCCTTGCCGATTGGGAAGGGGACTGGCAGTCGGTCTATCCGCTGCTGCAGGACGGAACACTCGACCCGGTGATGGAGCACAAGGCCAAAGCCGGCACCATGACCGCCGGTGAATATCGCGCATATTACGATGTCGGCTACCAGACCGATGTCGATCGCATCACCATCGCAGGCGACACCTTCACCTTTCATGCCAATGGCCAGCCGATGGAGGCCCGCTATGAAGGGGACGGCTACGAAATCCTGACTTACGAGAAGGGCAATCGCGGCGTGCGCTTCATCTTCGAGAAGGTCGAGGGCGACGCGGCTGCACCGCAATTCGTTCAGTTCAGCGACCACGCCATTGCGCCGCAGGATGCGCATCATTTCCATCTGTATTGGGGTGATGATCGCGCCGCCCTGCTCGAAGAGCTGACCAACTGGCCGACCTATTATCCGTCAGAGTTGAGCGGTGATGAGGTGGCCGCGGAAATGCTCGCTCACTAATCCTCGGCTCGAGAGCCAATGCCGCCCGGTCTCACGGGGCTGGGCGGCCCAATCTGATGGACGAGAGTGAACTTCAACGCGAACTCAACGCCTGCCCTGCGGCAAACGAGCCGATCGGCACATCGAGGGCAACTGGCCGCTCGAGAGTTCAGTGTTCGGCACGGCGCCTCATCCAGCCGCGGATCAGGAACCGTGGACGTGCCCGTGTTTTGAAGGCGACACCGTTGCAGGCGTTCCTGGAGCGGGGATGAGTTCCAGATTGCCGTGGCGGACAGAACGCTCGGCGATAACGTGGTCCGCGAAATGCTGCAGGTCCTTCATTGGACCCTTGAGGATTGCCACTTCCAGGCAATTGTCGTGATCGAGGTGGACATGCATGCTCGCCACGGTCAGGTCGTGGTGGCTATGGAAGGCGCTGGTCAGCCGCCGCGCCAGGTCGCGGGCCTCATGGTCATAGACGTAGCTCAGCACGCCGACATTGTCCTCTTGGGAGCCTTCCTGTTGTGCCGCCTGTCGCAGGCCTGCGCGGGCCAGATCACGGATGGCTTCGGAGCGGTTCTGATAGCCGCGCACCGCGATCAGCTTGTCGATCTCCGTCATCAGGTCATCGTCCAGGGTCACTGTCACGCGCTGCATAGATCCTCCGCGGTATGATGTTTCGGGGTCGACATCATACTCTTTCGTGCTATCGTCACCAGTGGGTCAGCGGTGCTGACCCATGCCTTGAGGGCTCGGTGCGATATAGGGGCAGATCAATGACCAAGGCAATTCAACGCCTCATGCTTGCGGGTCTGGCAACCGCTCTCCTGGCCAGTACAGCCTTGGCCGCGCCGAAGACGGAACTCTTTCTGGCCATTGGCGGAGAGCCCGATGGCGGCTACGACCCCCTCCTGGGATGGGGGCGATACGGTCATCCTCTATTCCAGTCCACGCTGCTCACGCGCGATGCTGATCTGGCCACGCAACCTGATCTTGCCACCAAATGGACCTTGTCGGACGATCGCCTGACCTGGACCATCACCCTGCGCGACGATGTCACGTTTTCCGATGGCAGTGCCCTGACTGCCGAGGACGTGGCCTTTACTTTCAACGAGGGTGCAAAGGCCGGCGGGGCTCTCGACCTCACGATGCTCGACAGGGCCGCGGCATTGGACGACGTGACGGTCGAGATCCGGCTCAAGCAGCCATGGATTACCTTCACAGAGAATTTCTACACCCTGGGGATCGTCCCGGCGGCGCGCTACAGCGAGGGCTACGCTCGCAATCCCATCGGGTCCGGTCCCTTCAAGCTGGTCTCCTGGACGCAGGGCGAGCAGCTTATCGTCGAGGCAAATCCGGACTATTATGGCGCCCAGTCGCCCTTCACGCGCATCACCTTTGTCTTTACGAACGAGGATACCAGCCTGGCCGCAGCGCAGGCGGGCCAGGTCGATATGGTTTCCGTGCCGGCTGCCATGGCTGACATTGCGCCCGCCGGCTTCACACAGGTCGTCGTAGCCTCCGTCGATAATCGCGGTATTACCTTGCCTGTCCCGATTCCGGGCATCAACGACGCCGGCAACGCCATCGGCAATGCCGTCACCTCGGACCCAGTGGTCCGCCGTGCGATCAATCTTGGCATTGATCGGGAGACGCTGGTGGAGGTTGCCCTGCTTGGGCATGGCACGCCCGCTTATGGCCCGGCAGACGGCTTGCCATGGTCCAATCCCGAAGCTTCAGTGACATTCGATCCCGAGGCCGCCAACGCCCTGCTCGAGGCGGCCGGCTGGGTTGTCGGCGCGGATGGGGTGCGCGCCAAGAATGGGGTTCGAGCGGCCTTCGCTATCACCTATCCGGCTTCGGACTCGACCCGTCAGGCTCTGGCTGCGACGCTGGCCGAGCTGCTCAAGCCGCTCGGTATCGAGGCGACGGCAACGGGCATGAGCTGGGACCAGATCGAGAGGGTTATGCATTCCGAACCCGTTATGTTCGGCTGGGGCAGCCACACCCCACTTGAGGTCTACAGCCTCTATCAAACCGGCCTGGCCGGCGTCGACTATTACAATGTCGGCTATTTCTCCAACGAAACGGTCGACGCACATTTTGCGGCAGCCCAGGCAGCCGAGAGCCTCGAAGCCTCTTATGAACACTGGCAGAAGGCCGAGTGGGACGGCACCACCGGCTTCGGTCCCAAGGGTGATGCGGGCTGGGCCTGGCTCGTCAATCTCGATCACATCTATTACGTCAGCGATTGCCTCGATATCGGGCCGACCCAGACTGAACCCCATGGCCATGGCTGGCCCATCACGGCGCTGATCCAGCAATGGACATGGACCTGCGATTAGGCCAGCCATGTTGAGTTGGTCTTTCGTCATTGCGATGCGGTTGATGCGGTTGGCGCTTCTGCTGGTCACCGTGGCTGTCGTCGCCTTTGCCTTGGCCAAAATGTCCCCGGTCGATCCGGTCAACGCCTATCTGGGCGCCGAGATTGCCCGGGTGGGGCCGGAACAGCGCGCCCACATCGCCTCAAAATGGGGGCTCGACCAGCCGGCCCAGGTGCAGTTCAGCCGCTGGGCCAGCAATCTGCTGGCCGGCGACCTGGGCTATTCCATGACCTATAATGCGCCGGTGCAAGAGGTGCTTGCGACCCGCTTCAAGACCTCCCTGCCACTGCTGGGCCTTGCCTGGCTGCTATCTGGCATTCTCGGCTTCGCACTCGGCGTCACGGCCGGCGCCAGGCCGGGAACGTGGATAGACCGTATCATCCGCCTCTATTCCTATGTGCTCGCTTCCGCGCCGACGTTCTGGCTGGCCATCCTGTTGCTCATCGTGTTTTCCGTGGGCCTTCGCTGGACGCCCGTCTGCTGCGCCGGGCCGATCGGCGTGCCGCCGCAGGACGTGACCCTGCTGCAATCGGTGCACCACCTTGTCTTGCCGTTAATTGCCCTCACCGTTTTAGGGGTGGCGCAGATCGCGCTCCATACGCGCGCCAAGATGGTGGAGATCATGCAGTCCGATTACGCGCTTTATGCGAGGGCGCAGGGCGCCTCGCAGATGGAGATCGCGTTGCGTCACGGGGCCCGCAATGCCGCCCTGCCCGCGCTAACGGTGCTTTTCGCATCGCTGGGCGAATTGTTCGGCGGTTCGGTGCTGGCCGAACAGGTTTTCGCCTATCCAGGGCTCGGCAGCGCGACCGTGGAGGCCGGCATTCGGGGCGATGTGCCATTGCTGCTGGCGCTGGCGCTGTTCCTGACCTGCTTCGTGTTTATCGGCAATTCGATTGCCGACCTGCTCTATCGGGTCGTGGACCCGCGCCTCCATGGGAAGACCGTGCGATGAGCGAAGCCATCGATGTCATCCCCGTCCAAACACGAGCCCCGTGGCTCAACAATCGCCTTATGACGCTGGCCGCTGCCATGGTTGGCGGTCTCATCATCCTTGGTGTCGTGAGCGGCTCGTGGTTGTTCGGCACGGTTGGCATAGATGCGGATTTCTCCACGCGCCTCGCCATACCATCCTGGACCCACTGGTTCGGCACAGACCAGCTGGGCCACGACATGTTCGCGCGTACCGTGCATGGCCTGACCATTTCCTTGTGGGTCGGGCTCATTGCTTCGGCGATCTCGGTCGTCATCGCGGCAGCTCTTGCCATCTTTGCAACCACCTGCGGGCGCTGGGCAGACGCGCTGGTGGCATTTTTGGTGGATGCCGCCATGGGCCTGCCACATCTGGTGCTGCTGATCCTGATTTCATTTGCCCTCGGTGGCGGCACGACTGCGGTCATCGTCGCCGTGGCGATCACGCACTGGCCGCGACTGACCCGCATCCTGCGCGCTGAGATCCTGCAATTGCGCCATGCCGATTACATCATTGCGGCCAGGCGCATGGGCAAGTCGTGGACCTTCATCGGCTTCCAGCATTTCCTGCCGCACCTTTGGCCGCAATTGCTTGTGGGCCTCGTCCTGCTCTTTCCCCATGCTATCCTGCATGAAGCAGGTCTGACCTTCATCGGTTTCGGCCTTGAACCATCAAAGCCGGCCATCGGTATCTTGCTGTCCGATGCCATGCGCTATCTCATGGCGGGCAAATGGTGGCTTGGCTTGTTCCCTGGCCTTTGCCTGCTGGCCATCGTTCTGTGCTTCGATGCCATCGGCAATGGCCTGCGCCTGCTTGCTGATCCCCGGCAGGAGCAACTTTGATGCTGCTCGAGGTCGACACGTTCTCCCTCTCGTTCCGACGTTACGAGGGCCTGCTCCGACAAAAGCGCATCTTTGCACTCCACGACATTAGCTTTTCTCTTCGACACGGCCAGATCCTCGCGCTGGTGGGTGCCTCCGGGGCCGGCAAAAGCCTCCTGGCTCATGCCCTCTTCGGCATCCTGCCACCCAATGCAAGCACCACAGGAACGCTACGCTTCGAAGGGGAGACGCTCGACGAAACGACGCTGCGAACCATCCGTGGACGTCGCATAGGTCTGGTGCCGCAATCGATCAGCCATCTCGATCCTCTGGTACGGTGCGGGCATCAATTGGCATGGGCGGCCAAACGCGCCGGAACGCGCCTCGACAGGGCCGCCATCACCGAACGCCTGGCGCGTTTTGCCCTTCCTGCCGAGGTGGCACGCGCTTTCCCGCACCAATTGTCCGGTGGCATGGCGCGGCGTCTGCTGCTGGCCATGGCCACAGTCGGTCATCCCGCGCTGGTCGTCGCCGACGAACCGACCAGCGGCCTCGATGCCGAAAATGCCAGTATGGTCATGGCTCAGCTGCGCGGGCTTGCCGACCAGGGACACGGGGTGCTGCTGATCACCCATGACCTGACGCAGGCAGCGCCATATTCAGACAGTGTCGCAGTGCTCGATGGCGGGCGTCTGGTGGCCATCGAACAGTCATTGCGGTTCCGCGGCACGGGCGAGACGCTCAATAGCGCATATGCGAGGGCGTTGTGGCGCGCCCTACCACAAAATGCATTTTACGCCTCGGATGATTGCCATGCTTGAGGCGCGCGACATCCAATTCTCCTATCACGGAGGCCGGCGCATTCTCGAGCGGGTGTCGCTGATCCTTGAGCCGGGCCAGGTCCTTGGGCTCGCCGGTCCGTCGGGCTGTGGGAAATCCACATTGGGCATGCTCATCGCCGGCCACCTTGAACCCGACGCGGGAAAAATATGTGTAGACGGTCAGCATCATGGGCGAGGTTGGTGCCCGGTCCAGTATGTGCATCAATCGCCCATTGCCACAGTCGATCCGCGATGGCGGATCGGACGCATCGTTGAAGAAGGCTGGGAGCCTGACGAGGAGACAAGATCCGCCATTGGCGTTTCAAAGTCCTGGTACGATCGCTTTCCGCACGAAATTTCCGGCGGAGAATTGCAGCGGGTGGTCCTGCTGCGCGCCATGGCACCATCCACCAGGTATCTCGTCGCCGATGAACTCACGGCGATGCTCGATCCAATCACGCAAGCCAATATCTGGAGATACCTGCTGGCTCAGTGTCGCAAGGGACTTGGCGTCATTGCGATCAGTCACGACCGGCAATTAATCGACCGTGTGGCCACAAGACGCTATACCTTGACCGATCGCGGACTGACCGACGTGGTTTGAGGGCAAAGCGGCTCAAATGTCGATGTGGATCGTCTTGGGCCTGCCAGCAGGCGTCCGCCTCAGGTTCTCGAAAATCGCAATGAATGGGAAGTGCGGCAGACCTGAATTTCCGACTTCGCGACGAGGTAATTGGTCATGGCAGCGGTGAGATAGGGCAGCCGCGCCCTAAGTCGCCTCGATGGGTTGGCGAATACGAGGTCCGCTATTTCGGCAGAGGTCAGCGTGCCGCTCATGCGCTCGCGCAACAGCTTGAGGCGTTGCCGATGACCTGAGCGAATGCGCTCCACCTGGCGCTTGAAGTCGCGGATCGGTTCTCCATGTCCAGGCAAGACAGTGAGATCGTCTGGCAAGCCGTCCAGACGGTCAAGGAAGCTGAAATAGTCGCCGAGAGGATTATCATCCGGCCGCTCGGCCTGGACAGGCACCTGCGGGCCGGAGCCCATCAGCAGCTGGTCGCCGGCGAGAAGAATCTTGCGCTCCAAAGACAATAGGCAAATCGGTGCGCGGGAATGTCCACCGCCGAGCAGCACAGTCCACGCAATGCCGCCCAGCGTGATGGTGTTACCGTCTTCCAAGAGGCGGGCGGGTCGAGGAAAAGGTGCAAGGACCGAATAATCGGTGGGCAGCGCCCTGCCCTCCAACGGAAAGCCGCCACGGTCCTGGAACGCAGTTGCAAGGGCCTGGCGCTCCTCAAGGCTCAGGCTGACGAGATGCGCGAGGTTATCATGTTCCGCCTTTGACATGATGAGCGGCGCGCCGGTCTGCCGTGTCAGAAAACCGACCTGCCCGATATGATCGATATGAGCATGCGTCGCGACCAGACCGTTGACGGGCCCGAAGGCTGTATCGCTGAGCACGGACTGCCAGATCGTAGCCGTTTCGGCGCCCGGCATGCCCGTATCGACAATGGCGCGGTTGCCCGGCGGACCAAGGATCAGGGCATTGACGCCGCCAAAGGCAGGCATGGGCAGGCGGAGGCAGGCAATGTCCTCCGCCCAGCGTTCGACCAGCGGCTCAAGCACCCATCAGGCCTGCGCGAAGTGGCACGCAGATTCGTGGCCCGGCTGGCCATGATCAACGAGCGGCGGTTCTTGTTCGGCGCACAAGGGCTGCGCCATGGGACAGCGCGTGCGGAAAGCGCATCCGGATGGCGGGTTCATCGGATTGGGAAGGTCGCCTTTGGCGATCAACCCCTCGCTGTCGGACTTGCCGCCGATCTGCGGAATGGCTGCCAGGAGAGCACGCGTATAGGGATGGGCCGGGCGGTCGAAGACGTCTGCCGTGCTACCCTGCTCGATGACGCGGCCCAGATACATGACCATGACTTCATCGGAAATGTGCCGCACCACCGAAAGGTCGTGCGAGATGAAAACATAGGTGAGTCCAAGATCCTTTTGCAGCTGCATCAGGAGGTTGATGACCTGCGCCTGGATGGAAACGTCGAGCGCCGACACCGCCTCGTCGAGGATCAGGACGTCCGGATTAAGCGCAAGGGAGCGGGCGATGGCGATGCGCTGCCGCTGCCCGCCGGAAAATTCCGGCGAGCGGCGTTGCCCGGCTTCCGGCGGCAGGCCGACATGTTCGAGCAGCTGATTGACGCGCTCGGGCGTATAAGAGCCCGAAATCCGCAACGGCTCGGCAATCACATCATGGATCTTCATCCGCGGATCAAGCGAGGAATAGGGATCCTGGAAGACGACCTGCAGGTCCCGACGGCGCTGCCGCAAGGCATTGCCCCGCAGCTTGAAGAGCGGGGCACCGTTGAGATAGACGTCGCCACCGCTGGCTTCGGACAGACGCAGGAGCACGCGCGCCAGGGTGGATTTGCCGCAGCCGGACTCCCCGACGATGCCGAGTGTCCTGCCTGACCGCAGATCAAAATTGATGTCGCGCAGCGCGCGCAGCTTGTGACTTTTGAAGGCGGCGCCGCCGATATTGAACACCTTGTCCAGGTGGGAAACCTTGAGCACCACCTTGCTGGCATCGTCATTGGCGGCCTCGGGCGCATCCGCCACCATGGCGCTGATCTGGCGCTGCTCGACGAGCCAGGCGGGCGTTTCATCGGAAAAGTGGCAAGCGACATCGCGCTGGACCGAGATCTCGCGCAAGGCAGGGTCCGACGACGAACATTCGGGCCGGTCGCGGCCGATGGCGCAGCGTGGATGGAACGGGCAGCCCGATGGCCGCTTGCGCGGATCGGGCACGAAGCCGGGAATTGAATAGAGCGAGGCGACCTTATGGTCGATCTGCGGCAGGCTGGCGATCAGTCCGGCGGTATAGGGATGCCTGGGATCGGCAAAGAGCTGCTCGCCTGGCGCCTGCTCGACGATACGGCCCGAATACATCACGGCAAGCCGATCGGCATATTCGGAGACGAGGCCGAGATCGTGCGTGATGAGCACCATGGCCGCGCCGGTCCGGGCCCGCACTTCGGCCAGAACTTGCATGACCTGGGCTTGAATGGTGACGTCGAGCGCCGTCGTGGGCTCGTCAGCGATCAACAGATCCGGCTCGTTGGCCATCGCCATGGCGATGACGACGCGCTGCCGCATGCCACCGGAAAATTCATTGGGGAACTGGCTGAAGCGCCGCTCAGGGTTAGGGATGCCCACCAGCGACAGGAGCTCGATGACGCGTGCCTTGACCTCGGCTTTGCTTTTTCCTGGATTGTGCAGCCGGATGGCTTCACCGATCTGGTCGCCGATGCGCAGGACAGGGTTGAGCGTCGTCAATGGGTCCTGGAAGATGATCGACACCGCCTTGCCACGAACCTTCTGCAGGTCCGTGAACGGCATCGTGGTCAGTTCCTGACCGCGCAGGACAATGCTGCCAGACACGATCTTGAGACCGGGACCGAGCAGGCCGAGTACAGCAAGCATGGTGAGGCTCTTGCCCGAACCGGACTCGCCGACCAGGCCCAGGACTTCCTCCTCAAAGACGTCAAAGGAAACATCTTGCACCAGGTGAATGGGATTGCCGTCGGCACCCTTGGCATCGATCGAGAGATTGCGGACACTGAGAACAGCCTCGGCGGGCACGGCGGCCGGTACCACTTGCGGCATCATGCGACCATCTCCAGATCGTTTTCCTTGGTGAGGGTCTGGGACAGGAACTGGAACCCGGCGACGAGGATAAAGAGCGCTATGCTGGGCAGGATTGCCAGTTGCGGGGCCAGCGCCAGATAGTTCTGTCCCTCCGAGACCATCATGCCCCAGCTTGGCAATGGCGGTTGCACGCCCAGGCCCAGATAGCTCAGCGACGCCTCGAGCACGATGATCATGCCGAATTCATAGGAACCCACGATCAACATCTGCGGCAATACATTGGGCAGCAGATGATGGCGGATATTCCAGGTGGCCGACGCCCCCTGCGTACGGGCGGAGAGGATGAATTCGCGTTCGCGAAGGCTGAGCGCCATGCCGCGTGCGACGCGGCCATAGGCCACCCAGCTCGACAGGCCCAGAATAATGGCGAGGTTGACGACGCTGGGCCCGATGATGGCGGTGACGGCGATCAGCAGCAGCACGCGCGGAATGGAGAGCTGGAGATCGGCAAGACCCATGATCACGACCTCCACCGGGCCTCGGAAATAGCCGGCGATAAGGCCAAGCGTCACCCCCACCAGAAGGCTTACCGCGACAGCGCCAAGCCCGATCAGGGCCGAAACCTGTCCGGCCAACGCCAGGCGGGAAAGCATGTCGCGCCCCAGCGTATCGGTTCCAAGGAGATAGAAGCGGCCATCAAACGAAGACCCGCCGGGCGGCAGCAGAGCGCCTCCCAGGTTCTGGCTGTAGGGATCATAGAACGGCAGAAGCGGGATGACGATCACCAGCACCGCCACGATCGCGAGCAGGCCAATGGCCACGGCTTGCGAAATGGAAATCTTGCCCATCATGCGAGCCTCACGCGGGGATCGAGGAAGCCGTAAAGAATATCCACGATCAGATTGATGACGACGAAGACCAGCGAGATCAGGAAGACCCCTGCGATGATCACCGGGAAGTCGCGCTGGCTGACAGATTGCACGATCAGGCGGCCGACGCCGGGCCAGCTGAACACGGTTTCCGTGACCACGGTGCCTCCCAGCAGCATGCCAAGATTGATGCCTGCGACCGTAACGAGCGGGAGAAGCGCATTGGGCAACATGTGCTTGAGGAGAACCTGGATGCGACCCTGCCCCTTGGCAAAAGCGGTGCGCACATAGTCGTTGCGCTGCTCGGCAGCAAGCGAGGCGTTGAACAGACGCAGATAAAGCGCCAGCTCATAGGTGCCCAATGTCACGGCCGGCAGGATCAGGTGACTGAAGGTCCCCCGACCGTAGGACGGAAGCCATTTGAGCTGGATCGAGAAGATAAGGATGAGAACGAGGCCGAAGGAAAAGATCGGAATTGCCTGCCGGCCCAGGGCGATCCAGGTGATGAGGTCGCGCACCCAGTTCAAGCGGGTCATGCGCATCAGGATACCCAGGATAAAGGCAAGGCCGATGCCGACCACGAACGACGAGAGCGCGAGTTCCAATGTCGCTGGGACGCGTTCGAGCACGAGATCCATGGCAGGGATCGCCTGGCGTAAGGACATGCCGAAATCGCCCATGAACGCCTTGCCCATAAAGACGAAGTACTGAACGATAAGCGGCTGATCCAGTCCGAGCGCAGCACGCAGACGCGCAGCATCTTCGGGTGTTGCTTCAGGAGGCAGCAGGAGAATGGACGGGTCACCCGCCAGGCGCGTCAGGAAGAACGCCGCGGTGATGACGCCGGCTATGGTCAGGACCGACTGCAGCAGCCGTTTTAAAATGAAGCCTGCCATTCCGCCTCCTGGACTTTCACAAGGACCCTTTTCCGGGCGAGCCGGACGAGGATGCGACAATCTTTTCAGACAACCGCATATCTAAAAGCTAGAAGGCTGCACCCAAACTGTCAACAGTAGACAAAACCAACTGGTGTGGGTAGCGTGACAGCAGGGAAGAGCAGTGACCACTATCTTGGACCACTCCAGCCTCTGGCCCTGCTCTAATGAATGCAAGGATGTGAGAGATGAAAGCTGCCGTTGTCTGGAAAGCCGGCGAACCGATGACGATCGAGAACGTCACCATTGAAAAGCCCAAGAGCCGCGAAGTTCTGGTTCGCACTGCCTATGCCGGCATTTGTCACTCCGATCTGCATTTTGCTGACGGCACCTATCCGCACCCGATGCCCTATATTCCTGGCCACGAAGCATCCGGCATCGTCGAAGCTGTCGGTGACGAGGTGACCCATGTTAAGCCCGGAGACCATGTCGTCGGATGTCTCTCGGTATTCTGCGGCCACTGCTCGCAATGCGTCACCGGCCATCCGAGCCTTTGCGAATCGCCCGATCCCAAGTTGCCGGCGGGCGTTGCGCGACGCATGTCGCTCAATGGCGAAGTCATTCACCAATCGTCCAACCTGTCGGCCTTTGCCGAGCAGATGCTGATTCATGAGCATGCTCTGGTCAAGATCGACAAGGACCTGCCGCTCGACCGTGCGGCGCTGGTCGGCTGTGGTGTTCTGACCGGCGTTGGCGCCGTCATCCATGCCGCCAAGGTCGTCCCAGGCTCGACCGTCGCCGTGATCGGCTGTGGTGGCGTAGGACTCTCGGTGATCTCCGGCGCCGTGCTGGCCGGCGCCGGGCGCATCATTGCCATCGATCGCCTCGACAGCAAGCTTGAACTTGCCAAGCAATTGGGTGCGACCGACGTCTTTAACGCCACCGATGTTGATCCCGTGAACGACATCATCGAGCTTACGAAGGGCGGCGTGCACTATTCCTTTGAGGCTCTCGGTCTCAAGCAGACCGCCGACCAGGCCTTCCGCATGCTCCGCATGGGCGGCACGGCAACCCTTCTCGGCATGTTCAAGCCCGGCAACAAGCTGGAATTTGAGGGCTCGCTGTTTATCAAGGATCGCAAGATCCAGGGCTCGTCCATGGGCTCGAACCAGTTCCGCGTCGACATTCCGAACCTTCTCAATTTCTACCGTCAGGGTCGTCTCAAGCTCGATCACCTGATCAGCGACCGGATCGAGCTCGAGCAGGTCAATGAAGGCTTCAAGAACCTTTATGGCGGCGCTCCGGTGCGTCAGATCATCGACTTCCACACAGGGGTCTGATCGATGAACTCAGTTGTTCCCGAACTCCACCCAGCAACGCGCGCCTTTTTGGCGCGCAAGCTCGGCCATTACGTCAATGGCCAGGTGCTCGCCGAGATCACCGGAAACACCAGCCCCGTCTTTGATCCGGGCCGCGGCATCAAGCTCATGGATGTGCCGCAGGGCACGTCAGGCGATGTTGACAAGGCCGTCGCTGCGGCTCGCGCTGCGTTCGACAAAGGTCCTTGGCGCACTATGAAGCCCAATTTGCGCTCCAAGGTGATCTGGAAGTTTGCCGATCTCATCGAAGAGCACACCCAGGTTCTGGCCGAACTGGAATCGCTCAATTGCGGCCTGCCGATCAATGCGGCCAGGATGGGCCATATCGGCACCTCCGTGGATCTCCTCCGCTACACGGCGGGCTGGCCCACGAAGCTGATGGGCCGCACGATTCCGGTGTCTTCGCCGGGCGAGTGGCATGCCTATACGCTGCGCGATCCGGTAGGCGTAGTCGCCCAGATCGTG
Source organism: Devosia chinhatensis (assembly GCF_000969445.1). Lineage (NCBI taxonomy): Bacteria > Pseudomonadati > Pseudomonadota > Alphaproteobacteria > Hyphomicrobiales > Devosiaceae > Devosia > Devosia chinhatensis. The sequence goes on along the minus strand of NZ_JZEY01000054.1, from coordinate 1,025,986 downwards.
CCTTGGAATGGCCCGCTGATGATGGCAGCCTGGAAGTTGGCTCCGGCCTTGGCTGCCGGCTGCACCATCGTGCTCAAGCCTGCCGAACAGACCCCGCTGACCGCGATCTATATGGCGGAACTGGCCATCGAGGCCGGTATACCTGAAGGCGTTTTCAACGTTGTTCTGGGCGGTGCAGAAGTCGGTTCGACCCTGTCCACTCATCCCGATGTCGACAAGATCGCCTTCACCGGATCGACCTCGGTCGGGCGTGCCATCGCGGTGGCCGCGGCACAGTCCAATCTCAAGCGTGTCACGCTGGAACTGGGCGGCAAGAGCCCGGTCATCGTGTTCCCCGATGCCGACCTGTCGAGCGCTATTCCAGCAATTGCCGCCGGCATCTTCTCGGGCGCAGGCCAGATCTGCACGGCAGGGTCGCGGCTTTACGTGCATGAGAAAGCCTTTGACCGCGTCCTTGAGGGCGTAGCCGAAGCGGCCAATGGCCTCAAGGTCGGCTATGGCCTCGATCCCGCAACCCAGATGGGCCCGCTGATTTCTGAAGCGCATCTGGCACGCGTGGCGGGTATGACCGAAATGGCCGTGCGTGAAGGCGCCTCGGTCGTCACCGGTGCCGAAGCTATCGAAGGCGGCGGCTATTTCTACAAGCCGACGATCCTTGCAAGCCTCACTCCCAGCTCGACCATTGTTCGCGAGGAAGTGTTTGGTCCGGTGCTGTCGGCACTGCGCTTCAGCGACGATGACCTCGACTCGATCGCCGCAGAGGCCAATTCGAGCCCCTATGGCCTCGCGGCCAGTATCTTCACCAAGGACTTCTCGCTGGCCCACAAGATGGCTGCGCGGGTGCGCGCCGGTACCATCGGCATCAATCGACATTTCGTGGGTGACAGCGCCCTGCCCTTTGGCGGCTTCCGTCAATCCGGCTGGGGTCGGGAAAAGGGCGAAGACATGTTCAACGCCTATCTCGAAACCAAGACGGTCGCCGCCCCGCTTTAAGGGGCGTCAAGAGAAGGGATCAAGGCCCGGCAGACCCTCTGCCGGGCCATTCGTTTTGGGTCAGGCAGCAGCGGCGGGAACCGCGTCGAGGATCGTCACCGCCTCGTCGGTCGATACGACGTCGGCATATTTGGCGTTCATGTCGAAGAGATTGACCAGGTGAGAGGTGTGCGAGCGGTCGTAGACCGCGTCATGGGGCACCAGCACACGGTAATTATAGGCGAAGGCATCCACAACGCTACCGCGCACGCAGCCACTCGTGGTGCAACCGGTCACGACCAGCGTATCGATGCCGCGTTCGACCAGATAGCTCACGAGCGGCGTGCCAAAAAAGGCGCTGGGATGCCGCTTGGGCAACAAGACGTCGCCAGGCTGGGGGGCCACCGGGGGTACGAATTCATAGCCCTTGGCAGCAACGCCCATAAGTGCAGGCACCTTGGCGGCAAGGCGTCCGGTATCGAAATTTTCCTTCGGGGCCACATAGGGATAGATGATGGGCCAGCCCTTTTCCCGAAACTGCTTCACCAGCTTTTCGATTTGCGCCACGGCTTCCCAGCCGACGTCGCCGCAGGATGTGGGGAATTCCTTGATCGACTCGAAGAACGGCTTGGGCTCGGTGCCCACGGTCCGGTACTGCACGTCGATGATCAGAAGTGCGGGTTTGCTGCCGATGCCCGAAGCGCCACCAAAACCGGCAGCTTCATAGGCCCGGACTTCTTCTTCGGGGATGACATCATCCCAAATTTGCTTGCTCACCGCTTGCTCCATAATGCCGCGGCACCAGCGCCGCAGCCGGATTCAAGAACTTCGGAGCCAAACTGTCAACAGTTTTCAGCTACTCGGTGACGGCGGCCATTGCGCTGAGGCGGGCGTTGCGGAGATGGGTCCGCATCGCCTTTTCCGCCTGATCAGGATCGCGTGCTTCGAGCGCGATGACGATATTCTCGTGCTCGATCAGGGCGGCGCGCGCCCGTCCCGGCAGCGTGCTGGATTTGCGGCGATGGATGCGCAACTGATAGTAAATCTGGTCCATCAGCAGGCGCTCGATCTGCTCGCAATGAGCGGCCTTGACGATGGAAAGATGGAAGTCGTCATCGGTGGAACGTGGCGCATAAGCTTCGCCGGCCTGAACTTCGGGCTGGCTGCGATCGGTGTTGAGGAGGTCCCGCAGTCGCGCCACTTCCTGCGAGGAGATGCGTTCGCAGGCCAGGCGGGCCCCCATGCCCTCGAGCGCCTCACGCGTATAGAACAGATCCTCGATATTGCGCTTGGACAGTTCGATCACCCGAACGCCAATACGTGGCGTGCGTGTGACGAGGCGCCCTTCAAGGCGCCCCAATGCTTCGCGGAGAGGGCCGCGGCTGATGCCCAGGCGGCGGGCAAGCTCAGCCTCCGATAGCCGCTCACCGGGCTGGAACTCTCCCGACGTGATCGCTGCAACGACCATGTCGAGCGCCTCAGAACTCAGCGAGGCGCCGACGATTGGCTGAATGGTGCTCATGAATCCTCCCAGGAAGGCAGCATGTTGGGTCAACTGTTTACCGACATTTGCTGCAGCTACCAAGAACAGATGTTAAGCGCTAAGTCGGAAGATTGAAAACGCGTAGGGCATTGTCCCGCATGATTTTCTTTTTAGAGTGCGGACGGAAATCGAGATCATCGACCTCCTTGACGGCTCGTTCCGGATCAATCACCCACCAATCGGTGCCGAACATGAACTTGTCCTGCCCGAAGGTGTTGGCGAAGTGGACCGCCGACTGGCCCCAGTGCTTGGGCGCATAGGCGTCGCCCGCCATATAGACATTCTTATGCTTGGTCGCGACCGAGATCATCTCTTCGGTCCAGGGATAGCCAAGGTGGATGCCGATGATGGTGAGTTCGGGAAAGTCGATAGCGATCCGATCCAGCAGCATCGGCTTGGCAACTGTCGCCAAGCGGTTGTCGTCGCGATAGACGAGGCAATGCCCGACCTGCATCATGATTGGAATGCCGAGCTCGGCACAGCGCGCATAATAGGGATAATAGATGGCGGCGTCCGGCGCCTGACCAAACCAGTGCGGGTAAAGATGGGCGGCAACAAAACCCAGATCCTTGACCGCATGGTCAAGCTCCTTGAGGCCGGCAATGCCCAGTAACGGATTGATACCGGCAACGCCTGAATAGCGGTGCGGATACTTCTGGCACGCCTCATGAATATAGGAATAAGGAATCTCGGTGGAGGTGCTCATGCGGCGATCGCCGCAGCGGGCGGCGATCAGCAGCGAGCGCTCGATCCCGGCGCGATCCATCTTCTCGATATATTGTTCCGGCGTCAGGCCGCGGCGATGGTCGTCGGCCATGCGCACCTGATCGCGAAAGTTCTCGTCGGTCGGAACGCGCTTTTCGGCAATGACCTGCGGCGTGTAGAAATTGACCACGATGTCGATGCCACCGTACCCGTCGCGCGTTTTGGTGGGATCAAACTGGTAATCTGTGCTCGGCGTCATGAGAGGGCTCCTGTTGGATGAAGGTTAGAAAACCGACCCCAAACTGTCAACTGTTGACTATTATGATGGTTTGCAGGCGTGCGGCATGATCGGCCGCGTCTAGACGCTTGTGAAACATGCTCAAATCCGCCCCTTTGCGGCGGATGAAGCGAGCCGGAATTTGTCCAGCAGCTATAGTCGAAAGAGCGCTGGCGACCGCAACGTCGAGACTGGCGCGATCGACCACCATGTCGACAAGATCGGCATCGAGGGCGGCAGAGGCGTCGATCAGTGCCCCGGTATCAGCCAACCGGCTCAGAACGCCGGGCGCACCACGATGGTGAAGACCCGCCAGAGCGACATGAGGATAGAGGCCGTGTTTGATTTCCGGCAATCCGAAGCGCGCCGTGTTGACGGCTATAACCAGATCGGCCGCGCCCATCAGCCCCAAGCCGCCGGCTACACAAGCCCCGTTGATGCGGGCAATCAGCGGCACCGGCAAGAGTGTGGCCGCCCGCAGGGCCGCGCTGAGCCCGGTCGGCCCGGTCGAGGCCAGATCCTGGGCGATGGCGGGCGCATTGCGCAGATTGAGACCGGCACAGAATGCCCGCTCGCCCTGCCCTGTCACGATGACGGCGCGCAGATCGGTCGCTGAGGCGAGCGCGCCGAACATCTCGGCCAGTTCATGAAACTCGGCCGGATCGAGTGCATTGGCACGCTCGGGATGATTGAGAGTGATGGTGACAACGCCGTCTTGGCGCGTCACCAGCACTCCATGGACATCCCCGCGCATCAGCGCTGACGCAGGTCGACGATCCGCTTGGGCTTGGCCATCGCCACCGGATCGAAAATCTCGTCACGCCTGGCGATTTCAATTTCCGGGCGAAGATTGGTGAGCGTCGTGACAAGCGCTGCAATCTCGCCGCCGATCCCGTCTTCCTTGCCCGAAACGGGCGCAAGGCGGACCTTGAGCACGTCAGGCGAGAATGGATCGGTCGCAGACTCCGAGGTGACCACGATCTGGTATTCTTCCAGCTCTGAAATTTTGTCGAGCTCGGCCTTGAGATTACCCAGGTTCACGAGCGCGCCCTTGATCTTGATAATGTCGCCCGTGCGTACGGGTTTGGAGGAAAGACGCACGGTGGTGCGTCCACAATGGGGGCACGGCGTATGGTCAAGCGCGCCCATGTCCCCCATCTTGTAGCGCAGGAATACGGTGCCGCGCCGGTTGAGATGGGTAATGGCGAGCATGCCGGTTTCGCCATCGGCCAGGCGCATGCCGGTGTCGGCGTCGACCACCTCATGGAAAACCTGGTCTGGCATGGAGCTGTGGAAGCCTGAACCGTCACAGCATTCGATCATCGTGCCGCCCTGCTCGGTCGAGCCATAGCGATTGACGATCGTGGTATCCGCACAATTGAGGTTGCGCATCCGCAGCCGCAGATCCTCGCGCATGGCGGGAGACGCGGCTTCGCCCGTTGTCATCACCATGCGGACAGAGGTAAAATCGGCACTGAGCTCCGCTGCGCGCAGCAGAACGCGGCGGACGAACCCTGCGACACCCCACAGCACAGTTGCCTTGTGGCGGGCGATCGAAGCGACGGCATCGTCGACGCTGCGATTGACCGGGTAATAGCTGTCCACACGCCCGGTATTTGCGATCAACATGGCCGCGCCGACGGCTGCCGCCTCGTCGGGCCCGCGGGAATAGGCGCCCATGGGAAACGACGTCAGCGGAAAGAGGTTGGCGATCAAGTCGGTGTTGCGCAGTCCGATAAGGTCCTGCCGGGTGCGGAAAAGATCCTGGTAGGCGAAGTGGTCGTGCGATGTGACAAAGATCGGCGCTGGCTTACCGGTCGTCGTTCCGGTCGTGTAGATAATTTTCCAGAGCGTACCCTCGGCCAGCGGCAACCCCTCGGGGCGCAGCCGGAAGGCTTCCGGGTCGGCCAGAAAATCAGTCTTCGAGGACGGCGGGATTTTCTGCAGATCGTCGATATTCTGGATATCGGCCGGCGTCAGGCCACGCTCCCGCATAAGCTTGGAATAGAACGGATGATGGTCATAGCAAATCTCGACCATGCGACGAAGCAGCTGGTTCTGCAGGGACCGCACTGCCTCAAGAGGCTGCCGTTGAACGTCCGGCAAAGTATAGGTTGGGGCATGGGTCGACATCACGTTCTCCAGTCAAAGTCTTGTATTGGGGGTGGCGTCCCGATGCTCAGCCTGATGGCGCTGAACGCTGGGCGCAAAGATATCTTGGGGTGACCAAACGATCCTCACCGGTACAGGAGGGGATCTCAGCATCTCGCCAAGGTCGTCTGACAGGACTTCCCGCCATATCCGGGCGTAGGTGTGGGGCTGCTTTAAAAGTGCTACGGCATACCGTGTGAGCCGGACCGGATCGATCCTCGGCTCCGTGCTGCGGCGTGCCGAATGGTCCCGATTGAACCAGGGATACCAGAGCTCCTGATCGCGAAGATGATGCCAAAGTCGCAAGAGGTAGCCGCCATCTTCTGTTGGATCGATGTCCGGCACGCGCTCCGACCAGGCCAGACGCTCGTCTTCGCTCAGCAGGGGCGGCGTCGACAGCACCACTTCGGAGACACGTTCCGGATACTGGCGCGCAAAGGCCAGAGCCAAAGCCGCCGAGGTGCCCTTTGCGACCAGCGACACGGTGTTCCAGCCCAAGGCTTCCAGGACGTCTTCGATTTGCTCGACCCACAGCGAGATACTCGGTGCATCGCTGGGCGACTCGGCATTGCCACCAAGGTCAAATGCCAAGACGGGTCCATTGCCGAAGAAATCACCGATCTCCGCGCGGTCGAGATCGAAGCTGCCTGGCAGGTCATGAAGGAAGAGAAGCGGGTCGCCTTGCTTCGACAGCCCTGCCCCATAGGCCCGCACCGGTCCATGACGGGTATCGATATAGTCTTCGATCTCGTCGGCATGCGGCTTTTCGCTGAAGGCGGAGACGTGTACCGGCACGGCACCGGTTGCCGGGTGGCGGCGCAGGAGATCGAGCTCCTCGGCCAGCGCCTGTTCCGGATTGCGCGACATGATCTCGACCGGCGCCCCATCGGGATAGCGCGGGACAGTCTTATATTGGCTGTCGCCCGGTCGATTGCCCCAATAGGCTGGCACCGTGACATCGCCGATGCGCGGCAGCGCCTGATGCAGAAAGGCGGCACGGTAGGTGCGCGCATAGGTCCCGGCGGCTTCGAGCAGTTCCACCGTGCCGCGATGGAGGAATGCAATATCGGGCAGGTCCGCATCCGCCCGGCGCTCCAGATCGACTGCATCCCAGGGCCAGAACAAGTGCTGCTCACGGTAGCGAAAAAAGGCCCAGGTAAGGTGGCCGCCATGCCATTGCGGAACTATTGGCGGCAGGTATTGCTTGAGGCGCTCTTCGGTATAGGGCGCCGCAAAGATGGGCAGACCATCGGTGAGGATCATCGATGCAAGTTCGGGATGGCGCAGCGCCAGCTCAAGCGCCACGCTGGCGCCCGTGTGCCGACCATAAAGGGCGGCCTGCTCGATCCCGATTGAACGCATGCCGCCCGCGATGAGGTCGGCGAGCCGCGGGATGGTGATATCTCCATCTCGCGGCGCCTCGGACAGGCCGAAACCCGGCAGATCGAAGGCAAAGCAGGTAAATTCGTGCCCCCAGGCCGCCTGCAGCTCGGCCATGACCTTGGCTGAACAGGGACTGGCATGCAGGAGCGCGACAGCAGGCCCGCTTCCCTGTCGTGTATAATGCAGTCGACAGCCCGGGGCGCTGGCGAAACCCTTGTGAAGCGGCAGTTGGGCGCTGGGAGCTGTCGGCACCGACATGGTCATCAGCAGGTGTTCCTAACCGAATTCAGAGCCGATTGCCCTGCTATCAACTGTTGACAGTTTACATCATACAGCGGAGATTGTGTCTAGTAGCTAGTTCGGCTCGGGCGTGGGAACCGAGCTCGTCGCAAGGAGATTAAGCGTGACTTCACCTGCCGCCCGGCTCAAGAGCATTTTGGCCCGCCGCGAGGCGGTCATCATGCCAGGGGCCCCAAACGCTCTCTTTGCCAATGTCATCAATGAGCTGGGCTATGAATGCGCCTATATAACCGGCGCGGGCGTCACCAACATGTATTTGGGCATGCCCGATGTCGGCCTGATCACCATGACTGAAATGGTGCAGCATATCGCCATGATCGCGGACGCGGTGGATATTCCCCTTCTGGTCGACGGCGATACGGGCTTTGGGAATCCGGTCAATACCTATCGTACGGTCCGTGCCTATGAGCGCGCCGGCGCCGCCGGCATTCAGATCGAAGACCAGGACTTTCCCAAGAAATGCGGCCACTTCAATGGCAAGGCCGTCATTCCCACCGGGGAGATGGTACAAAAGATCAAGGCGGCGGCTGATAGCCGTCGCGATGGCGACTTCCAGATCGTCGCCCGTACCGACGCCATTGCCGTCAACGGCATCGAGGATGCCCTTGATCGTGCGCATCGCTACATCGAGGCCGGTGCCGACGTGACGTTCGTCGAAGCGCCCATCAATCTGGACGATATCGCCCGCATTTCACGCGAGCTGCCGGTACCGCAGATCTTCAACTATGTCTTTGGCGGCAAGACCCCGCCTGTGGACCACGCCAAGCTCAAAGAAATGGGCTATGGGGCAAGCCTGTTTGCAAACGCGGCGCTCCAGGCATCCCTGATGTCGGTCTATAATGTCCTGGGCGAACTTCAGCGCACGGGCTCGCTGGAAGGCGTCAAGGATGCTCTGGCGAGCTTCGAGATGCGTCAGAACGCCGTCCGAAAGCAGGACTATGACGCCATGGAGAAGCGCTACACCTGATCGCCCGCCTACCCTTGCCTGAGGATAATCCCATGTTTGATCTCGTCATCCACGGCGGCCTTGTCGCCCTTCCCGGCCAAGCACCGGCGCCTTTCGACATTGCCGTCAGCGGAGGACGCGTGGCAGCGATCCTGGAAGTAGGCACGGCGGCTGTGTCCGCGAGGCGGCTGGATGCCTCGGGCAAGCTCGTCATGCCCGGCGCCCTGGACGTTCATGTGCATCTTGGACATGGTGCGGACATTTCCTATCCCCGCGCGGCATCGGATGCCCGGAGCGAAACATCCGCTGCCGCCAGCGGCGGGGTCACAACGATCGTTCCGTTCATCCTTTCGGCCGCCGAACACTCGACAATCTTCGATGAAATCCGCGCGGTAACCGAGGCGGGAAGCCACATCGATTTCGGCTATCATCTGATCATCTCGACCGAAGAGCAGCTCGCCCAGGTGCCGCGCTACATTGCTGATTACGGCATTGTCAGCTTCAAGATCTTCATGAACAACCGCGGCGGCGAGGGCAAGCGGCTGGGCCTGCCAGACATCGACGACGCATTCCTCTTCCGCCTGGCCGAAGCCTGCGCCCGCAATGGTGGCGTGCTTTGTCCGCATCCGGAAAATATCGAGGTTGTGCACTATCTGCGCCAGCAGGTCATGGCCAAGGACCCCGAGGGCCTGAACGGCCTCTCGTCGTGGAATGAGTCGCGCCCCCCATTCGTCGAAGCAGACGCCATCCAGCGGGCCGCTCGCCTCTGTCAGGCAGCGGGTTCTCCCATCTATGTGGTCCACACCTCATCCGGCGAAGCGCTCGACGCTGCTATAGCGGCGCGTCAGTCGGGGGTCTCGATCACCATTGAAACCTGCCCGCACTATCTCACCCATGACGTGACCTGGGAACGTGGCACGGTGGGCAAGATCAATCCGCCGCTGCGCGAACCCGCCGACCGCGAGGCGCTTTGGGCGGGGATCGCCTCGGGCGCGATCGACACGGTCGCTTCCGACCATGTGCATCGCACACTGGCCGGCAAGGAAGGCGGGATCTGGAAAGCGTCGCCCGGGTGCCCGGGCCTTGAAACCATTCTGCCTGTCATGTTGACCGAAGGTTACCATCGCCGTGGCATCGGCATTGAGCGCCTTGTCGCTCTGTTGTGCGAAAATCCTGCCAAAGCCATGGGCATGTGGGGGCAAAAGGGTGCGCTGACGCCGGGCTTCGATGCCGACATCGTTCTGGTCGACCTCGACACGGAATGGACGCTGACCACTGACGACGTGCGCAGCGATGCCGGCTACAGCATTTACGAAGACCAGACGTTCAAGGGCCGTGTGACCAATACGCTCGTTCGCGGTGTCGAGGTCTATCGCGACGGTGCAATGGTTGCAGAAACTGCCGGCCATGGCCGGTATCTGCGTCGCTCGCTGCAAGCCTAGGAGGCCAGCTTGGACCCCCACATCGACCCGGCCGCTTGGCTTGCCAAGCAGCTGCCGGGGCTCAATATCGAAACCGGCGACCTCGACCTCTATGCCACCGATGTCTTTTATGAAGCATCGCACAAGCCGATCGCCGTTCTGCACCCGACCAGTGAAGACGACGTCGTCCGCATCATTCGAGAGGCCAAGGATCTCAATATCGGCGTCTATACCCGTGGTGGCGGTCTCTCCTACAGCGCCGGCTATCTACCGGCCCGACCCAATTGCGCCCTCATCGATCTCTCTGCGCTCGACAAGATCATCGAAATCAATGCCCAAGATCGCTATGTGACGGTCGAGGCCGGTGTCACCTGGGCCGCGCTCCGCGACGCCCTGCGTCCGCTTGGATTAACGACGCCATTTTGGGGCACTTTCTCCGGCCTTCATGCGACCGTCGGCGGGGCGGTGTCCCAGGGCGCCAAGTTCTTCGGTTCGGCCTCGCGCGGCAGCTCCGCCGAATCCGTGCTGGCCCTGCGCGTCGTGATCGGTACGGGCGAGCTGATCCAGACCGGATCTGCAGGCGGCGACAATACGTCCCCGTTCTTCCGCAATTACGGCCCCGATCTCACCGGCATTTTTCTCGGCGATTGCGGTGCATTCGGCATCAAGACGCAGATTACGCTGCAATTGATTCCGGCGGCTAAAGGGGAGGCCTTTGTCTCGTTCTCCTTCGACGATCCGGCAGCCCAGATGCGCGCCATGGCCCAGATCGGGGCTGAACTGCTCGCCTCCGAGTGCTTGGGGATGGACCCTTTTTCCGCACAGTCCCGCATGCAAAGCGATGGGCTTGTGGCCGATCTCAAGACCGTCGGGCAGATCATCAAAGGGGCGTCGAGCCTGACATCGGGCTTGCGTGACGCAACGCTGATCGCGCTCCATGGTCGCCGCTTTGCCAAGAAAGTCGGCTATCTGATGAACGCCGTCGTCGAAGGTGGTGACCAGCATGAAGCCGATCGCAAGGCGCGACGTGTCTGCGCCATCGCGCGCGATGCCGGCGGCCGCGAAATTCCCGCTTCCATTCCGCGCGTCATGCGCGCCCTGCCGTTCCCGCCGATGTCGGGCCTGCTGACGCCGTCCGGCAAGCGCATGGCCTGGCTCCATACGGTGGTGCCCAATTCGCTGGGTGCGGAGTGCTTCACACGGACAGAGGCAGTCTTTGAACGCGATGCCGAGGCGCTCAAGGCGGCTGGCATCTCCCATGGCTACCTGCTTTCGACGCATGGCCCGTCCGGCGTGGGGGTCGAGACGCTGATCCGCTGGTCCGATGCACCCCTGCCGATCCATCTCGACTTCATGAGCGAGGCCCAGCGCGCAGCACTCAAGCGTCGTGCCGACAATCCTGCCTCGCGCGAAACGCTCAAGGCTCTGACCCAGTCGATCCTCGGCGAATGGCGCGCGCTCGGCGGCGTCCACATGCAGATCGGGCGCAAATATCCTTACATGGAAACCCGCCAGCCGGCGGTGCGGGCGCTTCTCGACCAGCTCAAGGCCCAATTTGATCCATCGGACATCATGAGCCCGGGGAACCTCTTCTCCCTCGACTGACACAAACCCGGTTTACAAAAAGGCCCGGCAGTGATGCCGGGCCTTTTTGTTTCGACTGCTTACGGACCAAAGAAAATGGGCCGGCAAGCCGGCCCATTCAACGTCTCCGGGAGGAGATTACTCGAAGGTATAGAGACGCACGATTTCGTCGGGATACGGTACGTAGTCGATGTCCGCCTTGACGCCATAGACCTGCAGCATGTCGTAAAGCGGCAGGAACTGGCGATCCTCATTGCTGATGCGGAAGGCCTGGCTGATCATTTCCTGCTTCTTGGCTTCATCGCGTTCCTGGCGCTGCGACTTGACCAGAGCGTCGATCTCCGGGTTGTTGTGACGGAGATGCCCGCCAGCTTCATAAAGCGTGGCAAGGATCGTCTCGGCGTGGAACTGGGAAGACCCAAAGGCGAAGTAGTACATGGGGCTCAGCTTGTTCTGGACCCAGGCCGGGAAGAAGGCCGTGAACTCCATCGGATTGAGCTGAACGTTGAGGCCGGCAGTCGTCAGGTAGCCAGCGATCGCCTGGGCGACTTCGTTGGCCATCGGATAGTTGTTGTTCGGGTAGTCGATGACGATCGGCGTGCCGTCATAGCCAGCTTCCTGCACCAGCTGCTTGGCCAGTTCGGGGTCATACTCGGTCGGCGTGAAGGACGCGTCGTATCCGCCATTGGAGGGCGGGATCATCATGCCGGTGGCCTTGCCCGTACCCCGCATCAGCTGGTCTGCGATGGCCGCACGATCGATGGCAACATCGACTGCCTGGCGGATTTCCGGCTTGTCGAAGGGTGCCTGGTCAGGATTGAGCTCGAGGAATGCCACGCGATAGCCTGGCGCGACTTCAACCTTCAGGTCGGCACTGCCGGAGAGCATGTCCATGAGGCTGGGCGGCAGGCTCGGTACGAGATCGATTTCCCCGGACAGCAGCGCATTGGCGCGCGCTGCATCAGACGGAATCGGACGGAAAATGCCGGTCTTGACCTCCGGTTCGCCACCCCAATAGTCCGGGAAAGCCTGAAGCACCAGGCGGTCATCCTTGACCCATTCAGCGACGGTATAGGGGCCGGTGCCGATCGGAGCGGTGGCGTAGCCCGTATCGCCATTGGCGTCATAATAGGCCCGCGACATCACATAGAGATATTTGCTCTGGCGATCGAACATCGAATAGGGCTGGGTCAAGGTGAACTTGACCGTATTGTCGTCAATTGCCTCGGCGGTCTGGACCAGGCGGAGGAAGGCGCGTACCGGCGAGGTTTCATCGGCCAGGACATGCTCGACGGTGAAGACCACGTCATCGGCGGTCATGGTCGAGCCGTCGTGGAACTTGACGCCTTCGCGCAGCTTGAAGGTCCACTCGGTAAGGTCGTCGCTCGTCGTCCAGCTTTCCGCCAATTGGGGAATGACTTCACCATCGCGACCCAGTTCGGTCAACGCGTTGTAGACGTTGAGACGCAGGTTTAGCCCGATCGGAGAGGTGTCCTTGCTCGGATCGAGCGTGGGGACATCGCCTGAAAGAGCAATGGTAAGCTGTTCCGGGGCAGCCCAGACGGCGGTGGACAGGGCAAAGAGTGAGGTGGCGCTGACCAGGGCCGCAGCAGCAAAGCCCTTCATCGTTCTGAAGTAAGACATGGAAACTCCCTTCCTTGTGGTGGGGTTCTGTTCCAGCGCGGGCTGGCAGACCCTTCCCTCGGAAAGAGACTATTCACGACGACTGATAACTGTCAACAGTTTACCGATTACGCTGGAGGCTGTTTCATCGGCGCACAGCCCAGGCGCGTCAAAGTCGACGCTTCGTGCTATTGAACCAAAGCCACGCCATTTCATTTAGGCACATCAAAACCGGTCCGGATGACCGCGTGAGGTCCTGATGGTTGAGTCCCGTAGCGTGTCGTCATTGGGTCGCAAGGGCCCGCCATTCGAGGCGATCGCGACATTCGCCCTGGTCGCTGCGCTGCTCTATTTCGGCGCCGGCATCATCGTGCCTCTGGTCCTTTCGGTGCTTCTTGCCTTTGCTTTGACGCCATTGGTCACCTGGCTCAATCGCCGCCTCCACATTCCCGATGCAGTCGCCGTTATCGTCACCGTGCTTGCGGCTTTTCTCTTGCTGGTGAGCTTTGCCACCTTGGCTGGTCTGCAATTGACCCGTCTGGCGTCAGATTTGCCGGGCTACCAGCAGACCGTCTCTACTAAGCTTAGCGGGCTGCAGGATCAGTTCGGCGGCGGGTTCTTCGAGCAGATCAACGGGACGATCAGCGATGTTACGGCTCAATTGTCCGACCTGACCGAAGCCAATCCGCCTATCGAAGGGCGGCCGGTCCCCGTTGCCATTACCAATGATGTGGGCCCGCTGGGCCTCCTGACTTCGGTTCTTGGATCCATCGTCGGGCCAGTGGCCACGGTCGCCATCGTCACGATTATCGTGATCTTTCTGCTGCTTGGCAGGGCCGACATGCTGGAGCGCTTCATTCGGCTCGTCGGTTCGGGCGATTACGCCAAGACAAACCTTGCCATGGCGGACGCCAGCCGGCGCGTCGGACGCTATCTGCTGGTGCAATTGGCCGTCAATTGCACATACGGAACTCTGTTTGGCCTGGGGTTGTGGTTCATCGGCGTGCCCAGCGCCTTCCTCTGGGGCCTGCTGATCGTGGTCTTCCGCTACATTCCGTTCATCGGCGCGCTCATCATCGCCACCATTCCCCTGTCCCTCGCCTTCGCTGTCGATCCGGGCTGGGACATGCTGCTGATGACCCTGGCGCTTTTCCTGGTGCTCGATCTGACGACGGCCAACGTTATCGAGCCGCGCCTTTATGGATCGAGCACTGGCGTCTCGCCGCTCGCCATCCTCATCTCCGCCATGTTCTGGGCAACGCTGTGGGGACCGATCGGGTTGATCCTGGCAACGCCGATGACCGTCTGCCTTGTCGTCATTGGGCGACACATTCCCGAATTGCGGTTTCTCGATACGCTTTTGGGCAGCGAGCCCGTTCTTACCCCGCCAGAACAGCTCTATCAGCGCCTGCTCAAGGGCGACGACGTTTCGGTATTGGAGAATTTCGAGGAGTATGCCGCCGAAGAGAGCCAGCTGGCCTTTGTCAACGAAGTCGCCATGCCTGCCCTCCTGCTGGCCAGCGGCGAACTTGCCGACCAGCCCGCAGCGCTCGAACAGCGCCGCCAGCTGAGCACGTCCTTCGACATGCTGCTGGACGATTTCGACCTGGGCGATGTCGAGCCCGGCGCCCCGGTTCTTCTGGTTGCAGGCCGGACGGAGATCGATGAGGCAGCGGCCAAGCTTCTGATGGTGCAGCTGGCGGAAAAAGGCGTGCCGACCCGCGTACTCCCGGCCTTTGCCATCAAGCCCGAGGCCATCGAGCGTTTGGATATCGACGATGTCGGGACCGTGGTTATGGTCTTTCTGTCCGGAGACATCCGGTCGCAGGCCCGTTATGTGTCGCGTCGATTGCGGCGCCGTCGGCCAGATCTGCCGCTTGTGGCTTGCGCCTTCGGCCCGCCGGCAGATGGCGAAACAACCGAACGACTGCACCTGGACGCAATCTATCGCGATTATGAAACTGCCTGGCATGAAATCGAGACGATCTGGCGGAGTGCGGTTGGCGAGCCGGAATTGCAAGCTCTCCCCCGGCAAAATATCGATCTTGGGGCGCCCGGCATAAAGGCAATTCTCAACGACATCGCGAACGAATTCGATGTTGCTGTCGCCCGCATCGACTTGCAGGCCGATGGCCTACCCAACACGGAAGCTGATCTTTCCGCACTGACGACGCTTGTCTCAACCCATGAGGGCCCCTACCGCGTCACCGTGGACGAACATGCCGCGGTCTTTGCCGCGAATGAGTTTCTGCAGGCAAACGGCATCCGGCTTTATCTTGGAATACGGCTGAAGCTGCCAGATGGCTCCATTCCTGGCGCGCTGGTTCTGCTCGACTATAACGAGCGGGAATTTTCCGATGCCGACCTGGCCAGACTGGAAGCGCGCGCCGCGGAAATTCTCTCATTGGCAACAGCCGGGTGAACCGCATTGGCGACGATGGCTCACGCGGCATGCGCGCAACGGAAAATGCCGCTGCCAGGCTAAGCCCTATTCTGCCGGAGCAGGTTTGCCATTGGCTGCGTCGAGTTCGCGCTCGAGACGAGCTTCTTCTTCCACCTTGGGCTTGGAGAACCTTGCGAGGAGCAGATAGGCGACCGGCGTGAGGTAGAGCGTGGAAATGGCCGCGAAGGACAATCCCCCCACCATGACCCAGCCCAGGGCTGCCCGCGCTTCTGAGCCCGCGCCGGATGCCAGAACCAGTGGCACGCCGCCGATGATGGTGGCGATCACCGTCATCATCACCGGCCGCAACCGGATGTTGGAGGCCTCTTCGATGGCTTCGCGCAGCCCTAACCCCCTGTCGCGCAGCTGGTTGGCGAACTCGACGATCAGGATGCCGTTCTTGGCCATGATGCCGACCACGAGGACCAGCCCGATCTGGCTGAAGATGTTCAGCGATCCGCCAGTGAGCAGGATGGCGTAGAGCCCGGCAGCCAGGCCAAACGGCACCGTGGTCATGACGATGATGGCGCTCCAGAAGCTCTCGAACTGCGCAGCCAGTACCAGCAGGATGATCACGAGCGCAAAGCCGAAGGTCAGCAGCAGCGCATTGTTGGCCTCGCCCAGCGTCTTGGCTTCCGCCAACGGCAGGATTGAGGTGCCCTCGGGCAGGAGTGGCGCGGCAATGGTCTGGAGCTGCGCATAGGCATCGCCCAGCGCCAGGCCGTCTTCGAGGCTGGCCGAGACCGTTACGGCGCGGCGCTGCTGTTCCCGGCGAAGGGACGGCGGCACGGCCGATTCTTCCAGCGTGGCGATGGTGGCCATGGGCACGTAACGCCCGTCGCCGGTCCGGACGAACAGAGTTTCGAGATCGCGTGGATCGTTGACCGGATGGCTGGTCGACACCAGCCGCACCGAATAGGACGTGTCGTTGATGAAGACATTGCCCACATCTGCTCCGTCGATCATCGCCTGCATGGTGGTGGCCAGGCCATTGATGTCGATGCCAAGCGCGTCGGCGGCGGCGCGATCGACCGTGAGGGTCAGCTGCGGCTGGTTGGTGTCGAACGATACGCTGACCCGGCCGAACCGGCCATCCTCGTCCAGCGCGTCGGCAATGGTCTGGGCGGTGTCGGCCAGCTGGTTGTAATCGGAACCGGCAACGGCAAATTGCAGACCCGAGCCCCCGCCCCTGATGCCCAGGCTATTGCCCTGGCGCACGAAGGCCCGCACGCCGGGAATCTGCGTCATCAGTGCCGTCACCTCTGTCGCGATGTCCTGTTGGCTGCGTGCCCGCTCGTCCCAGGGCGCCAGCGTCAGGGTCATATTGCCGCCATTGCCCCAACCCGACAGCACGAACAAAGACGTAGCTTCCCCGCTATCGAGATAGGGTTGGAGCAGCGTTTCGACCTGACCCAGCCGGGTGCGCACAAAGTCGAGGCTTGCCGTATTGGGTGCCGAAACGCTGACATTGATCACCGAGCGATCCTCGGGCGGCGTGATTTCCTGACGGATATTGCCGAAGACGAAAAAGGCCGAGCCGGCAAAAAGAGCGGCGACAAGGATGATCACGATGGGATTGTTCAGTGCCAGCTTGAGGCTGCTGCGATAGAGCCCGCCGGCGCTGCGTCCGATGAGTCCGAGAATGCCCCCGTGGCTGACCGTGCCGGCATCCTGCTTGAGCAGGCGCGAGGCGATCATCGGCCCCATCGAGAGGGCAACGATCGAGGACAGCAGCACGGCAATGGCGAGCGTGAAGCCGAATTCGCGGAACAATTGGCCCGTCTGGCCATCGAGAAAGGACAGCGGCACGAAGACGGCGGCCAAGGTGAGCGTGGTGGCCACCACCGCGAAGAACACTTCCTGGGTGCCGAGCACTGCGGCTGCGCGTGGGCCGGCGCCCATATGCTTGCGCCGCACGATATTTTCCAGCACCACGATGGCGTCGTCGACCACCAGGCCCGTGGCCAGGACGAGAGCCAGCATGGTGATGATATTGAGCGAAAATCCGGCCAGATACATGCCGGCGACGGCACCGAGCAGCGCAACGGGCATGGCGATGGCCGGCACGATCACCGCGCGCCAGTCAAGCAGGAACACATAGATAATGCCCACCACCGCGACGAGCGCAACCAGAAGTGCGATCTGAACCTCGTGCAGCGCGCCTTCGATGAAGACGGCATCGTCGCTCGAAATCTGCACGCGGACGCCGGCGGGCAAGGTCTGGTTCAGCGTGTCGACGGCGGCGTGGACGGCTTGCGAAATGGCGATGGTGTTGGATTGCGCCTGCCGGACGATCCCAAGGCCGATGCCGGGCCTGCCATCGGCGCGGATGGCGGAGGTGCTGGCAGCCGCATCGAACACCACCGTGGCGACGTCGCCCAGCGAGGTGCGGCTATTGCCCAGCGGCAGCCGTTCGAAATCGGCCGGCTCGGTGACTTCGGAAACGGCGCGCACCGAAATGTTCTGGTTGGGACCGTTGATCGAGCCGCCCGGCGCATCGAAGGCGATGGTCGATACCGCATTGCGCACATCGGCGACCGTCAGTCCCCTGGCAGCGAGCTTGACCGGGTCGATATCGATCTCGAAACTGGTCTGGCGCGTGCCATAGACCTGCACTTCCGCGACACCGTCGATCGCCCCCAACCGTTCGGCGACGATGGTTTCGACCACTTCGCTGAGCTCGGCGACACTCATACTGTCCGAGGTCACCGCCAGCTGCATCACGGCCTGGGCATCGCTGTCGGACTTGAAGATCATTGGCGCGTCGGCCCCGCTGGGCAGGCTCCGCGTGATCCGGCTGAGCGCATCGCGCACGTCCGAAGTCGCGATATCGAGATTGGTGCTTTCGGAAAATTCCAGCGTCACCCGGCTGCTGCCGACCGACGAGCTCGAGGAGATGGCCGAAACGCCCTGCACGCGCGCGACGGCGCCTTCGACTGCAGCGGTGATTTCCCGGTCTACGGTTTCGGCCGCTGCGCCAGAAAAGCTGGTTGAAATGGAGAGCACAGGCCGCTCGACGCTGGGCAGTTCCCGCACTTCGATGCCGAGCAGCGCGGCCAGTCCTGCCACCACGATCAGCGCATTGATGACCACCGCCATGACCGGCCGGCGCACGAAAAGCGTGGCGAGGGCGCCGCCGCGTTCATTCTTGTCGGCAATGGACATGGCGGGCCTCCTCAGCTTTCCGGTGCAGCTTGCGCGGCCTGCGCGGCATCATCGCCGCCGGGCCCTTCAAGGATGGTCACCGGCATGCCTTCGCTCAATTGCAGGATGCCTTCGGTGATGATCGCATCGCCCGGCGCCAGATCGGCGCGGACGAGCACGCCATCGCTGTTGCGCTGGACGATTTCGGCCATCACCTTTGCGGCGGCGCCGTCCTGGTATTTCCACACATAGGAGCCTTCCGCCGACCACAGGATCGCGAGCGGATTGACGGCCGGATAGTCCTCTCCGGGAAAGCCCAGCGACACCGAAAAACTCATGCCGGCGCGCAGCATATTGTCTTCGTTGGGAATTTCCGCCTGCACCTGCAGGGTGCGGCTGGCTGGATCGATCCGGTTGTCGATGACCGAGATATTGCCGGTGAAGGCCCGGCCGGGCTGGGCAACTGCGGTCACCTCGACCGGCATGTCGGTTGCAATCTGGGTGGCGTAGCGCTCGGGCACCCAGAAATCGATGAGGATGGACGAGGTGTCGTCGATCGTGGTCACCGCGGTTTGGGCGGCGACATAATTGCCCGGCGATACTTGGATCAGGCCCACGGTTCCGGCAATGGGGCTCGTCACTGTCCGACGCTCCAGGGCCAACTCGGCACTGCGCAGCGCCAGCTGGGCATTGGAATTGGCCAGTTCGGCAGCGGCAAGGGCGGTTCCGGCCACGACATTGGAACTGGCAAGGCCCGAGGTTCGCGTCAGGGCAGCGGCAGCATCGTCGGCGGCAAGGCGGGCGCGGTCATATTCGATCTGCTCGGCCTCAGCCTCGAAGCGGGCGATGACGTCACCCGCCGCGACCGTCTGGCCGGGGCGCACCAGCACTTCGGAAAGGGTGCCGGTGCTGGGCGTGGTCACGGTCACCGATCGGGCGGGGCTGCCTTCGCCGATGGCGTTCAACGTGTGGTTTATGGTCACTAGATTGACCCCGGAGGTCACCACATTGGTGGCACGGCTGGCAAAGCCCCCGCCCCCAGGACCGCGTGCGCCGCCGGGTCCGCCCGCCCCGCCCGTCGCTCGTGGGCCGGCACCGGCTTCGGCCTGCGCGGTTGGCCCGAACGGCAGCACGATGCCGACGCGGGCCAGCGTTTCCGGGGCGCTGGGTACCAGGAAGAGCCAGGCGAGTCCGGCAATCGCCAGAACAACGAGAGAGGCCAGGAGCTGTCGGATCAAGCCGAACCTCGAAAATCGGTGGAACAAAACGGGCGAAGCATGGGCTGCAAGCTACCAGCGCCGCCCCGCTTGCCAAATTACAATGCAGTAATGTCGCAAAAAAATGAGCACGCTCAATCGCTCCCGCCCGATGATCGTCCAGCCGTTACGGGCCTTCCACACTCTTGCGATGCACCGCCAGGGCGGTTTTCCGGACCGATTTCCGCATCGCAGAAAAGCTGAGATCACCTGATGAAACTGCGCGCTTGTCACTGCTAGCTGTCCAACAGCAATGAACAGGTGAGCTGTGATGACATACCGACATTTTGGGACCCTTCGTGTTGCCGAGCCGCTGGCCGACTTGGTGGAGAGCGAAATCGCACCCGGCACCGGCATCGATCCGACCCGTTTCTGGGCCGAATATCAGCGGATCCTCGAGGATCTGGGGCCGCTCAACCGGTCATTGCTGACGCGTCGCGACGACTTTCAGGTGCAGATAGACGCCTGGCACCTGCAGCGTCGCGGACAGGCCCATGACCCGGCCGCCTATCGCGCCTTTCTCGAGGATATCGGCTACATCGTTCCGACGGGCACCGATTTCGCCGTATCGCCGCAGCATGTCGATGACGAAATCGCAATTCTGGCGGGCCCGCAACTGGTCGTGCCCGTCTCCAATGCGCGCTTTGCACTCAATGCTGCCAATGCCCGCTGGGGCAGCCTCTACGACGCGCTTTACGGCACGGACGCCATTCCGACCCAGGGCGGGTTGAGCCCGGCCGGCACCTACAATCCCGAGCGTGGCGCGGCCGTGATTGCCAAGGCGGCCGCCGCTCTCGACGCGGTAATTCCGCTGGCAGGGGCCTCCCATGCTGCCGCCAAGGCTTACGGGTTCGGCCCCGATGGGTTTACCGCACATGTCGATGGCCGCTCCGTGCCTCTCGTCAACCCGGCGCAGTTTCGCGGACAGGCGCGGGACGGCGTGCGCAGCACCTATCTCTTCGCTCACAACGATCTGCACCTCGAACTGGTGTTCGACACAACCCATCCCGTCGGCAAGACGGTGCCGTCCGGCCTTTGCGATGTGGTTCTCGAGGCGGCGCTGACCACAATCCAGGATTGCGAAGATTCCGTCGCCGCTGTGGATGCCGAAGATAAGGTCGGGGTCTATCGCAACTGGCTCGGCCTCATGAAGGGCGATCTGACAGCGCATCTCAGCAAAGGCGGCAGAACCATCGAACGGCGCCTCGCGGCCGACCGGCATTACGAGACGCCCGATGGAGGGCAGCTGACCCTGCCTGGCCGCAGCCTCATGCTGGTCCGCCATGTCGGTCACCTGATGACGACCGACGCGGTGCTCGATGCCCAGGGCAATGAAACGCCCGAAGGCATCATGGACGCGATGGTCGCGACTTTTGCCGCCCTGCACGACCTGGGCAAGACAGAAGGTCCGCGCAACAGTCGGGCCGGCTCGATCTATGTGGTCAAGCCCAAGATGCACGGTCCCGAGGAAGTGGCCTTTGCCAATACGCTGTTCGACCGGGTCGAGGATGCGCTGGGTCTCGCCCGGCACACGATCAAGATCGGCGTGATGGACGAGGAGCGGCGCACGAGTGTCAATCTCAAGGAAGCCATCCGCGCCGTGCGCGAGCGCATCGTCTTCATCAATACCGGCTTTCTCGACCGGACCGGGGATGAAATCCACACCTCCATGCGGGCCGGCCCGGTCATTCCCAAGGACGAGATCAAGTCGGCCACCTGGCTGGGCGCCTACGAGGCCAACAATGTCGATGTCGGCCTTGCGGCCCGGCTCGACGGCAAGGCGCAGATCGGCAAGGGCATGTGGGCCAAGCCCGATGCCATGGCGGAAATGCTGGCGACGAAGGCCGGACAGATGCGCGCCGGCGCCAGCACCGCCTGGGTTCCCTCCCCGACTGCCGCAGTCCTTCATGCCCTCCATTATCACGAGGTGGACGTACGGGCGCAGCAGGCCGATATTCGCAAGCGCATACCGGCCAGCCTCGACGCTATCCTCGCCCCGCCCCTGCTCGACGGCAGGAACCTCTCGGAGGCCGATATCCGGCGCGAGGTGGACAATAATTGCCAGTCGATCCTGGGCTATGTGGTGCGCTGGATCGACCAGGGGATCGGCTGTTCGAAAGTGCCCGACATCAACGATGTCGCGCTGATGGAGGACCGGGCGACGCTGCGGATATCCTCGCAACACCTGGCCAATTGGCTCCTCCACGGCATTGTCGAGCGTCATCAGGTGGAGGACAGTCTTGCCCGCATGGCCGAGGCTGTCGATCGCCAGAATGCCGGCGACCCTGTCTATCGCCCGATGGCCCCCAACCTTGCCGAGAACGTCGCCTTCGCGACGGCCTCTGCCCTTATCTTCGAGGGCCTGACCCAGCCCAATGGCTATACCGAGCCCTTGCTGCATGCAGGGCGGCGGCGCCTGAAGCGGCAGCAGACAGCTTCCGCCTGATCCTCAGAGCCGGCCCGGGGATCACCGGGCCGGCGCTGACGTCTCAGCCCTTGAAACCGTCGACACCGGCCTGGGCCACTTCGAGATCTTGTGCCGGAGTGCCCGAGCTGATGCCGATCGCACCGACTACGGCGCCATTGACCAGGATCGGCAGGCCCCCGCCTACCACCATCAGACGACCGCCAATGGCGGAATTGATGCCATAGGCCGGGGCGCCCGGCTGGCTGGCAGTGCCGTATTCATGCGTCGCCTTCTTGGCGGCGGCGGCGGTATAGGCCTTGTCGATGGCAATGGTGATGCTGGTGACCTTGCCGCCATCCATGCGCTCGAAGGCAACAAGATTGCCGCTGTCATCGGCGATGGCGATGCACATGGGCACGCCGATCTCCTGGGCCTTGGCAGTGGCGGCAGCGATGATGGTGCGGGCATCCGCGATGTCGAGGCGGCTGGTGGTGAGCATGGGGCATCCTTTGCGTTAGAGGCCCGCCTTGGCTACCGCATCGATCCGCGATCAGGGCAGCGCGATCGCGGCTTTTCCACAATGCGGAAGCCCCTGCTATCGACGCGACAGGATGATGACCGCGCCGCCCATGGCGATCAAGCCTGCGCCCAGCACCACTCCGGCCGACGGAATTTCTTCGAAGAACAGCCAGCCGATCAACGCGGCGAACAGCAAAGATGCATAGCTCAGCGGTGCCAGCACGCTGACTTTCGCCAGCGAATAGGCGCAGATGTTGAAATACTGGCCCAGGATGGCCATCGGCCCGAGCAGCAGCAGCACCAGATTGGTCACGCCCCAGGATTGCCAGGTCAACAGGGCCGGAATGGCCAGCAGCAGCATGCCGAAGAAATTGGCATGGGCAAGCGTCACCATCGGCCGGTCGGCGGTCGTCAGCACCTTGATGAAGATGCTCTCGACGCCCATCAGCACCGCGCCGAGCACCACGACAAAAGCCGGGATCAGATAGCCCGCATCGAATGCGCTGAACGCGCCGCGCGACGCCATCACCGCAGCGGCGCCCATGAGGCAGATCAGGCCCCCTGCAATCTGGCGGCCGCTGAGGCGATCGCCCAGGATGAGCGCGCCGAAACTTACCGCGAAGACGACATTGAGAAGGCTGATCGCATTGGCATCGACAATGGGCATATGCATGTTGCCGAAGATCAGCGCCGCACCGCCCAGCCCGCCGGCCAGCACGCGAAAGACCTGCTTGGTCCGGTGCCGGCTCTGCAGCGAGCGCCAGCTTTCCTTGCGCAGCGCGGCGATGACCAGGATGGTCACAAAGCCACCGGCAAAGCGCAGGAACATTACCTGCAGCGGGGACACCGGCTCTGTGGCGAGCCTGCCGGAGGTGAAGACCAGGACGAAGATCAGCGTGGTCAGCAGCGAGAAGGCGCCGGCGGCCAGATTGCGCTGGCCTTCCTCCGGAAGGTCACGACCCGTCACGATATGGACAATCCTAGCTGGCTGCGCCTGCGGCAAGGCCGCCGATGGATCGCGTCATTTCCGCAGCCGCACTGGCGACCAGCTGTCCCAGGACCGGCAAGCGATCTTCGGGAAGCCGGCTGGGCAGTCCCGAGATTGACAGCGCACAGACCACGTCGGAATGCCGGTCATAAACCGGCGCGGCGACGCAGCGCAGGCCCGGCAGGTATTCCTCGTCGTCGATGGCATAGCCATCGGTGCGGATACGTTCGAGCTGGATCTTGAGCGCATCCCGGCAGGTCAGCGTCTTGCCGGTGACGCGGCGCATGCCGTAGCGCGTCAGAAAGCTTGACACTTCGCCGCCCGAATAGGTCGCCAACACGGATTTGCCCATGCCCGATGCCGTCATGGGCGTGCGACCGCCGATGCGCGAGAGCGAGCGGGTGATTTCCCGGCTCTTGAGCTGGTCCACCAGCACCATTTCACCATTGTCGACGACGCCCAGATTGGCCGTTTCCCGCGTCTGGTCCCGCAGCCGGCGCAGAAAGGGCTGGGCCGGCGCAAGGAAATTGCGGTCGCGGACAAAGGCATTGCCGATGGCAAAGGTATGCAGCCCGATATGCCAGAGGTTGTCGCTGGGCAGGAATTGCACGAACTGCCGCTGTTCCAGCGTCGTCAGCAGGCGATGCACCGTGGTCAGCGACAGCTTTGTCTGCCGTGCCAGATCGGTCAGCCTCAGTCCGCCTTCCGCATCGCTCAGGGTTTCCATGATAAGCATGGCCCTGTCCACCGATTGCACGCGCCCGTCTAGTTGCTTGCTCACGACGCCCCTCCTCCAAGGATCGCAGATCACCGCCGGCCGGGAGCACCTCAACCCCGAACAGGCCAAAAAATATGAAAGGATGGTAGCGCTACCATAACACTTGGTCAACCGCGTTGATTTGGCTATGGTGGTGAAAATGCAGCGTCAGATTTCGAAAGCAAAAGGGTGACGAAACGCCATGGTCCGCACGTCCCGGGGTCGCCCGACAATTGCTGATGTGGCCGCCAAGGCGGGTGTCGGCGCGATCACCGTCTCGCGCTATCTGCGCAGCCCCGAGCGCGTCTCGGAAGCCCGCGGCGCCGTGATCGCCGAAGCCATCAGGGCGCTCAACTACGTTCCGGACCTCAATGCCCGCGCCCTCGCCTCGCATCGCACGGACGTCGTCAATGTACTGGTCCCCTCGCTCACCCAGAATATCTTTTCCGATGTGCTGCGCGGCATTTATGACGGGGTGGAGGACAGCGGCCTGCGCATCGAATTGGCCAATACGCGCTACAATAGCCAGATCGAAGAGCAACAGGTGTTCGCGGCTCTGAGGCATGGCCCGGCCGCCATCATCGTTTCAGGCACCGAACAGACGCCCGCCACGCGCAAGATGCTTGAAAATGCGGGCTGCCCGGTCATCCAGATCATGGATCTCACCGACGACCCGATCAGCAAGATCATCGGCTTTTCCCATTATCGGGCAGGCCAGGAAATGACCCGTCACCTGATCGAGGCAGGCTATCGCCGCATTGCTTTCTTCGCCGGCTGGATGAACGCGCGCTCCAAGCAGCGCCTGCAGGGCTATCGCGATGCCCTGGAGGAGGCCAACCTTTTCGATCCCGATCTTATCGGCGAAACCGGTAATGACGATCCGGCGACAAACGGGGAAATCGCGGCGGTCAGCCGGCCGTTTTCCTCTGCCACGATGGGCCGCGAGCTGATGCTGGACATGCTCGAACGCCGCCCGGATGTCGATGCGGTCTTCTGCAATAACGACGTGCTGTCGCTGGGCGCCCTCTTTGCTCTCAATGCGCGCCAAATCAACGTGCCCGAGCAGGTCGGCATCGCCGGCTTCAACGATTTCGACTACATGGAAGCTGCCCATCCCGGCCTCAGCAGCGTGCGCATCCACCGCTGGAAGTGCGGCTATGACGCCATGCAGGCGGTCCGTCATCAGCTCGAGGGCGGCGATGTCGGCGAGCCGATCGTCGATCTGGGCTTCGACATCATGAAGCGGGCCAGCACCGACCGGCAAAAGCTGTTGCGGTCCGTGGAGCAACCCGAACTCGCCCTCAGTCTCGGCTGACGCGCGGTGCCTTCTCCCCGTCGGGAGAGAAGGCGATCTTCAAAGTCCCTAGACCTTCCAGTTCTCGTCCCAGTCCTGCACTACATGGCCCGGTGACACCGTCGTATAGGTCCGTTCGGGCGGCACGAAGTCGGCGGGCCGTATGGGGCTCTTGATCTCGTCGGCGACCACCTGCCGCAGCTGGTTGCGGCGCGACGGATCGGGGATCGGCACGGCGGCGATCAATCGCTTGGTATAGGGATGCTGCGGGTTCTTGAAGACGGCTGCCGCCGGTCCCATCTCGACGATTTCCCCCAGATACATTACCGCGACCTTATGGCTCATTCGCTCCACGACGGCCATGTCATGCGAGATGAAAAGGTAGGAGAGCCCGTACTTCTGCTGCAGGTCGAGCAGCAGATTGACAACCTGCGCCTTGATCGAGACATCGAGGCCGGACACGGATTCGTCGGCGACGATGACCTTGGGTTCGAGCGAAAGCGCCCGGGCGACGCAGATGCGCTGCCGCTGCCCGCCCGAGAATTGCGCCGGATAGCGATTGGCCACGTCGGGGTCGAGACCCACCTGCTCGAGCAATTCGGCCACCTTGGCCCGCGCTTGCTGCCGCGTGCCCAGCTTGTGGGTCAGGTAGGGCTCGGCAACGGCCTCACCCACGCGAATGCGCGGATTGAGGCTGGCAAAAGGGTCCTGGAAGATCATCTGGATATTGCGGCGCATGTCGCGCATGCGATCGCGATCCATCGCCATGATATCCTGGCCGTCGATGCTGATCTGTCCGCTCTGCGGCTCGGTCAGCCGCATGATCGCCCGCCCGGTGGTCGACTTGCCACAACCGGACTCGCCCACCAGCGACAGCGTCTCGCCGGCCATGAGGTCGAAGGACACGTTTTCCACCGCATGCACCCGACCATGGACTTTGCCGAAAAAGCTGGCGCCTAGGTCGAAGCGCTTGACGAGGTTTTTCACCGAAAGCACTGGTGGGCTTTGGTGATCCACCGTATCCGGTCGCGGCTCGGACACGCGCAACACGCCCGTCTTGCGGTCGACCACCGAGAAGTGCTCAGGCTGGCCATTGCCCTTCATCGACCCCAGGCGCGGCACCGCTGCGATAAGGGTCTTGGTGTAGCTGCTCTGGGCCGCATTGAAGATCTGGTCGGTAGACCCCTGCTCCACCACCTGCCCGCCCAGCATCACCACGGTGCGGTCGGCAATCTCGGCCACCACGCCCATGTCGTGGGTGATGAAGAGCACGCCCATGCCCTCTTCCTGCTGCAACTGTTTGATCAGCTGCAGGATCTGGGCCTGAATGGTCACGTCCAGCGCCGTCGTCGGCTCGTCGGCGATCAGCAATTGCGGCTTGCAGGCGAGCGCCATGGCGATCATCACGCGCTGGCGCATGCCGCCCGAGAGGTTATGCGGCAATTCGTTGGCGCGGGCCTTGGCGGCGGGAATACGCACCTTCTCGAGCATGCGGACGGCCTCGGCCTGGGCGGCCGCCCCTTCCATCTGGCCGTGGATCACCAGCGTCTCGGCGATCTGGTTGCCGACGGTCGCCAGCGGATTGAGGCTGGTGAGGGCCTCCTGGAAGATCATGCCGATCTGCCGCCCGCGCACTTCGCGCATCTGCGGCTCGGGCAGCGTCAGCAATTCCCGCCCGCTCAGCTTCACCGAGCCGCGCAGGCGGCTGGATGTGGGGTCGAGAAGGCGCATGATCGACAGGGCCGTTACGCTCTTGCCCGAACCGGACTCGCCCACAACGCAGAGGGTTTCGCGCGCACCGATCTCGAAGGATATGCCTTTGACGATCTCGATCCAGCCCGTCTTGGTCTGGAACGAGGTCTTGAGGTCGCTCACGGCCAGGACCGGCTCGGTCGTCGGCGGGGTTGGAACAGAGGCTTTATCGAAGCCGAGGTCACTCATCTATGGGCTCCTTGGCTTGGATTACTGCGAGGTGGAGGGATCGAGCGCATCGCGCACGGCATCGCCCACCAGGTTGAACGCCAGGACCACGAGGGTGATGGCGGCACCGGCGCCGATGATCGGCCAGGGAGAGCCGAAAATGTTATTGAGGCCGTCCTTGATGATATTGCCCCAGCTCGGGTTGGGCGCCTGGGTGCCGATGCCCAGAAAGCTCAGCGACGCCTCGAGGCGGATGGCCGAGGCCACCCACAGCATCATCAGCACCACGATGGGCGCCATGATGTTGGGAATGATGTGCCGGAAGATGATCACCGGCGTCCGCACACCCATCGAAATGGCGGCCTCCACATAGGGCTCGTGCTTGACCGACAGGGTCTGGGCGCGCGCCACGCGGGCAAAGCCGGGCACGAAGGCGATGGTGATGACGATGATGACGTTCCAGAAGCCGCCGCCGAGAACAGCCGCGATCATGATGGCGAGCAGCAGTTCGGGGAAGGCCAGCAACAGGTCGACGACCCGGGAGATCACGCGGTCGACGATACCGCCGAAATATCCCGCGACCACGCCCAGCGTACCCCCGATTATGGCGGCGCAGAATGGAGAGATAAGGCCGAAGATCAATGAATTGCGCGAGCCGTAGATCATGCGGGAGAGCACGTCGCGGCCGAACTGGTCTGTGCCCAGCCAGTTTTCCCAGCTTGGCGTCCGGTTGATCTTGAGCATGGACTGGGTCAGCGGATCATAGGGCGCCAGCAGTGGCGCGAAGACCGCCACGAACACCAGCGCCAGGATGATGAAGACCGCAACGATGGTGCCGGGGCGGCCCAGGATGACGTCGCGGATGCTGCGGAAAATGCTGGGTTCGGGCGCCAGCTGATGGGGTGACGGTTCAGAGATTACGGTCATCACTTCATCCTAATACGAGGATCTACGACGATGTAGAGGAGGTCCATCAGCAGGTTGATGACCACGACGAACATGGCGAACACGACGACACCGCCCTGGATGACGGCATAGTCGCGCTCGGCGATGGCGCTGATCAGCAGCTTGCCGATACCGGGCCGGTTGAAGACCATTTCGATAGCCACCGAGCCCGACAGCGTCGCCAGCGTACTGAGGCCAAGGCCGGTGGTCAGCGGCAGGAGCGCATTGCGCAGCCCGTGCCGGTAGATGACCCGGCTTTCCTTGGCGCCCTTGGCGCGGGCGGTCCGCACATAGTCGCGGCTCAGCACTTCGAGCAGTGACGTTCGGGTCAACCGGCCGATAAAGGCCGCCTTGACGAAGGCTAGGGTCAGCGCCGGCAGGAACACGTGATACATGCGGCTGGCAAAATCGGTGCCCCCGCCATTGATCGGGAACCAGCCCAGATTGAGGGCGAAGGTGATGAGCAGCAGCGCCCCGAGATAGAAGTCGGGGATGGCGTAGCCGATCAGCGAGAACACCCGCACGCCGCTATCGGGCAGCTTGTTGCGGTTGGTGGCCGCCAGCACGCCCAGCGGCACGCCCGCCAGGATGCCCATCAGCATCGCCACCACGGTCAGCTCGATTGTGAAGGGCAGGTTGTAGAGGATGAGGCCAACCACGTTCTGGTTGCTCATCATCGAATTGCCCAGGTCGAGCGTGAACACGCCTTTGACGAAGTTGATGAATTGCAGCCACAACGGGTCGTTGAGGCCCATCCGGTCGCGGAACAGGGCCAATTGCTCGGGAGTGGCCATGTCGCCGAGCGCGGCGATGGCCGGGTCGCCCGGCAGAATGCGCATGGCAATGAAGACCAGCAGCAAGACAAGGAACACGGTGGGCACCGCGTCTGCCAGCCTGAGTAACAAATATCTCGCCAATCTCACCTCCCACCGATTGTCGGCGCAGGCCGCCGCAGGATGCGCGGCGACCCTTCATTGTTCATCGTTGCATCACTGTGAAGTACGGCTCATTGGCCAGGTCCGGCGCCAGGCCGGGGATGAGCGTGGATTGCCCATTCTGGCGCAGGCTGACGAAGTACTGCAGGTGAAAGTCCGATTTTGTATATTCGGCCGGGATCGTGGCGGTGTAGCCGCCCCTTTCGGCCTGCATGGGCATGGATTGCCAGCGCTCCGCCTGATTGATGTGGCGGTAATGCAGCACGGGCGCGTCCTCGGCCTCGACCTCGATGCGGATAGGCAGAGGCTCGCCACCGGCAAAGACTGCCGTCGGCGCCGAGGCGTCCGGCTGCGCGCGGGTCGGTCGATGGCCCTTGAGCGCGGCGATCGCCTTGGCCAGAGCCGGCGTCCCCGCCACCGATTCCGTACCTCCAAAACCGCGCAGCGCTTCAAGATCGAGCAGTTCGGCCTGCATTTCGGGCAACCGGCTGTGCCAGGAGCCGCGCAGCCAGGATTGCGGTCCGTAGGTGAGGTCGTCGTGATAGAGCTCGCGTGACACCGCCGCCAACCGCTCCCAGGCCAGCACGGCGTTGCGGGCGTGGCCGAGCATTGGCTCGATCAGTTCCGACGCCTTGGTGGCGATGAAAAGTTCGGCCCAGCAGGCAGCCCTGAATTTCTGGGCAAAATGGCGCGCCATGCCACCCAGGATCTCCACATCGGCCAGGATGCGCTGCGGCTCGGCCCGGTTGTAATCGGGTGACGAGCGCGCCGTGCTCAGCGCGGTCTCGCAACCTGCGGCCATGTCGTCGAGCCAGTCGGCCACGTCGAGCGGCGTGTAGCGGTGACTGGACTTGCCGGCCAGAAGCAGCTCGGCAAATTCGCGGGGCGACGCGAACAGCGCCGAGTCGAAGGTCGGCGCATTGCCGAACCGGGTGGGACCGTCCATGTCGAAGCCATAGGCGCGCTTGCCCGAGCCTTCGATGAGGCCGAGATTGGTGTAGATTTCGGGCCAGTAATGGTTGTTGGATGCCGACGGACCGTGTGCGAGCGTCACGAGCGGCAGCACGCGGCTGGCCCAGGAAAGCCCTTTTTCGCAGGCCTCGGCCAGATCGCCGCATTCGCGCTCCAGCCAGCGCATCCAGCTCTGCCGCGGCGCTTCGGGATTATAGAGCAGCCGCCCCCAGACACGGTATTGATAATCGTATTTCCGCCAGTCCTGGCGCGTCGCATAGCCATGCCGCTTGTAGTTGAAACGCTGGCCCGGCATGCCCGTGCCCATGCGACCCTTGAAGCTCTGCGGCTCGCACCATTCCACCCCGTCGGACCCGGCGAACATCGAGCTTCTGCCATAGCCTGCGGCAAAGACCGGATCGCCCCAGAGCAGCACGCGCTGCGTGCCGGCCCAGATGCGGTAGATGACCTTGTAATCCTTGTCGCGCGTCAGCAGGTCGCCATAGGAATAGCGCAGGAACTTGCGCGATCCTTCGCTCAGCTGCTCACGTTCGCTCTTGGCGCTTTCAGGCGGGTATTCCTTGTCGCGGATCGCCGACTGGTGATAGGGCGGGCCCATATGCTCGGCCAGATATTTCGGCGAGGCAGCCACCGGCATGCCTGAGCGACGGGCAATGTCGATCATCTTGTGATCGAGCCCCTTGCCGTGCATGTCGATCTCGACAGGCCGGCCGGCTGCGGCGACCCCGGCAAAGGCTTCTTCCCAAAAGCCGTATTCGCCCTCGGCAATGCCGCCCTCGACATGCACCCGGAAGGTGAGGCCGGTAATTTCGGGCACGTGGCGCAACAGCGCGGTGATCGCGTCGCGGCAATAGGGCGCCAGATTCTCTTCTGTGACGCCGCGCACGGTGTAATTGGCGCGGGGTACGTCGTCGAAATCATAGCGTTGCGTCCACAGCGCCAGCTGGAACTCCAGCCCTCGGCGCGCGCATTCGCGGCCGATGAAAGCCAGCATGTCCAGGTTATGATCGCGCTCTTCCGCGCTCAGTTCCTTGACGTCGATGCCATAGCCATCCATCGCGAGGAGGAACGGATAGGGGAAATAGAAGTAGACGTCGCTGATCCAAGGATTGTGGTAAGGGTAGTTGTAGCCCATGCCCAGGGTCAGCGCGAAGCGGTTGAACCGGTTGGAGGCCAGCATGGTCAGGTAATCCCGCCATTGCTGCTTGTCGTAATACCAGAGCTTGTCTTCTTCCTCGGCGCAGAACAGTCGCGCCATTGAGCGAATGCGGGCCGTGGGCTGTTCCACCAGCGGAAATGTCCCTTCGAACAGGTCCTCGCCCTGCCCGGTACGCACCCGGTCGGCCAGTTCGGTCAGCGCATAGACCAGACCGCGCGTGTCAAAACCCCAGGCCAGAATATGATCGCCGGAGCGCTCCAGCGCCATGGCCTCGGCCCGTGGCGGAAACGCCGCCCCTGCCCCCGGCTGGGCCTTCATGCCTGCGCCGGCTACCTCGACAACAATGCCGCCCAATGGCTCGGCACCGATCTGGACGGTCACGTCGCGCTGCCGCAAGGCCTGCGCCAGTTCCTGGGCGGCCCAGGCCACGGACCCCTCCACATCGCCCAGCTGGGGCGGGATTACGATTGAAACATGCTTCGGCGCAGTCATTTCCTAAGTGCCTTCCGGTCCTGTATTCTGAAGGTCCCGGGGCATGCCCCCCGGGACCAGGCTCCTTGAAATGCCTAGACGAAAGCGGCTTGCGACAGCGGCCAGTTCACGTAGCCGGATTCAACCTCGAACCCGAGATCGACCTTGTTGGACCGCACCATCATGAAGCCGTTATTGGAGACCGGCAGGATGACCGCGTCGGTCAGCGCCTTGACCTCGATCTCCTGAACGATGGCGATGCGCTTCTCGAGGTCCGGCTCGGCCAGGGCCTGGTTCAGCAGGTCGTCGATGCCCGGAATGGTCACGCCATAATGGCTCATGTTCGAGCCGCCGCTGCCATCGGCCTTCACTTCTGCCTCGGCAGCCAGATAGGTCAGGATGACCTGGGTCGGTACGGGAGGCATGGCCGAGGATTGCTGGCTGAGAATGTTGGTGCCCACGTTCTGGTCGGCGTGGAAGGCGGTGTGGTCCTTGATGTTGAGTTCCATATTGACGTTGATGCGCCGCAACTGGTCCTGGATCATCAGCATGATGGCCGAGAAATCCTCGCGCTGGGACGTGTCGTTGGTGAAGCTCAGGCCATTGGGGAAACCAGCCTCCGCCAGCAGGGCCTTGGCTTTTTCGGGGTCGTAATTGTAGGCGATTTCGGCCGGAATGGTTTCGGCGGTAAAGCCACCCGGGAACGAGGGCGGATTGAGCCCATAGGTGCGCTTGGAGATCGGCGCGATGGCCGAGGTGATCTCGTCGCGGTCGATGCCGTAGAACAGGGCCTGGCGCACGCGAATATCGTCGAATGGCGGCTTGGTCAGGTTGAACTGGATGGTGAAGAAGCTGCCCGGGCTCACGACGTCGAAGATGAGGTTGGGGTCGCGCTGCGCCATGGAATCGGCCCAGCCGGGGGCCCGGACGCCCTCGATGATCTGCACGTCGCCTGAAAGCAGGGCCAGCGTGCGCGCCGTGGTGTCGGCAATATACATCAGCTGCAGTCGCGGCGTGGCGGCCGGAGTATCCCAGTAATCGGGATTGGCCGTCAGGATCAGACCTTGCGAGGGGTCCGTTGCCACCGAATCGAGCATATAGACTCCCGTACCGATCGGATCGGTGCCGATGGCCTCGTCGCCTTTCTCCTCGATCGCCTTCTTGCTCATGATGCCGGCGTCATAGTCGCTGAGCGCGCCGAGCAGGAACAGCGGGTCGGGCTGATCGAGATTGAAGATCACCGTGTAAGGGCCGTCCGTTTCGACGCTGGCGATATTGGTGAACTTGGCCCGGACACCGCCGACCCGTGGAGCGTCGGTCGCCCGGTCGAACGTGTACTTGACGTCTTCGGACGTCATTTCCCCATAGCCCTTGTGGAACTGCACGCCCTCCCGCAGCTGGATGGTCCAGGTCTTGGAATCTTCCGAACCCTGCCAGCTGGTGGCCAAGCGCGGCACCAGATCGTCCTGCGTGTCGGGGAAGCGCCAGCGCGGCAGATCGACCAGCTTGTCGTAGAGGGCGATGATCGCCCAATTGTCGACGCCCTGGATGGACTGGTGCGGATCGATGGTCCGCAGGCCGCGCGCCGCGAAGCCGACACGAAGAGTGTCGCTGCCCTGCGCGAACGCCTTGCCCGTCATGACCGATGTCAGGCTCAGACCAGCCATGGTCGCGGCAGCACCAGCCAAGAAATGTCTTCTAGAAACCTGCATGTTCAACCTCCCGTTGCGAGCCGTTGCTCCTGCCGTCCTTCACCCTTGCGATGCGATGCTCGAACATGCAGATGCCACGTATCCGGCGACGGTAGCGCCCGTGAAAAAAATGGGTCAAGGCAAGCCACTTGGCGTTTTCCGCATGGTGGAAGTCTCCCCCGAAACGGCGTCTCGAACTTCCGCATCGCGGAAAGCAGCGGCGCTGGGGGATTGGCTGCGGAGAAGTTTGCGCTAGGCCTCCGTGCTGAACGCCAGCATCAAGTGGAGGACATCGATGAGCGCCGAACCGTGGTATAGAACGACACTGCGCTGGGGGCAGACCAATCTGGTTGAATGCGACCCCGAGCGCTATGACGCCCAGTTCTGGCGCGAGCATTGGCGCAGGACGCGCGTCCAGGGCATCATCGTCAATGCTGGCGGCATCGTCGCCTATTATCCGTCCAAGTTTCCGCTGCACCATCGCGCCGAAAAGCTGGGCGACCGCGATCTTTATGGCGACATCGTCAAGTTGGCGCGGGAAGATGGCATCCGTGTCGTGGCCCGCATGGATTCCAATCGAGTGGCTCAGGATTTCTACGAAGAGCATCCCGACTGGATCTGCCGCAATGCCGATGGCAGCCCGCATAAGGAAGCCGAAAAATACATCACCTGCATAGGCTCGGCCTATTACAGCGAATACCTGCCCTCGGTGATGGAGGAGATCATCGAACGCAGCCAGCCCGATGGTTTCTCGGACAATTCCTGGGCCGGCCTGCCACGCACGCACATCTGCTATTGCGACAATTGCAAGACCCAGTTCCAGGACTATGCCGGCAAGGCGCTGCCCGAGGCCCATGACTGGGACAAGGAAAACTACCGCGACTGGGTGCGCTGGAATTTCACCCGCCGCACCGAATTGTGGAAGCTGAACAATCGCGTCACCCGCAAGGCCGGTGGCGAGGATTGCGTCTGGTCGGGCATGATCGGCGGCGAGACGCTCTACAATTCGGCACGCTTCATCGATCTGCAGCAGATCATGCCCGAAGCGGCCATCGTCATGCTCGACCACCAGCGGCGCAATCCGCATGACGGGTTTGAACAGAATACCGAGGCGGGCAAGCGCCTGCACGAGCTGGCCGGATGGGACAAGCTGATCCCCGAATCCACGCCGCAATACCAGCTTGGCGGGCCGGCATTCCGCCTGGCCTCCATGCCGGCCTCCGAAGTACGCCTCTGGGCGACATCTGGTTTTGCCGGGGGCATCCAGCCCTGGTGGCACCATATCGGCTCGTCGCACGAAGACCGTCGCCAATATCAGACCGCCGAGCCGCTCTTCACCTGGCACGAGGCCAATCAGGACATTCTGGTCAACCGCACCCTCACGCCGGATGTCGGCATTGTCTGGTCGCAGCAGAACCAGGATTATTTCGGACGCGATTTCGGTCGGTTCGCCGCCGGCACCAAGACCATGGCGCCCTATCGCGGCGCGGTCAAAGCCATGGATCGCCACGGCATTCCCTATGTGCCGCTGCATGCCGACGACATCGCCAAGTCCATTGACCGTTTCTCGGTCATCATCCTGCCCAATGTCGGCGGGCTGAGCGACGAGCAGGTCAAGGGCATCGAAAGCTTCGTGGCTGCAGGCGGTTCGGTGATCGCCACGGGCGAGACCTCGATCGCAACCCAATATGGCGATCCGCGCGGCGACTTCGCGCTGGCCGACCTGTTCGGCGTCCATCGCGCGGAGGGCGATACCGGTGGCGAAGGCCCGCCGGACCACAATATCGAAACCCACGCCCGGCACAGCTATCTGCGCCTCACGCCTGAGAACCGCGCCGGCGTCTATGGGCCGTCCGACAAGACCGCGCCGGAAGCGGGCGGCGAACGCCATGCGCTTCTCGCAGGCCTCGAGGGTACCGACACCCTGCCCTTCGGCGGCTACCTGCCCTTCGTTCGGGCCGACGCGGGCACCGAGGTGCTGGCCACTTTCATTCCGGATTTTCCGATCTATCCGCCGGAAACCTCGTGGATGCGCGAGCCCTATTCGGACCACCCTGCCATCACGGCACGCATATCGGCTCAGGGTGGCAAGCTCGTCTGGTTCGCGGCCGACCTCGATCGCTGCTTTGCCCGCGACGAGCAGTTCGAGCATGCGCTGCTGCTGGCCAATGCGGTGCGCTGGGCGCTCGATGACAAGGCAAAGGTCACGCTCGAGGGCACGCATGGCATCATCACGGCCGAGCTCTACGAACAGGGCGAACGTCAGGTGCTGCATCTCAACAATCGCCTCCTTCTGTCTCGTGTGCCGGGCCGCCAATACGACCTGGTGCCGATCGGGCCCATCACGGTGCGCCTGCGCACGAAGGGCTCGTCGGTCGATCTGCGCGTCGCCGGCAAGAGCGTCGCCGCCAGCCGCGAGGGCGACAATCTCGTCTTCATCATCGAGGACATCCTCGATCACGAAGTCGTCGTCGTCAGCTAATGGATATGGGAAGCAGGAGCCGGCGCACCCGAGGGTGCGCCGGCTTTTCTCATGCCGTGCGCCTGGCCTTGTTGAGCGGCCAATAGGCATAGCCACCCTCGACGGGAAAGCCGAGATCGACGCGCGGATTGCGGGCGATCACATAGCTCAGCGTGATGATCCCCATGATCGGCAGATCGGTCAGGAGCTTCTTCTCGATCTCCTTGACCAGCGCCGTGCGCTTTTCGAAATCGGGTTCGTCCTGCGCCTCGCTCAGCAGATCGTCGATGCCGGGCATGGCCACGCCGTAATGGCTGAAATTGCCCTGCCCCGTTCCATCGGCCTTGACCTCGGCGCCGGCCGAAACCTGCTGCAGGAACACGTTGAGCGGCACGGGCCCATAGCTCGAGGAATTGAGCGGCATGCCGTTCTTGTCGACGCGGTTTTCGGCGTGGAAGGCCGTGTGGTCGATGATATCGAGCGCCAGCGTGATCCCTGCCGTGCGCAGCTGTTCCTGGATCATCAGCATGATCGCGGCATAGTCTTCCCGCTGGCTGGTATAGCAGGGGATTTCGACGCCGTTGGGGAAGCCCGCCTCGGCCAACAGCGCCTTGGCCTTTTCCGGATCGTAATTGTACTGCAGTTCTGGCGGCAGTTCTTCCTTGGTCACCGATCCCTGGAACTCGGACGCGATGATGCCCACCATCGGCTTGGCCAATGGCCCATAGGCGGAGGCCAGCGCCTCGTTGTCGATGGCATAGCGGATGGCCTGGCGCACGCGGATATCGTCGAGCGGCGCCCGCGTCAGGTTGAGATGCAGCATGTTGAAGCTGCCCGGCACCGTCGCATCGAAGATCGTATCGGCCGAACGCTGCTGCATGGACGGAATCCAGCCCGGCGAGCGCACGCCCTCGATCATGTCCACCTGGCCCGAGGCAAAGGCCAGGGTGCGGGCCGTCGTGTCGGCGATGAACGATACGATGAGCTTGGGCGTGGCCGGCTGCTCGCCGAAATGCTCGGGGAAGGCCACGAGCGTGATGCCCGTCGTCTCGTTGACGCTCTCGACTTGGTAGGACCCAGTGCCGATCGGATCGCGATTGAAGTCCTCGCCCTTTTCCTCGAAGGCCTTCTTGCTCAGGATCGAGGCCGGCAGCGTGGAAATGGCCGAGCCGTTGAACAGCGGATCGGGGCGCTTGAGCGTGAACACCACCGTATAGGCGTCGGGCGCCTCGACCGAGGCGATATTGTTGAAGGTGACCTTGCCGCCGGTGACGATTTCGGGGTCGAGATGCCGGCCGAAGGTGAACAGCACGTCTTCCGACGTCATCTCGCCATAGCCTTTGTGGAATTGCACGCCCTGGCGGAGCGTATAGGTCCAGGTCTTGGCGTCTTCCGAACTTTCCCAGCTTTCGGCAAGGCTGGGTTCGAACTCCTCGGGGCGCGTGGCGAACTTGCCGTCCGGATTGCGCGCCAGGGTGTTGAACACCTGGTAGATCGCCCAATTGTCACCGCCGGTGAGGCCGGTCTGCTGGGGGTTGACCCCGGTGGGGGCGCGGGCGGCCAGCGCGATGGTCAGCACGTCCTCCTGCGCTAAGGCTGCGGGTATGTGCAGGCCAATGCCTGCGGCGGCGCTGGCGGCACCGGCATTGATCAGGAATTGTCGTCTCGACAGGGCCATAAGGTTCTCCTCCCTTGTGTGGCGTCATGCGGAAATCGGTATGCTTCTCCGCTTCAATTGTTCGGCGTCGAACTGCGCTCCCAGGCCGGGGCCGGTGGGCAGGTGGAACAAGCCGTCCCTGGGTTCGGACGGATTGGTGAAGATGGAGCCCGCACGCTCCCAGCCATCGGCAAGCTCTACCGGCTTGTTCAGGTGCATGATGGTGGAGAGGACGTGCAGATTGGCCAGGTGCCCCAGCGACGGCTGGGTCTGGTGAGGCACGAGGTCGACACCATGGGCATAGGCAATGGCCGCGCATTGCATGATGCCGGTAATGCCGCCCATCTTGACGATATCGGGCTGCACCATGCGCACGCCGGCATTGATCAGGTCCTTGAGGCCCTGGAGCGTATAGGTCTGCTCGCCTGCCGAGACCGTGATGTCGAGCCGCTGAGCCACCTCGCCCATCGCCGACACATGATAATGCTGCACCGGCTCCTCGAACCAGGCGAAACCGAGGTCTTCGAGCGCCCGGCCGACGCGGATGGCGCCGCCGACCGAATAGCCGTTATTGGCGTCGAACCCGAGCACGAAGTCGTCGCCCAAAGCCTTGCGCACGGCCTTGGCCTTGGCAATATCGCCGGGAATATCGACGTCGAGCTTGGTGCGGTCGCCGTCCCAGCGGATCTTGACCGCCGCCGGCTTTTCCTTGGCCACACGGCGCTCGACCACCTCGACCACCTGGTCGACACTGCGCCAGGCATTGCCGCCCACCGAGGCGTAGCAGGTCAGGCTCTCGCGCCAGGCCCCGCCCAGCAGCTTGTGGACCGGCTGGCCGAACAGCTTGCCCTTGAGGTCCCACAGAGCAATGTCGAGCGCGGCCAGCGCGGCGGTCGTTGCCCCCTCCGGGCCGAGCTTGACGCATTTGTGGTAGAGCGTGTCGAGCAGCACCGCATGATCGAGCGCATCCTTGCCGATCAGGAATGGCGCCATGTCATGGGCGATGATGATCAGCGAGGCCAGGCCCCCCTGCATCGGCGACGCCTCGCCCATCCCGAATTGTCCGTCCTCGGTTTCGATGCGGACGAAAGCCGACCGATTGTTCGGCTTGCTTTCATCGAACGTCACCTGAAACGTCTCGACCTTGGTAATCTTCACTGCACGCTCCTCCTTCGTGCCGTGAAAGCTGGGGTCACCAGCTCACGGCGATATATTTGGTTTCACAGAACTCCATGATGCCGTGGTGCGCGCCTTCCCGGCCGAGACCACTTTGCTTGACGCCGCCGAACGGCGCCGCGGGGTCTGACACAAGCCCCCGGTTGAGACCGACCATGCCGCTTTCGAGACGCTCGGAAACCCGCATGCCGCGACCGATATCGCGGGTGAACACATAGGCGATCAGCCCATATTCGGTGTCGTTGGCCGCTGCGACGACCTCGTCCTCGGTGTCGAAGCCGGTAATGGCGGCAACGGGGCCGAAGATTTCCTCGTTCATGATCCTGGCATGAGCCGGCACGCCCGTCATAACGGTTGGCAGGAAATAGAAGCCCTCCCCGCCCGAGGCCTTGCCCCCGGCCAGCACTTCTGCTCCGTTCGAGACCGCGTCTTCGACCAGACCGCCGATGCGCTCCACAGCATCCTGGTTGATCAGCGGACCGCACTGGGTCTTGGGATCGTAGCCCGCACCCACCTTGAGAGCCGCCATGCGTTCGGTCAGACCCTTGGCAAAGGCGTCGCGGATGCCGTTCTGGACATAGAACCGATTGGCAGCGGTACACGCCTCGCCGCCATTACGCATCTTGGCGACCATGGCGCCGTCCAGGGCAGCCTCGAGATCGGCGTCGTCGAAAACGATGAAAGGGGCATTGCCGCCCAGTTCCATCGAACTGGAGATCACGGTGTCGGCGGCTTCGCGCAGCAGCTTGCGCCCCACCTCGGTCGAGCCGGTGAAGGAGAGCTTGCGCACACGGCTGTCGTGCAGCATGGCGCTGACGGTCGCCCCGGCGCGCGAGGTGGTCACCACGTTCACCACCCCTGCGGGCACGCCGGCCTCACGGTAGATGTCGGCCAGTACATAGGCGGTCAGCGGCGTTTCCGTCGCCGGCTTGAGAATGACGGTACAGCCCGCGGCCAGCGCCGGCGCAATCTTGCGGGTCGCCATCGCAGCCGGGAAATTCCACGGCGTCACCAGGACCGCGATCCCGATGGGCTGGTGCTCGACGACGATCTTGTTGGCGCCGCTTGGCGCGGTATAGATGTCGCCATTGAGACGAACGGCTTCTTCGGAAAACCAGCGGAAGAATTCGGCCGCATAGGTGACCTCGCCCTTGGCGTCGGTCAGTGACTTGCCGTTTTCGAGGCTGATCAGCTCGGCCAGCATGTCGCGCTTTTCGATCATCAGCTCGAAACAGCGCCGGAGAATTTCTCCGCGCTGGCGCGGTGCCGTCATCTTCCAGCCCTCGGCGGCCTTCCCTGCGGCTGCCACGGCCTGCATCGCGTCCTCGATGCTTGCATCGGCCACGCTGGTAATGACCTTGCCGGTCGAGGGGTCGAGCACGTCGATCCGCTTGCCGCCATCGGCAGGCCGCCAGGTGCCGTCGATCCAGAGATCGGCGGGAAGCCCTGCCGGGTCGAAACTCAATCCTTCAAAAGGGGCTGTCTTGTTCATCTTCTATCCTATGCAGAGCGCCCGAGCGCGGTGCGATCGCCGACAAAGGCGGCGTTGACGAGCATGGCCATGCTTGCCGGGTCGAGGGGACGTGGATTGTTCTTGACGAGGCGCGTCGCCCCCATGGCTGCTTGCGCGATCCAGTCCAGCTGGTTTTCGGTGATGCCCAGGTCACGCAGCGAACCGGGAATGCCGATGGCGGCGAAGAGATCGGTCACTGCGTCGATAGCCGCGTCCGCGCTGGCCGCTTGGCTCAGTCCGCCGCCAACGCCCATGGCGTCGGCGATCTGGGCCATTTGCGGCTCGGCATGCGACTTGTTGAACGCCATCACGAAGGGCAGCATGACCGCCACCCCCATGCCATGCGGGGTGTGAGTGAGCGCCCCCACAGGATATTGCACGGCGTGAGCGGCAGCCGTGCCGGCCGTGCCGAAGGCCAAGCCCGCCAGGGTCGATCCCATCATCAGATTGTTGCGCGCCAGCACGTCGCTGCCATCCCGGCAGGCTGTTTCAAGGCTGCCCGAAACCAGACGGATGGCCTCGAGCGCATGCTGGTCGGAGAAGGTATTCTTGCCTACAAAAACATGCTCATGGACGGTGTTCGCGTCCACGGACCGGCGCAGATTGGTGAACGCCTCGATGGCGTGGGTCAGCGCATCGGCGCCCGAGAAGGCCGTGAGGCCACTGGGGCACGAGTAGGTTAGTTCGGGGTCGCAGATGGCGGTATGCGGGATCAGATGCGGGCTAGCAATGCCGACCTTCACCGCGCGATCTGGATCGGAAACGACGGCTACCGGCGTGACTTCAGAGCCGGTGCCCGACGTCGTGGGGATGGCGATCAGCGGCAGGATGGGCCCGGGGACCTTGAATTCCCCGTAATAGTCCGATGGCGTTCCACCATGGCTGAGCAGCAGTGCGATGATCTTGGCGGCGTCGAGACAGCTGCCGCCGCCGATGCCGATAACGAGGTCGGCGCCGAGTGCCTTCCCCGCCTCCAGGCCTTCGAGGATGCACGAGGCCGGCAGTTCTGCAATCGTGCCCGAAAAGACCGCAACGTCGACATGGGCCGCTTCGAGAGCTTGCATCAGGTCGAGGAATTGCGCATCGGCGGCCAGCCGCTCATCGGTCACGATCAGGGCCTTGCGGCCCAATGCTGCAGCGTAGCCGGGGAGCGCGGCGCGCTGACCGGCGCCGAACACCAGGTTTCTCGGCAATCGGGACACGGCAAAAATAGGGGTCATGACGTCACCTGTTCGGCAGTCGGCGCGCCTTGCGCCAGGTGCTGAATGCGCTGCCAGACCGCGTCGGCGATCGGGACGCCGCTCGCCATGCGCTCGGCCCTCTTGGCCCTGCCGCGCTCGCCCGGCACAAGCACACGATCGAACCCCGATGCGGGCACGGCTGCGCGGATCAGCTCCAGATAGGCCGACAAGCCTGCGGTCTTCGGACCATCGATGACAATGAACACATCGCCCTTGTTGCAGGGATGGACGGCGTCCAGCGTCCCATGCACATCCGTTCCCAGTGCCGCGCCGGACAAGGCGCTGACGAGC
This sequence comes from Devosia chinhatensis, assembly GCF_000969445.1. Classification (NCBI taxonomy): domain Bacteria; kingdom Pseudomonadati; phylum Pseudomonadota; class Alphaproteobacteria; order Hyphomicrobiales; family Devosiaceae; genus Devosia; species Devosia chinhatensis. The sequence goes on along the minus strand of NZ_JZEY01000054.1, from coordinate 983,841 downwards.
AGTTCGAAGGCCAGTCCCAGTGCATAGCCCTTGGCATCGCCGAACGGGGCGATAGCGCCCGCCTTGGCGGCCTGCGGGTCCGTTGTCGGATCGCCCCGGGCGTCGAGCGCCCAATCGGGCGGGATGGCTTCGCCACGATTGGCATAGTCGTGGATCTCGCCCATCGACACCCGGCTGGTCGCGGTATCCATGACGAAGGGATCCGCCTCGCCGGTCGGCACTGCTATCGAAATGGGATTGGTGCCCAGCATGGCATGGCGTCCGCCCCAGGGATGGACCAGCGCCTCGCTGGTGGACAGCACAATGGCCGCCTGCCCGTCTCGAGCGATGCGCTCGGTATACCAGGCCAGCATCCCCAGATGCTGCGAATTTCTGATCGCTGCCAGTGCAATGCCTGTCTCGCGTGCCCGCGCCGTCACCGCGTCCAGTGCCGCATTGGCGACCACCGGCCCCAGCCCGTTTTCGCCATCGACCAAGAGGTAGCTGCTGCCGCGCCATTCCTGTGTGCCGGTCGCCTTCGGATCTATGAGGCCCGCTGCCAGGCGTTCGGCAAGCCGGTCCAGCCGCAACAGCCCATGGGACGGTACGCCTCGCAGGTCAGCGTCCAGCCAGAGGTCGACTTGTAGCCTTGCGTTTTCCGCAGGCACGCCCGCCCGAACGAGCGCTCGTTCGGCAGTCTGGCGGGCTTCACTTTCGGCAACAATCGGCACGATATAAAATCCGATCGGATATATGATTGAACGAGCCGGACTATGGTGCTATCGAATGGACACGTCAATAGACAACATGGATTGGGACCCGATGGTCTTCGGCGAGAAGCGACCCGGACATTCACTGCCCCTCAAGCGCCCGACGCGCCTGGGCGAGGAAGTCTACAACGCTATCTATGCCCAGCTGATGTCGCGCGAAATCGCCCCTGGCGGCCGCATCTCGGTTGACCGGCTGGTGCGCGAACTCGGCGTGTCGCAGACCCCGATCCGCGAAGCCCTGTCGCGACTGGAAGCGGAGGGGCTGGTGGTCAAGACCCATCTCATTGGCTACAGCGCCGCCAACCAGATGGACAGCTCCCGCCTTGAACAGCTCTACGAACTGCGCCTGCTGCTCGAGCCGCACGCCGCTGCCCGCGCCGCGCTCACCATGACGGATGACGCGCGCGCCACCCTCTCCAAACTGGCCGCGGAAATGGAGGCTGGCGGTGATGAACCCGTCGCAGAGGCTTACGGCCGGTTCGCGCAGCTTGACGGGCAGTTCCACGATCTCATCGCCCATGCCGGCGGCAATGAACTCATCCAGGAGACACTGGCGAGCCTGCACACCCATGTGCATCTCTTCCGCCTGTTCTACCACGCCCGGGTCACCAGCGACGCCATCTCGGAACATCGGGCGATCATCGCGGCGATGCAGGCGCGCGATGCCGACGCGGCCCGCCAGTCCATGCGTATTCACATCGAACGCTCGCGGGATCGCTTTATGAAGGCTTTCGCACCCTGAACGCTAACAGTCTGCTAGCGCCAGGGGTCGAGATGCTAGCCGAAAGTCACGCCTTGGCCGCGTCCAGCCGCACGCCCGTCGCCGTGTCGAAGAGATGCGCCGACCCGGCTTCGACCGCCAGCCGGATGGCGTCACCTGGGCCCGCCATCAGCCTCTGGCGCAGCAGCACCGACACCCGATCCTGCCCCAGCTGAACCACAACGAACGTCTCCGATCCGGTCGGCTCGATACTGGCGATAACGCCCTCGAGCCCGCCTTCTCCGGCTGCAAGTGTCAGATGTTCCGGGCGAATTCCCAGCGTTACGGCGCGGCCATCGAAGACGGCATTGCCCCGGCCGACCGGTAGCTTCGTGCCGCTCTCTGTCTCGAGAAACACCGCGTCCCCCGCCACCCTGATCGTGCCTTCGAGGAAGTTCATGGCGGGTGAACCGATGAAGCTGCCGACGAACATATTTGCAGGAAAATCATAGAGATCGAGCGGTGTTCCAATCTGTTCCACCACCCCGCCGCGCATCACCACGATCAGATCCGCCATGGTCATGGCCTCGATCTGATCATGCGTCACATAGATGGTCGTCGTCTTGAACCGGGCATGCATGTCCTTGAGCTCTGCCCGCATCTGCACCCGCAGCTTGGCATCGAGGTTGGACAAAGGCTCGTCGAACAGAAAGACCTGCGGCTGGCGAACGATGGCGCGCCCCATGGCCACGCGCTGCCGCTGGCCGCCCGAGAGCTGCTTGGGAAAGCGGTGCAGATAGTCGCTGAGGCCCAGGATCCGAGCGGCTTCGGCAACCCGCTGGTCGATCTCCGCCTTGGGCTGGCGGGCCAGACGCAGCGAAAAACCCATGTTCTCCGCGATGGTCATATGCGGATAGAGCGCATAATTCTGGAACACCATGGCAATGTCGCGGTGCTTGGGTTCCACGTCGTTGATGACCCGATCTCCGATGGAAATCTCGCCCCGATCAATGTCTTCCAGCCCGGCGATCATGCGCAGCAGCGTCGACTTCCCGCATCCCGAAGGCCCCACGAGCACCACGAAGGCGCCGTCGGGAACCTCGATGTTGACGTCGCGGATGATGTCTGTAGGCCCGAAGGACTTGGCCACATTGCGGATATCTACAGCAGCCATTCAAGCACCTGTTTTCGAAAGCAGAAACCGGCCTGCGTCGAGACGCTGGGCCACGTTGATGGCCGCCAGCAGGCTGAGGCCGGTGTGATAGCCCGGATCGAGATCGGGCGTTGCGGGGACGTAATCGACGGGGCCGTCCTCGGTCATGGTCTGGTAGGCCAGTGGCGGCTTGTCGCGCCAGAACGTGCCGAAGAAAGCCTGATGCGCCTTGCGCCACACATCGAGCACACGCTCGTCGCCCGTGCGCTCGTAGCAGAGCGCCGCCGCACGGATGGTCTCGGGCAAGGACCACCAGGGGCAATAGGGGCTCAACGGTTCGCGCGTGGCCGTCGAAACAGTCAGCCTGATGCCGGGACCTGTGAACCCTGCATTGAAAGAGGCGATCAAAACAGCCTGTAATTGCTCGACCAGTGCTGCAGGCGCATCGGGCGGGAGATAATCGAAGGCGAAACCGACAAGCTCTATCCCGTGCCCGACATTGCACTCATCCCCGCCGGGCACGTTGCGCAAAAGCCTGGATGCGGGATCGAAATGTCTGTCGAGAACATGCGAGACAAGTCGATCGGCAAAGCCCGCCGCCTCGGGTTTGCCGATGCGGTGCAACAAGCCGGCGGCGCCGATCATGATCATGCGCGGCCCGATGTCGTCGGGTTCGGCTGCCACGCTATCGGCCGATAGCAGCCGCCGCTCATCCATCTGGAATCGCTTGCCCTCGATGGCAGCGACCAGATGCTCGATCTGAGCGAGGTAGGCCGGGAGGCGCTGGGCATCGTAGCGCGCCGCCGCCGCGATCAGTCCCTTGAGGAAGAAGATATCGCTATAGGTGTAAATGTCACCCGGAGCTGCTTGGAGGGTAACGCCTTCGCCCGACGCAATCACCGGCCGAAGATCTGCGTCGTAGCAGAAGTAGCCGTGCCCGTCTCGCGCCCACAATCTGCGCAGCACACCGAACAACGCCCTACCTGCTTCGTCGAGGCGACGTGCCAGATCTGGATCGGTATCGGCAAAGAAGGCGGCATGGGTCACAAGGGCTTCAAGGCCTCTGCCCTGTATCCAACCATAGGTGTAGTTGGGTCCGCGTAAGCCATCCGCTGGCGTGTAATCGGCGAGCGTGATGCTGTTCTGCTTGCTGTTGAGGAAACCTTCGCCCAGCCTGCCTCGGTCCAGCAGCCAGTGCAGACTGGCAGCATTGGCCCGACCGTACAGCTTGCCAGCATCGGCGATGAAGGAATTGTCGCTCATTCCTTGAGACCTGTGCTGGCGACGCCCTGCACGAAATTACGCCGCAGGATGACGAAAAGGGTGATTGAGGGGATCAGCACAAGTGCTGAAGCCGCACTGAGCCTTCCAAGATCGACCGTGAAGCCGGTCTGGAACAGCGCCAGGCCTACTTCGATCGTGTACGCTTCGCGGTTCGTGGCGACGATCATAGGCCAGGCAAAGGCCGTCCAAGCCTGGAAGAATGCCAGAACACCCAGCGCACCCAGTGCGCCCCGAAGAAGCGGCAGGACGATGCGGAAGAAAATCCAGAGCTCACCCGCGCCATCGATGCGGGCCGCCTCGATCAGCTCATCGGGAATGGAATGAATGACGTTCTGCCGGATCAAGAAGATGCCGAAGCTCATGACCAGATAGCCCAGCAATAGCCCCCAGAGGCTATTGAGGATACCCAGGCTTTGCGCCTGAAAGTAGAGGGGGATCATGTAAACCTCGAACGGCACGATGGCCGTAGCAAGGATCAGGGCGAACACGACGTTCAGCGAGCGATAGCGGAACTTGGCAAGGATATATCCGGCGATCGATGACGTCGCCAGGATGGCCAGCGTTGAAAGTACCGCGAACAGGATGCTGTTGAGAATCCAGCGCAGGAGCGGGGTGTCCTGAAGAACGGCCGCAAAATTGTCGACCGTGGGATTTGCAGGAATGATCGTGGGAGGCCAGGCCAGCATTTCCTGCGGTGTCTTAAACCCGTTGGACACGAGAAAGACCAGAGGCAGCAGCATCAGGAGGCTGAACGTCATCAGCACCACGTCAATGCCGCGGTCGACGATCATGCGCCGCATCTTGCGGCTCTTGCCGCTTTGCGAAACGTTGCGTGTCATGCCCGACCCCTTTCGCGCAGCAGGGAGAACTGGATGAGTGTCAGCACAAGAACGATCAGCAACAGCACCACGGCTTCGGAGGCCGCATAGCCTACCCGATAATTGCGGAAGCTGTTTTCGAGCATGTCGAGCACAAGCACCCGCACCTGACGGCCCGGCGCGCCCTGCGCATCGGAAGCCAGGACAAAAGCTTGAGCGTAGACATTAAAGCCAGACACGAGCGTGACCACCGACACGTAGAGCGTGATCGGCTTCAGCATCGGGATGGACAGGAACCAGAACGATTGAGTACCCGATGCGCCATCCAGTTTTGCAGCCTCATAGAGCGAAACAGGCAGGCTTTTGAATCCGACGAGATAAATAAGAACGGCATAGCCAAGTGCCTGCCACGAACACAGCACGATGACGCTGATGATCGACAAGGTGGGATCGAAGAGCCAGGCCTGAGGTTGGATGCCGAAAAAGCTCAGAAGGGCGTTGAGCGGCCCGAGCCGGGCATCGAAGATCCACTTCCACGCCATGGCGGCCGGCACCAGCGACACCACATGCGGCAAAAAGATCGCCGTCTCGTAAAAGCCCGAGGCCCGCGAGCGCGTTCGGTAGTGAATGAGCGCGGCGAGAACCATGGCCGTCGGGATGGTAATGGCGAGGACGCCGAACGCGATAATCGTCGTGTTGAGCAGGGCCTCGTGGAACAGGCGATCACCCATCAGTTCCTGGAAATTAGCCAGGCCGATAAAGGGCTTGTTCTTCGAAAGTATGTCCCATTTGTGCAGGCTGAGACGCAATGTTTCGACGATTGGAAACATGCGCAGCCAGGCGAAGATCGCCAGCGTGGGCAGGATGGCGAGCATGGCAAAGAGCCATCTCTTGCGCCGCAGCATTGTATTCTCCGCTAGTGGGATCCGGGAAGATCATAACCTTCCCGGATCGTTGTACCCGGGCTTGATGCCAGCTTATTCGGCCAGCAGACCTTCACGCTGCAGCAGGCCGTTGATTTCGTCCTGCATGCCGACAAGAACGGCATCGATGGCTGCGTCGTCGGCCGCAAGGGCGGGATTTGCAAAGGCTTCCGTCAAACGTGCAGCCGTGCGCGTCAGGATTTCCTCGACCGGGCCAATATTGGGCAACGAGAAGAACTCGTAGGTGTCCGGATAATCGACGAAGGCGGCCAATGCCGGCTTGGCTTCGAGGATGGCGCTGTAGTCGAGACCGGACCGGTTCGGCAGCCAGCCCACATTGTCCAGGAGCCAGAGCAGGTTTTCAGGATCATTGGCAGCCTGCGCAAAGGCCCACGCCGCATCGGCCTTCTCGCCTTCGCCGCTGATCCAGAGCGACACAGGGGCCACGATGGAGCCCCGCGGCAGAGTTGCGGTGGCGTAGGAGAGGTCCGGAGCCTTGGCGGCGATATCTCCAATGACCCAGGATTCACGGATAAACATGGCCGTCTGTTCGCGCTCGAAAGCCTCGGCGTCGGCAGGCATTTCGACCGTCACGGTTTTGAGCGTGTGGACGTTCTCAAGGTATTGCTTGAGCGCTGCCCGGCCCTGCTCGTTGGCGAAGTCGGCTCTCCAGAGGCCCGCCTCATTCTGCTCGACGAGATTTTCGCCGTACTGGAACATGTTGATCCAGAATTTTTCGGCAATACCCTGGCCGCCACCGGACAGACGCAGGCTCCACCCGGAAACCGTCGGGGCACCGGCGGCGTCGCGCTGGGTCAATTGCTCGGCATAGCTGGTATAGTCGGCCATGTCGGCAGGCGGCTCTGTCAGCCCGGCGGCCTCGAACATTTCCGTGTTGTAATAGAGGGCGCTTTGTCCGCGGAAGAGCGGCAAGCCATAGACCGTTCCCTCGTAACTGGCAGAATCGCGGAAGAAGTCGTTGAAATTGGCCGGATCCTGCACGAACGCTGCCACATCATCGGGCGCGACGTTGAACAGCTCGTTCTCCAGGTAGCGGGTGGCGGTCGAGGTGCCGAGCTCGATCACTTCGGCAGCTTCGCCGGAGGTGAGGCCCAGTGCCAGACGCTTTTCGTGCTCGCGCAGCGCGATCGCTTCGACGCGCACGCTGAGATCGGGATACTCGGCCTTCATCCCTTCCGCGACATGCTCGTAGAACGGGGCCAGTTCCGGATAGCCGCTCCATACTCGGATTTCCTGGGCAGACGCTGCGCCCGCCATGGCGAGCGCAGCACCACCCAAAAGGGCTACCCTGAGGGTCTTCAGACGTGCGCCGCGACTTGGCTCAAATACGCTATTCATGTTCATTCCCCTTGTTTCGCTCGTTCCCTACAGGCGATGCGCAAGTTTGTTATGCAACCGGTTGCGCTGTCAAGTGGCGTTGTTTGATCAGGCCACAGGCAGCCTCGGCCAGAGCCTCTGCCGAACCGGGCGCAAAGGCGCCGGGCATGCCGATAAAGCGATGCGCCTCGGTGACCTCGTAGCCACCAAACTGATATTCGCTGCTCGGGGGAATGTAGCCGGGATTGCCCTCTGCATAAGCAAGCACAAAAGCCGGCAGGCCATTGCAGCACGCCCTGACAAAGAGCCCGGTTTCGCTGAAGATTTCCCCTGGCATGGCGACAATTGGAATACCGCACCAGTCTAGAAGACTTACCCTGCCCCGCCACGAGCCGGGCACGACGGCTTCGAAACGCTCGGCCCATTCGATCCAGTGACCCAACAAGGTTGCGCGCACCAGCTCGGCAGATGCCGCCTCCAGGCGCCATTGTTCTGCGAGCTGGCTGAGCGACTCCGTCTCAAGGCGAAGCATTTCCAGATCAAGGTCCCGATGTCCTGCGTCCACGGGGCCAGCGAAGTCGCCCTCGGGGGCAACGAGCGCCGCCTCTGCAATCCGCACGCCGAGGCGCTCCGCAGTAGCAAAGGTACGCTGCGCATTGGCCGCCAGCGTCCAGGAGGCCTGCGCCGTGTGGCCGGTATTGGCATCGCCGGCGCAGCCGGTCAGAAACAAAGCGACTGCACCGGGATAAGCCTCTTCCAAACAGCGTCGGACATAATACGGATAGTCGGCAGTCATCAGGAGATTGTCGGCGGCTAGCACGACGGGGTGGCAGGCATAGGATGTCATGACCGCAAAGCAGGAGCCTTCGGCGTCGCGGATGCGAATGACGGGCACTGCATGGTCAAGTGGTCCATCGGCGTGGCGCCTGTTCCAGGCCACACCGGGATCACTGCCCATGCCGGCGGAAAGCGAGGCGGGCCGACGCCCCTCCCAGGCACGCCGGATCGCCTTCACAGCACCATCCTCCATCTGCTGAAGAAAGCCAGGATCAGCGTCCCGACCTAGCCGACCCTGCATGGAAACAGGTGCGCCATGCGTATGGGTAGCGGCGACAATGATGCGGTTTTCGTCGAGGCCGCTGCGTTTGCGAATGCGCGCCGCCATATCCTCGTGCAACCCAATGACATCAAGCACGACGATCGCCGTATCCTCGACGACGATTGCGCGGGCCGTGAGCGCATCATGCACACCTTGCGCGGACTGGGTGCGGGCAGCGAACCCGGCCAGGGAAAGTCCGGCAGGCGGGGTAATGTCAACGGAAGCGACGCCGGCCATGATCATGGCGCGACCCTTTCGCCGGCTACGAAAACATCTTCGATGGCCAACCGAAAATCGCCCGATTTCCAAGTGAACCGCACCAGGTCTGCTCGTCGACCCGGCGCGAGGATGCCGCGATCTCCGGCAAAGATGCCGGGGTTTCGGGTGGCCAGCCGGAGGGCCTCGGCAAGGGTTAACGCGCCGGCCTCGATAGCATGAGCAACATTACGATCGAGAAGATGGCCCGCTCCGGCCAGATAGGGCGTACCGGCCACGCTCAGCCGCCCTTCAGGCGAAACCTCGACCTCGCCACCAATCGGAGTTTGATAGATGCCGGGCCTTTGTCCGCCCAAGGCAGCGGCGTCCGACACTAAAATAGCGCGCTCGAGCGTCTTGGCTCTCAACATAGCCTTCAACGCTGCTGGCGGCAGATGGTGTCCGTCCGCAATGAAACTGGCGGTCAGTCGGTCGTCGGCGAGTTGCGACCACATGAAGTTGGGGTGACGTGGCAGTGTGCTGGCAGCGCCATTTCCGAGATGGGTGGAGAGCCGGGCGCCGGCATCGACGGCGGCGGAGATCTGTTCCGGGCTGGCGCCGGTATGGCCGATGGAAACGTGGATCCCTTGCGCCGCAAGCGCTGAAATGTAGGCTGGTGCCTCAGGGTAGTGCGGCGAGAGTGTCACCATTCCCACAAGGCCCTGCGCAGCCTCCTGCCAAGCTGCGAATTCTTCCAATGATGGCGGCCTGACATACTCCAGAGGATGCGCACCCCTCGGCCCATCCGCAGGATCGAGGGAAGGCCCTTCCACATGAATGAACGGGATCATGGCTGTGAGCCGAGAATTGTCCTGCCGCGCTTTGGCTATGGCATGCAGGGCGCCGCAAAGATCCGCCCGGCTGGCCGTAATCAAGGTGGGCACAAAGGTTGTTGTGCCAGCACCAAGGAGGAGACGGGCCAGGTGCTGCAGGGTGGACGGGCTGGGCGGGCCGGCATTCAGATCGTGCCCGCCATAGCCGTTGACCTGCAGATCGACGAAACCCGCAGACAGAAAGGGTTCGTGCCGGCCCGCGTTGACCGGCTCAACCGCAGTGATATGTCCATCCTGATACTCGACCGCGATCCCTTTGCCGTTCGCTGGATCTCGGCCAATTACCCGCCCCGAATGGGTCATAGCCAGCGCACGCGATCGCGGAAGCGTGCAAGGAACTTGCCGTTGGCCTCATCGCCGCCCGGAGCGTTGCCGCTGCGCCAGATCGGCGGCTCGACACCGCGTTCAGCGAGCTTGGCCACGGTACGGATCACCAGGCAATTGAGCGCGAAGGCGTTGGCAAAAGTCGACACGGCAGCGATGTTCTCGGCAACACCTTCCACGGAGACCAGCGCGTCTCCAATCGGCACCTTGGTATCGACGGCGATATCGACGATATCGTGCAGATTTTGCTTGCTCGGATGCCGCGCCGGATGGCTGGATGCACTTTGGTTTGCGTGGCCATGTGAGCTGAACCCGATGAGGAATGCACCCCGCTGACGTGCCGCGAGTGCAGCGTCGATCAGGGCTGCATTGATACCATAGGCATTGGTCAGGATCAGGAGGTCGCCCTCGCCCAGCCGCTCGTCGTCGATGACGATCTTGCCATAACCAGGCGTTCGCTCGACAGCCATGGAGCGAAGAGCGCCGTTGGACAGAAGCGTGCCTTCATCCAGAATGGCGCTGACATGCATCAAACCGCCAGCGCGGAAGAAGATTTCCTGCGCTGCAAGATTAGAATGACCGCCAGGCCCATAGACGTGAACGAGGCGATCGGCAGCAACTTGATCGGCCACGCGGCTAGCCGCACGGTCGAGCACATCCCGCTCTTCGACGAGAATGGACTGCATCAGTGCTGTGACGTCGGAAAGGTAGCCAGCGCACAACGCATCGGCATCAGTGATCTCAGGCATCTGGATTGGACTCCTGGTCGAGATAAAGCGTGCAGTCCGCATGTTCCCGCAAAATGGATGCCGGACATCTGGTGCTGATTGGCCCATGAAGCGTAGCGCGCACGGCGTCGCGCTTGAGGCGACCGGGCACAACGCAGAAGAGCTTATTTGCCCGCAACAGTCGAGGCACGGTCAAGGTAATAGCCTGTTCAGGCACATCTTCGAACCGGGCAAAGCAGTCGTCGTCCACCTGCTGCTGACGACAGGCATCGTCCAGCGTCACCACCTTCACGTCGAGCGGATCGGAAAAGTCGGCGACCGGTGGGTCATTAAATGCGATGTGGCCATTTACGCCGATACCCAGGCAAACGATATCAATGGGTGCTTCCGACAAAAGCGCTGCGTAGCGCGAAGCCGCCGCTATTGCATCTGGCTCCGGTACGATTCGATGCACCTCTTTAAAGGGCAAGCGCAGGAAGAGATGCTCATCCAGCCAGTGGGCAAAGCGTTCAGGTGCCTTCGCATTGAGCCCAATATATTCATCCATATGGAAGGCGACGACACGGCTCCAATCCAGGCCCGGCGCGACGCATAGAGCCGCCAGAACATCGGACTGACTGGGCGCGGCTGCGAACACCATACGCACTTGATCCTGCGAGCTCAGCGCCGTTCGCAAGGCATCGGCAGTGTCGTTGGCCGCCGCCGCCCCCATCTGCTCGCGGGTCTGAAATACGCGCACGGCCATCTGCCCGGCGGCGAAAGCGGGACGTGCGGGCGAAGCAGCTTTAATCGACACGGATATCCTCCAGTTTTTCGGGTCGGCACCGGGTGCAAACCCGAATGTGGCAAGTATCTGATGCAACCGGTTGCACGTCAAGCGGCTATGATTTGCTCGCGCGTCGTGGCATTAGAAAAGGGAGAAGCCAGAGACGGATAGAAATGACGTCGAAACGGGCCAGACCCACCATCAACCAGGTTGCCGAGGCTGCGGGCGTTACCAAGTCCAGTGTGTCTCGAGCCTTCACACGCCCGGAAATGCTGAGCGAAGAAACGGTGCGCAAGATTTTTGCGGCCGCAGAGCAGCTTGGTTACGTCCCCAACCATACGGCTCGCGCACTCAGCACCGGCCGGCACGGCAATATCGCGCTCATCGTACCCGACGTTGCCAACCCGTTCTTCCCGCCTCTTATCCGCGCGGCGCAGGCGGAAGCGGATCGGTCCGATTATTGCGTTTTCCTGGGCAATTCCGATGAAAGTCCGCAGCAAGAGGACAAGCTTATCGGCCGTTTCGGTGGCCAGGTCGAAGGCCTGGTGCTGGTATCGTCGCGCATGAGCGACGCGCAGATCGTCGAACATGCCAGCCGCCGGCCGGTGGTTCTGGTGAACCGGGATGTGGAGGGCATACCCAGAGTTCTGATCGACAGCGCTACGGGGGTCGCGGAAGCGGTGGAGCACCTCGCGGAATTGGGGCACAAGAAGCTCGTTTATGTCGGCGGGCCGCATGGCTCCTGGTCCAACAAGCAGCGTCGCAATGCCGTACGGCGTTCGGCTCGCGCCCTGGGTCTTGACGTCAGTGTCATATCCAACGAGTTCGCAGCATTCGAGTCCGGTCGCAAAATTACCGCCAGCGTGCTGGCGACCGGGGCAAGCGCTGCTATTGCCTTCGACGATCTTACAGCGCAGGGCATGCTTGCCGAACTGGCCGATCAAGGGGTTTCGGTGCCAGGTCAGTTCTCGGTCGTCGGGTGCGATGACGTTTTAGGGGCCGCCACTTACCCATCGCTCACCACGGTCTCCAATCGCTCGGTCGAAGCCGGAAAAACTGCGTTGACGCTCTTGATCGACATCCTTGAAAATCATGCGATCCGGGATGTCCGATATGTCCTCAACACCAATCTCGTGGTTCGAAACACAACCGGCCCGAGGGCCGGCTGACGCGGTTTCTGCTGATTTTTACCTCATTCGGCTTGAATGATGTGAGCGTCCATCGCCCAAGGCCCGAGCGAGTCACCCGCAACCTCACCTTCTATCCAGACAGTTTGCCCAAGCGCGTTGGGTGGACAAGCAAGCAGTTCAGCACTGAGATTGGCGCGGATTTGCAAACGGGAGCCGTCTCCCAAACGCCACGTCACCTTAATCCCGCGATTGTCGAGGATCATGTACTGTCCCGAAAAGCCCTGCATCCCATGCAGGCGTGGCACAATGGCCTTGGTTCTCGATGAGATAAGCGCACGGTAATGTGCGAGCATTTCCCTATGCTCGCCTCGTTCGGTCTCGCTCCAATCCAGCTTGGACCTCAAAAAGCTGTCCTTGCTCATCGGGTCGGGAAGTTCACCTTCCTCGGCTTCATGATAGTTCTTCAGTTCCTCTCGACGGCTGGTGCGGATCGCGTCCGCAAGATCTTGTCCGACATCTGAGAAAAACAGGAATGGTGTGCTTGCCGACCATTCCTCGCCCATGAACAGCAAGGGAATCTGCGGCGACAGCAGCACGATGGCGCTCCACATGCGCAGCGCATCGCGCGAGACCTGATGAGAGACGCGGCGACCGAACGGCCTGTTGCCGACCTGGTCGTGATTCTGCATGAAATGGACAAAAGCTGTGGGCGGGAGAAATGCACTGGGCTCACCCTTGTGGTGGCCTTGGTGCTGCATGAATTCGCCTTGCCAACCGACGCCCTCCGCCAGTGACCGTCCGACCAGATCGATCCGACCGATGAAGTCCTCATAATAGGAGCCTGGATCATTGGTCAGAACGGCATGGATGGCGTGGTGAATGTCGTCGCTCCATTGCGCGTCGTAGAGCCAGGGCGCTCCGGTTTCCCTGCGCTTGAGCCAGTTCACCTGGTTCAGCGAGTTTTCCAGAACCAAATGCACATGACGGCCATCGGTGGCGGCGCGCGCCTGTTCGGCGAGCTCCATCAGAATATGCCTTGGCCCGTCGTCATGAATTTCGTGCACCGCATCGAACCGCAGGCCGTCCAGATGAAACTCCGTCAGCCAATAGCGGGCATTGGCCATGATCAGGTCCCGGATCATCCCGGCTTCGTCACCGTCGAAGTTGACGGCCTCTCCCCAAGGCGTGGGCACGTCGCTGTTGGTCAACGGCGCATAGGTCCCCAGGTGGTTCCCCTTGGGACCGAAGTGGTTGTAGATAACATCCAAGACAACGCTCAATCCCTTGCTGTGAGCGGCGTCCACAAAGGCTTTCATATCTTCGGGTCGACCATAGGTGGCGTCGGGAGCGAAGAGACTGGCGCCATCATAGCCCCAATTCCAACGGCCATTGAAGTCCGCCACTGGCATCAACTCGATTGTGTTGACCCCGAGCGCACAGAGGTGGTCCAGCTTGTCGATGGCCGCACGAAAGGTGCCTTCCTCAGTGAAGGTCCCGATGTGCAATTCATAAAGGATTGTCTCTTCCCAAGGGCGCCCCACCCAGCCGCGATCACTCCACTCAAAGGCCAAAGGATCGATAATCTCGCTGGGCCCTTCAACGTCTTGCGGCAGAAAGCGTGATGCCGGATCAGGTACGTGTTGACCATTCGGGAGCGCGAAAGTGTAGAGCATTCCGGGTTTGGCATTCGGCACGGTAACTTCGTGCCAGCCTCTCGGCCGCGCAGCCATTTCAAAGGCCTCGGAGAGATCGTGCAGGTACACCCTGATCTGCTGCTGGTCCGGGGCCCAGAGCCGGAAGCGAACGCCCTGCCCCGTTATCTGAGTACCGAATTTCATAGGATATTCGCGTCGAAGGGATGTCTGAGGTTCTGAAGACATAGGGCACACCAGTTACAAGGTCGCGGATGGACTGCCCGCCCATAATTGCCGGCTCCCCAAACTCGTTGCCAAAATAGTGCGTGATAAAGGTTCGGGCCTCTTTCGCCTCCATTGGCGTGATGATGCATCCCTTTCATGCCTGCAGAGTTTTCAAGGGAATGACGGGGGAACGACCAAAATGACATTGTTGGGCAGGCGTATTCTTGTGGTCGAGGACGACATGACCTTCGGCAATGCTTTGTGCGATGCATTGAGGGCGGCAGGCTGTGCGGTCATCGGACCTGCGCCAACTGCATTTTATGCGTCTCAACTGATTGGCCGGCGCCATGTTGACGCCGCTCTGCTCGACACGGAACTCTATGGGGCTCCGGTATTTTCCTTCGCGGATAACCTTACCCTGCAGCGGACGCCAATTATCTTTCTATCCGCTTCTAGCGCCTCAGCGTTGCCCCTACGCTTTCAGAGGCAGCCAAATCTCTGCAAACCCATCGAGCCAGCGAACGTCCTCAGGCATGTGGAGCAACTCTTTAGGGAGTCACCCGTCAATGAAGATGCCCGGCAAAGACAAGCCGATCGGCAGCCCACGGAAGCCACCAGCGACCCGCACGCGCGGATGCTGAAAACCATTTGTAATGTGATGCGTGCAAACACCGAGGCGACCCGTCTAGTGGTGCGCTAAGTAAGCAGAGGAAAATCCTGACAATTTCCGGAGCTTGTCAGGCTGAAGCAGACAATAGTTGGCACCCTTGTTTTCCACCAATCCGCTGTGACGAAGCGTTTGCATCGTTCGGTTCACGTGAACAGCGGAAAGTGCAAGATAATCGCCCATGTCGGCCTGAGTGAGAGGCAGCGAAAAACTCGAGTTACTGCTCAAGCCTATGCGATCGAAGCGAAATTCCAACTCACATAGAAAATAGGCCATTCTTTCAAGCGCCGTTCGCCGACCAATGGACACCACCAGTTCCTCCGCCGCCTCGCAGTCGACTGCGAAGTTCAACAGAAGGGCGGCGAGAAGGTTTGGATGCTGTTCCCAGACCGGGAGAACATCCTCGATCGATAGGCGGACGACTGTACAGGACGTTGCCGCAACGGCATTTGCGAGCGGTCGGCGTCCGGTCAGAAATGCGTGGGAGCACATGTCTCCGGGCAACAAGATCGACAAAAGTTGGCGGCCGCCCGATGGCGTGCACCTCTGGCGGAATGACAAGCCGCCAGTCAGAAAACAGATGTCAAAATCAGCGTTAAGGGCTTGGCCGACGGAATATGCCTCCCGTTTCCACGCCAAGTGCGCAAAAACCTCCATGTCCTCAGGAGACGTCACGCCGGTATCCCAAATCCGGCCAAATATGGCTGGGCCCGCATTGTCCGTGCCGCCGATGGGCGCTCGTTCGCTGCGCATGATTTTTCCAATCAACGTGTTGGCCTCTCCGCGTCTGGAGACCGGACAATACTCACGACAGGGGACGTCAACGTCGTTCAGCTATTCCCCTCGCTCTCAACATTGCGAGGCTTGGGCTTTGCCTTGCCGTCATGAGCATAGTCGTTGACGACAACGGTCTTCTTTGAGACGGCACCACCGGGACGGCGATGGTCCCGGTAATGCTCTTCGTTGTCAGGGTGCGGATCTTCAGGTCTGCTGGTCATGGCTCACTCCATCCCGCGGTCGCACTTCAGGCAACGCCCTTGCCGCCTGTCACTCCAAAGACTTCGCCGGTTATGTAGCTGCCTTCCTGAGAAGCGAGCAGCACGTAGATCGGAGCAAGTTCGACAGGCTGGCCAGGGCGACCGAAGGCGCTATTCTGCCCGAATATCTCGACCTTTTCCGGAAACTGCCCGCCGCTGGGTTGGAGCACTGTCCAGAACGGCCCTGGGGCCACGGCGTTGACGCGGATGCCCTTCTCGATCAGTTGCTCGGCCAGTGCCTTGGTATAAGCGACGATACCAGCCTTGGTTGTGGCATAGTCAAGCAGGTGGGACGAAGGCTCATAGGCCTGAATTGATGCCGTTGTAATGATCGAGGCACCCGGCGGCAGATGCTGCACAGCCGCTCGCGTCAGCCAATGCAAGGCATAGAGATTGGTCTTCATGGTCTTGTCGAAGTCGTCGCTGCTCAGATCGTCGACCGACTTGCGCGCCTGCTGGCGGGCAGCATTGATGACGAGAATGTCGAGGCCACCAAGCTGTTCGACGGCGTCCTTGATCATGCGCTGACAGGTTTCCTCATCTGAGACATCACCAGGTAAGGCGACTGCCTTTGTCCCGGCGCGTTCGATATATCCGACGACCTCGTTGGCATCGTCGAGTTCTGAGGGCAGAAACCCTATGGCAACGTCCGCTCCTTCGCGCGCAAAAGCAATCGCAGCGGCACGCCCGATACCGGAATCGCCGCCCGTTATCAGCGCCTTACGGCCGAGAAGCCGTCCATAGCCGGAATAGCTCTCCTCACCATGATCTGGCGTCGGCTTCATTTTGCCGGCGATGCCCGGCGGCTCCTGTTCCTGCCTCGGAAAGGGTGGGACGGGATATTGGTGGCGCGGATCCTGCATGGTGAACCGATCGGGCATTGGAGTCTCCTTGTTTCAGAGGGCCAATGCAGTGTGCGGGCGTCGGTTCCGCACCTAATGATGCGACACGTGCGGGTCTAGACAACGCAGTGTCGCTTAACGCGCGTTGATCGGGCCTACCGCTTCAATCCCAAGATAGGCTGGGTCAAAGCCTGAAAGCGATATCAGTCGCGCCGGGTTCTGGAGGGTGACGCGGCCTCCGCGCAAGGTAATTGCGCCATCCCGTCTGAGGGCCTGGATGGTACGGTTTACATGCACAGTAGATAGTCCAAGGGCCTCGCCTATGTCCGATTGCGTCATCGGCAATTCGAAGCTGTGGTCCGCATTGACCAGACCCACGACATCGAGACGGCGCCATATCTCGCATAGAAAATGAGACAACCGCTCCATCGCCGTTCGGACGCCCAAGCTCATTACGCGCTCTTCTCGGATGGCCGTCTCTATCGCGAGGGCACGTAAGGCAGACTTCATGAGCGCGGGAAATTCTTCGGCAGCTGCAGCAAATTGAGCCGCACCAATGTGCCCAAATTGACTCGTGGTTGTGGTTCGGAACTGCAGATTGGATGTCCGGCTGGTGAGGAAACTGAAATCGACCAGGTCTCCCGGCAGGATCACGGACGTAATTTGCCTTCTGCCATTTCCAAGAAGTTTGAAGTGACAGACCCATCCTGTCAGCAAAATGCACAGCTCTGCGCCATGTTCACGCTGCATCTCGCAGGCGGGCACGGGCGCAAGAGTTTTGACCGCACGATAGAGTGCGTCGCGGGCGCCACTATCAAGTGCCTCATAAGCAGACATGCGAAGGATAAAGCGGTCCACCAGATCTGTCCGGCGCCCGCTTGTTGTATTTTCACTAATTATGGTCAGTCCTCCGCGCATCGAGCGCCGAAAGGAGGGTCGTAGCGATCTTGTGTGGCGGATCGAGCTTGTCTCGCCAAGGAATGTGAGCGAACTCGACGGGACAATCGCTCGGCTGATGGGCACTGTAGAACAGGAGCGCCAAACCCATTTGTTCGAGGGTGGGCACCACGTCGTAGATCTCGCCATCGGCGAGAACGACGTCAAGAATGGCGGCATTCACATCAGAGTGCTGGTCCAGAACCTCGCCGAGTTCTTTCAGGCTTGCAGCACTTGCTACAACGGTTGCCCCCAAGGCGAGCAGATGCTCCGCCAGTTCAACGGCAAGCAGGAATTCGTCTTCGCAGATAATGAGGCGCAAGTCGGCAAACGCTGTAGACATAAGAAGCGAGGTACCCCCGCTTCCACTCTAGAGCGACGCTTCGCGGCCCCCACTCACATAGGTTAAGCTCTACGGAATATTATGCTGATCTTCCCGAACCTTAGCGGAAATGCAGGGCTGCGCGCCCTAGCGGGGCTCTCGGACAAGGTGCAGATAGCGATCGCTGAACTGGCCGGTCGCAACGAGCCGGGACCAATCCAGAATCCTAACTGTACCTCGCTCCCAGGTGATGAGATCCTGTTGTCGCAACTCCTGCACCACCCGGTTGACATGCACAGCAGAAATTCCGAGTGCATCGCCCATTGCCACTTGGGTAACCGGAAAGCGAAACTCGTGATCTCGGGCAAGGCCGACAATTTCAAGCCGCTTGTAGATTTCGCAGAAGAGACGCGCCGTTCGCTGTGGCGCGGACAAAAGGCCGAGCCCGATCAGCCATTCTCTGTGACCGGCGGCATCGATCAAAGTCATCAGCCACAGCATGCGCGTCAGATGCGGAAAACGCTCTGTCACCTGGAGCAAGCTCTCATGGGGAAAACCAACCGCCGTACATTCGGTGAGGGCGCCCACCGAATGGTCCATTTCCTTGAGTAGGAAGCTGTGAAGGTCGACAAAATCCCCAGGGAGATGAATTGCCATGATCTGGCGCTCTCCGCTCGGTAGGAGTCGGTACCGACACGCAAATCCCGACGTGACGAGAACGCACCGCATTGGCCGGTCACCCTCCACGACCAGATCTTCACCGGACGAAAAATGCAAGCGGTCGCGAGCTGACTGGATGATTGCGCGCTTCTCATCCAGTCCGAGCGTGTCGCGCAATTGCAGCCTGGCAAAAAAAGGGTCGAGCTGCTTTTCTAGCCCAAAGATTTGTTCGGCTATCACTGCTCCGCCTTTCAACGAAAAGCCGTATATCAGCCACAAGTAGCGGCAGAGATCACTTTAGGGCCTTCGCAGCCAATAACAAGCGGTGAGATCGGTGTGGACGACGACGTCTCAGATCGTTCCGCCTGCCAAGCTGGCAAAGCCCAGAATCGCGAGCACCGGCAACCAGCACGTCAATGCAAGCAGGGTGACAATCCATGAGCGCGGAACAGCCGGTACTTCGAGCTCTCGAAAGCGCAAAATGAAGTTCAATCGATCCTCCACTTCTTCGCCCTTATTTTTCGGGCTTTTGTCCAGAAACGCCGGATCACTACAGATGGTTCGGGCATTCCCGCACTCGTGACTACTGGCTGTATAACTGGGTGAAAAACGCGGCGCTTTCCGCCGCGCTCTCTGCCGCATCTTCCTCAGGCACTGTCTTGAAAAGGCCAGTGAATGACATGTTTGCAGGGGAAAATCGCGACGGTAGCGGCGGTTCGGCCTGCGCCACAGGCGGTGTCACGTCCTGGCCATTCATCTGCTGAGTAGTGAAGCTCGCGCGGGTCGCCCCTTCATGCTTGGCCACAAGCACCTGATAGACCTGCCGGATGGTGCGAGGCTGCCCATTCTGGTCGTAGAAGATAGATCGATTTGCGGCGGCGGGCCGGGGGAAAAGATTGACCGCGATCTGGTCAGGATTCTGCAGCCCCGCCGTAAACATTTTCTCGGCGCCCTGCGCACCCAGAAAATGGGCGATGTACAATTCACCGGGACTGGGGACGCGTCCGAATGCTGACTTGAGATATTCTCCGTTCGAACGCGTAAATGCTGCCGCAAGGTCGGCTGCGACTTGCGGATCCTCTCGCAACTTCAAGATCTCCGCACGGCGAGACGGATCCGAGACAACGTAATCTCCCGAAGCGGTGACAGATATCTGGTCGGCGTACGACTGATAACCGAGACGCGGCCCCTGCTGCTTCATCACTTGGAGCCAAGTGCTCTCCAAAAACTGGAACAGCCCGACTGCGCTGGATGTGGAGGCGCGTGCCGCCGGATTGAGCCCACTTTCCCGCTGAGCGGTTTGCAGCAGGTAGCCGAAATCCACGCCACTCTTGCTGCCGGCATTTTGCAGCGCCTGAGCAAGTCGCTGGGGGATGGAAACCGGCTGTACGCCCATGGCGGCATTCCACGGAGAATCACAAGCCTCATTGTATCAGCTCGGGCCGTTAACACTTGATTAACTACAAGCTATCCTTGCCAGTATCGCACGATGTCGCCGAGGATCGGCCGCGGACGGTCTTCCATCGCCGCTGTCGGCGTCCCAATGTGGACAAAGCCGACAAATCGCTCGCCATCCTGAGCGCCCAAAGCACGGGCCGCTTCCTCGTCGAAAGCATACCAGCGCGTGACCCAAGACGCGCCGAACCCGAGTGCTGCCGCCCCATGCAGGAGATTGAATGCCACATTGCCAGCCGAGAGAACCTGTTCGAGTTCAGGAACCTTCGGGTGGGCCTGCGGGACGGACAAGACGCCGATCGTCAAGGGCGCCGGCAAGAACCGGTGCCGCTCAATCTCAATGCTCGCCTCGTCCGCTGGGTTGCGCCGTGCAACGATGTCCGCCAACCTCTCCCCGGCCTGCGCCCGCGCCTCGCCTGCGTAGATGATTAGTCGCCAAGGCGCGAGTTTGCCGTGGTCCGGAACCCGTGTCGCTATTGTGAGCAGCGTTTCCAGTTCCTGAGAAGATGGTCCTGGATCTCGAAGAAATCCAATTCCGGTCGAACGGCGGGTCAGCAGGTGGTCGCGCAGGGCATCATTGGCGGGCATTGGTCACTCCTAACTCTGCGCCTACATACCTTCGGACACGGCCGGGACCAAGGGCGAATGGAATAATGGCGTGAAGGGGTCTTGCCTGGTTTTCATCGGGCCGCGAGTGTGACACAGCTTCTCCGCAATCGCGGATTATCGCATGCGCATAGTGCGCCGCATCAAACGCCATGCACGCCTGGGAGACCTTATGCGTTCGGCCCTTCTTCTCGCCCTGCTCATTGCCTTCACGGCCGGCTTTACTTCGATAATCCCGAGCCACGCTGTCTATGCCCAGGAAGAAGCGGACATTCCGCCCCTGCCGAGACCGCGTCCCGATCGCAGCGCTACCCCGCAGGATGCAGGAACGCCAGCCGCTTCGACAGCTGCGACCGAGGCCATCTCCGCTTTCGCTGATATTCCGCAGCCCGTGACGCTCTCCGCTGTGATTACAGAAGGCGGAGCGCCGATCCAGGATGGCCTGATCTGGCGGGTGTTTGAAAGCGAACCAACTCCAGAGGGCGAAATGGCCCTCGTCACCAAGGCCGAGACTGGTCCGGCGAATATCGAGTTGAGGCCAGGTGAATATGTGCTGCATGTCTCCTACGGACGCGCTCAGCTCAGTGAGCCGCTATCGGTGGTACCCGGGCAAAACCGCAAGGATGTCATCCTTGATGCCGGCGCGTTGCGCCTTAATTCGGAGGTGACCGGCGAAGTCCCCATCTCGCCTGCCATGCTGAGCTTCGATATCTTCACCGAGGGCAGCGAAGCCAACCGGTCGCTGATCGCCGAGAATGTATCGGCGAATGAGATCGTGACGCTCAATGCGGGGACGTATCACATCGTATCGCATTTCGGCTCGATCAACGCCGTTGTACGCGCGGATCTGCGGGTCGAAGCCGGCCAGCTAACCGACGCCACACTCTACCACCATGCCAGCGAAGTCGCCCTGAAGCTCGTGTCCGAGGAGGGCGGCGAAGCCATCGCCGACGTGGAGTGGACCATCAAGACTGCCGATGGCACGACGGTGTTCACAGAGCGCAGTGCTTTCCCGTCCACTGTTCTGGCGGAAGGCGAGTACCTTGTCCTGGCTAAGATGGGTGACCAGGTCTACAATCGTGATCTCGAGGTAAAGCCCGGTCCCCTGCGTCAGGTCGAAGTCCTGACCGCAGCCTTCTAGATCGCGCTGCATTCTGGCAGCCCCCTTCCCTAATCCACCTTCAAAGATCTGCGTGAAATTCCAGACCAAGGCCTAAGAGGAGGCACCCATGATCCGGACCCCAAATCGTTTGCAGGTTTTTGCCTGTGTCTGCCTTGTGAGTGTGGCACTACCCGCCCAGCAGGTGAGTGCCAAGGACAAGACCAAAGCCGGCCCAGCGGAAACGGCTGCGGCGGACATTTCCTACACCGTCTCCATTCCCACAATCGAAACGGAACAGTCCTCCCTTTCCGACGCCGTTCTCACTGAAATTCTGAGCGGCGAAATCACCGAGCATGCCGATGGGCTGGCAACACTGACTGCGGACAGCATTCTCGTTCCAGAAATCCACGTGAGCATCCGCTCCGTTCGCGGTGAGGAAGAATATGTTGCTGAGCTGACTTTTTCCGATCTGGTTCTGGAGGATGTCACGGCCGGAATTGCCGGGTCGGTCAGCTTGGGCGGCGTCAGCCTTGCGACCGATGAGGCCAGCTCCGAATTTGGCGCTATGTCGGCTTCTCAATTCAACATTGCCGCTATGCTGGGCTTTTATGGGCTTACCCCGACGATCAGCAGCGAATTTCAGACTCTCTACACCGACCTGTCTCTTGAAGGCGGGGCAATCCGAGCGGATGACATCGCATGCGAGATAGGCGCGGTCAGTGGCGCCGAGTTTAGAGCGCGTCCGCTCATGACCTCCCCAATGGATCTCCTAGCTATGGCCCGCGCTCTGGAAGATGAGCCAGGGGAGACGGATGCTGATCTGACTGGTCAGTTCATGCGGGTCTACGCCGATTTCCTGACCGCTTTCGAAACGTCGGACATCGTGGTCGAGGGACTGTCCTGTACGGGTGACGAGGATGGGCGACCGATGACGTTCGAGATCGCCGGCATGACGATGGGCGGCATGTCGCCGGGTATCTACCCCTCGGTTACAATGCGGGGTCTGAACATCCAGGTGGAGGGTGACGGCGAGATGTCGCTCGACGCTGCAACGTTCAAGCCAATGGATATGTCGGCTGTCATCTCGCTCCTCGAGAACGCCCCCGAGGCCATCGATGACGCGTGGTTGGAAGAAAATAGCCGTCTGATGATCCCTGCCATGGAAGGTTTCGCGTTCAGCGGATTTGAGATGGACATTCCGGATCCTGAAGACGACGCAGCGCGCATCGCCGCGAGTATCGCGGCTTTCGATCTGACGCTTGCCAATTACGTCAACGGCATTCCCACGCGAATGGATATGTCGGCCGAAGGGATAAAGACGACGCTTCCAGAGGACAGCGAAGACGAAACAATCGTTCAATTGCGCGCCATGGGCCTGACCGAAATCGATGCGGCGTTCCGCATAGCCGGGGCGTGGGATGAGCCAAGCAACACCATCGACTTCGAGGAAGTCTCCATCAGCGGCGTCGATCTGGGCACCGTCGCCATTTCCGGACTGATTGCAAATGCCAGCGAGGACCTCTTCTCGCTCAACTCAAACCTTGCCTTGGCGGCAGGCATGGGGCTGGCGCTTAAGTCGCTCGACCTCAATATCAATGACGCCGGACTTTCTGACATTATCCTCACCGTCGCCTCCGGCGAGGTCGGCCAAGATCCGGAAGCCATGCGCCCCATCATGGCCGGCATCGCTCAAGGTACGGTCATTTCCATGATGGCTGGTGTCGCCAATGCTGCGCAGCTGGGTGAAGTGGTGAACAGCTTTGTCAGCGGAAAGACGAAATCCTTGCAGATTGGCATTCTTGCCAAGGACGATCCGGGATTGAGCATGCTTGACCTGATGCAGGCCGAGGAAGACCCCGCTAGCCTTATCGGGAAGGTCGATGTCGAGGCGACCACCGAATAAATGCGCCGATGAGGCAGAAGGGCCCGCATGAAAGTCTTTGTCACCGGCGCCGCGGGCTTTATCGGGTCGCACCTTTCCAGGCGGTTGGTAGCCGAGGGCCATGAGGTTCTCGGCTATGATGGCGTTACCCCCTACTACGATGTAAAGTTGAAACGTGCGCGCCTCGCGCTGCTCCATGATGAACCACGTTTTTCGTTCGTCGAGGCAATGCTGGAGGATAGGGCGGCTCTGGAACGCGTGGTGTTCGGCTTCGAGCCGGACGTCATCGTTCACCTTGCTGCGCAGGCAGGGGTTAGGTACAGCCTCGAAAATCCGGCCTCCTATATCAGTACCAATGTCGTAGGCACGTTCAATTTGCTTGAAGTGTGTCGCGCCCTCAAGCCGAGCCACGTGCTGCTCGCTTCAACGTCCTCGGTCTATGGGGCCAATGAAAGCCTGCCTTTTGCGGAAACGGATCGTACCGATTTTCCGGTCTCGATCTATGCCGCCACCAAGAAGGCCGGCGAAGCGCTGAGCCATTCCTACTCCCACCTCTTCGACATCCCCACGACCAATTTCCGGTTCTTTACGGTCTTTGGCCCGTGGGGCCGGCCAGACATGGCTCTGTTCAAATTCGTCTCGTCCATGCGCAGGGGCGAGGCCATAGAGGTATACGGCGAAGGCAGGATGAAGCGCGACTTCACCTATATCGACGATCTGGTCACAAGCATCGTCGCCCTGATGGGGGCCGTCCCTCAGCGCGGCCATCCCGTGGCGGTGCCGGGAGTCGTTGATTCTTTGTCGCCCGTTGCCCCTTGGCGGGTCGTCAACATTGCCGGAGGCGGGTCGGTGGGGCTGCTAGACTTCATCGAAGCAATCGAGGCGGCCACAGGCCTCACCGCCCGCAAGACCATGCTGCCCATCCAGCCTGGGGAAATGGTGGACACGTTTGCGGATGCGCGGCTGCTTGAAGCCCTGACGGGATTTTTGCCGCGAACGCCCGTTGCAGAGGGCGTTCGTCGCTTTGTCGATTGGCATGATGAGTGGACGCAGACCCGGTCCGAATAAACCATTATCGCAATCGCATTTGGACCTCGGCGACACAATGCGTTAGCAATTTGCTAACCATTGCGAGGCCGTCATGCGCGTACCAGACACAGGGCAACCGCTTTATGAACGCCGGATCGTGCGTGAGGGCATGCGTCTCGCCGAACGTATGCTTGAGGGCTATGAAGTAAAGGCAAATGGTCGTTTTGTCCGTCGCTCGAACGGAAAATACGGCGACGCATTTGCGATGGCGCATGCCCAATCCTGGGTAAACGAGCTTCTCCAGCGCGCAGTCCGCTCGATTCGCTAAAACCCGGCAGCAGGAGACGGCGCCTGCGCCGTGATCATGCTGCGGCCGAATATGCCGCTTTTGCCTGGAACAAGGCGCACCACCTTATAGCCCCCCGCTGCCAGCTCATCGAGGAAGGCAGGCAAGAGGTCGACGGTGCGTTGGTGGATATCGTGGAAGAGAATGATGCCGCTGCCGCGCTGCTCCAGCTGCGCAAGGGTTCGCTCTGCTACGACCCAAGCAGGATCCTTGTAGTAATCCTTGCTGTCGATATCGACGTCGAGAACAACCATGTCGCTTTGCGACAGCGACGTGCGCAGATAGCTGGTCTGCGAAAGGTAGGGAAAGCGGAAGAAGGGGGACAGACCCTGCCCTGCTCCCGCCAGTGCATCGGACACCGCAATTTCGCCCCGTACGATCTCGTCCATGGCCTGCTGCCGTGTCAGCGTCGTGAGATCGACATGGTTATAGGTGTGGCTGCCGATTGTGTGGCCGCGGTCAGCTACGGAACGCGCGAGCTGTGGATTTGCCTTTGCCGCCGAGCCCAGCATCAGGAACGTGGCCTTGACGCCGTGTTTGTCCAAGGTGTCCAGGATTGCGGACGTCTTTCCTTCACGCGGTCCGTCATCGAATGTGAGGATCACCTCACCCGGTCGCAGCATGATATCGGCCGCGGAGGCAATTTCCAACGTTCGTCCGCTGAGGTTGGCTTGCCCGCCGATACGACCGGGCATGCTTTGTGGCCAAATCCTCAAAGCTGCCTGGCGAACGCTACCGGTAATGGTTTCGTCGTATGTCGATGAGGCACCGGTAAATGTCGGCCGCGTTTCACTCACGGGACGGGCGCAACCGGCCAGACTTGCGGCAACAAGGATTGACGCAACAAAAGTAGAGAACCACCGCACCGCGACACCACGAAAACTAACTGACGTGGTGCCAACAATTTGCGATTATGGTTAATAATCCACTCGCGAAAGCTTAACGAAGACTTGCCGCCAACATCTTAGCCTTACGCCCCAGTGTGTCGAGGGCACCGAGAAACGCGGATCGGTCGGCAGGCCGAAAGCCCGGATTATAACCCTTGATCTCCCCTGTCTCCCGCAGATGCTGCTTAAGATTGCGCATGGCGAGCGCCATGCCGATGGACGCCGAAGTAAAGGGCTTTCCGGTAAAGCCAAGCACATGGCATCCCTTGTCGATAACCCGGCTCGCCAAAGGAATATCTGCGGTCAGGACGATGTCGTTTGCCTGGGCATGTTCGACGATCCAGTTGTCGGCCGCGTCCGCACCAGAGGGAACAACGACGACCCGCACCATGGGGTCGCGAGACGGCCTTATGCCGCCATTGCTGACATAGGTGATAACCAGACCCAGCCGCTCGGCGACACGCAATGCCTCGTCCTTGACGGGGCAGGCATCAGCGTCGACGTAGATGTGCGGTTCAGGCATGGACAATTGTATTCCCTCGCAAGCGCCTCGCGCACAGAAGCGGAAAGTGACAGCGATGTGCCGATACCTCATTTTGGCAAAAGCGTCACGCGCGGGGCCGAAGGGCGTGCGTCGCTTCCGGTCAAAAGGCATGCGCGAAGTGGGCTCACTCCTTCCGTTTGATCTATGCCAAAGCGTCCGGTCGGCAAGCTGCTATGAAGGCCACAATTATTCCAGAGCCTGGCCATGACCGAGTCAACTGACGACCTCATCGAGCGCTATTCTTATCCTGTGCCGCGATACACCAGCTACCCGACTGCTCCGCATTTTCATGCAGGCATCAATGCCAAGACCTACGCGCGCTGGCTGTCGCATCTGCCGGCTGACGCCAGCATTTCACTTTATCTGCACGTGCCCTATTGCGATCGGCTGTGCTGGTTCTGCGGCTGCAACACAAAACATACGCTGCGATACGAGCCGGTCGCGGAATATCTAAAAGCTCTTCACCTCGAGATAGACTGGGTCTCGCGCCAGCTCGGCGGTCGCGGTCAGGTCACCGCTATCCATCTGGGCGGCGGATCGCCAACGCTGCTGACTCCGGTCGACCTCCTGGCGCTGAAGACGAAGCTTACCGCATCATTCAAGATCGCAACGGACGCGGAAATCAGCATCGAAATCGACCCTAACGATCTCGATGGTGGGCGCTACGACGCCATGGCCCAATTTGGGCTGACGCGAGCCAGTCTGGGCGTACAGGATTTCGACCCACAAGTGCAGCGCGCCATCAATCGCCAGCAGACTTTGGAACAGACCTACGCCGTGGTGGAGGCCATGCGACGGCGTGGGGTGCGCTCGATCAATCTCGACCTGCTCTATGGGCTGCCTTTCCAGTCTGAGACAAGACTTGCCCGAACCATAGACGCCGGACTGGGCCTGGACCCGGACCGGATAGCCCTGTTCGGCTATGCCCACGTGCCCTGGATGAAGCCGCACCAGAAGATGATTCCTGACAGCGCGCTGCCCGATCGCCATGAAAGGCTGGTGCAATCGCAGATGGCAGCCCAACAATTGAAGGCAGGTGGGCTCACCCCCATAGGGTTCGATCATTTTGCAAAGCCGTCCGATAGCCTCGCCGAAGCAGCGCGCAACGGCAGGCTGCGCCGCAACTTTCAGGGCTATACCGATGATGCCGCAGACGCGCTGATTGGACTGGGCGCCTCTTCGATCGGCTCCCTACCCCAAGGCTATGTTCAGAACATCTCCGGAAGCGGAGACTATAGCAAAGCCGTTCTTGCGTCAGGCGTCGCCATTGCAAAAGGGTTCGCCCTTTCGTCCTCCGATAAACTCCGACGCCATGCAATCGAGACGCTGTTGTGCACATTCCGACTGACGGCAAGAGACGTCGCGGGATACGGCGCTGCGGGCCGGGCTCTGCTGCGCGAAGCGGAAGCCATTGCCATGACGGATCAAGATGGCGTGACGACGATGCAAGACGGCAGCTTCGTTATCACCGAACGCGGTCGTCCCTTCGTACGCGCCATTGCGGCGCGGTTCGACACTTATTTGGGGTCTAGTACCACAAGGCATTCACTTGCGGTCTAAGCCAATTCCAGCCCCGAAAACACTGATGCCAGACCTACCTCCCCGGCCCTTCCTTCACTGGAGAGGGCCGGAGCCAGTTCCACATTGCTTCTAGTATACGACGACCGAGCGAATGCTTTCGCCCGAATGCATCATGTCAAAGCCCTTGTTGATGTCCTCCAGGCGCAGTGTGTGCGTGATCATCGGATCGATCTCGATCTTGCCATCGAGGTACCAGTCGACGATCTTGGGCACATCGGTGCGCCCCTTGGCACCGCCAAACGCCGTACCCATCCAGGTGCGGCCAGTGACGAGCTGGAACGGGCGGGTTGAGATTTCCTGCCCTGCCCCGGCTACGCCGATCACCACCGACTTGCCCCAGCCACGGTGGGCACATTCGAGCGCTTGACGCATAACCTTGGTGTTACCGGTGCAGTCAAAGGTGTAATCAGCGCCACCGATCAGATCGCCCCTACGCTTGGTCATATTGACGATGTGAGGGACTATATCGCCTTCGATCTCCGTTGGATTGACGAAATGGGTCATGCCGAAGCGCTCGCCCCACTC
The DNA here is from genome assembly GCF_000969445.1 of Devosia chinhatensis. Taxonomy (NCBI): domain Bacteria; kingdom Pseudomonadati; phylum Pseudomonadota; class Alphaproteobacteria; order Hyphomicrobiales; family Devosiaceae; genus Devosia; species Devosia chinhatensis. The sequence continues at coordinate 955,461 of NZ_JZEY01000054.1, read as the reverse complement.
CTTCTTGGCATTGTTGAGATCCACACCGACGATCATGTCCGCACCGGCCAGCCGGAGGCCCTGGATGACGTTGAGGCCAATGCCGCCAAGGCCGAACACAACGGCCGTCGAGCCAATCTCCGCCTTTGCGGTATTGATCACGGCGCCAATACCCGTGGTGACGCCACAGCCGACATAGCAGACCTTGTCGAACGCTGCTGCGGGATCGATCTTGGCCACAGCGATTTCGGGCATGACCGTGTGATTGGCGAATGTGGAACAGCCCATATAGTGAAAGATGGGCTTACCTTCGAAGGAGAAGCGCGTCGTGCCATCCGGCATGAGCCCTTGGCCCTGGGTGGCGCGAATGGCGGTGCAGAGGTTTGTCTTGCCCGAGCGGCACGAATAGCACTCGCGGCACTCCGGCGTGTAGAGCGGAATTACATGGTCGCCTTTTTTGAGCGAGGTGACGCCTGGGCCAACATCAACGACCACGCCCGCGCCTTCATGACCGAGAATGGAGGGAAAAAGCCCCTCAGGATCGGCGCCGCTCAAGGTGAAATCGTCGGTGTGGCAAATGCCCGTGGCCTTGATCTCGATCACAACTTCACCCGCCTTGGGGCCCTCGAGATCAACCTCCACGACCTGCAAGGGTTTGCCGGCTTCGAAAGCGACAGCGGCGCGAGTTTTCATGGAGGGCATCCTTCTGATTTTTCAGCAAGATGCCACGCACCACCCGAATCCCGCAACCTCTAGCCGCCGCCTCCCAAGCTTAACATGACATTGACCGCGGCGGCCAGGATGATGGTGTTGTATAGATGGGAAAAGACCAGATGAAACGTTACCCTGCGGCGCATGTCATTTGACGTGATCTTGGTATCGGAGGTCGCCACTGACGTGCCAATCGTGTACGAAAAGTACAAGAACGCGACGCCATCCGGTTCCTCAGCTCCTGGAAAGTCCAAACCGCCTTCGACGGAGCCTTCGCCCTTGTCGGACACTTGGTAATACTCATAGGCATAATGCAGCGCCCCGAGGGCCTGAACCGTGAACCAGCCCAGCAAGACCGACGCGACCCCAAGGGTTACCTCTACTGCGTCAGGAGTGTCTCCAGAGCCTAATGCAAGCGCCAGTGAGATAACGGAGGCAATCACAACGATCAGGACGATGAGAAATATGCCCGGTGCTGGCGTATCTTCCTCGCGTGCGTGCTGCTTAAGATAGGGCGCGCTTAAGCGCGGCAGCTTTATTGCTGTAAGCGCGAGGAAGGTGATGAAGAGTGTGTTGGCGCCAAGGCCGATCGCATGTTTCGGCACGATCCAGAGCGAGAGCAGGAAGATGGCAACGCCCAAGGCCAAGCCAAAGTAGGCCGGGGCGTGGCGGGGCATTAGCCGGTCAATTGCCTTGGCGCCTACCCCACCCATCATATCGTTTCCCTCCCTGCGAGCAGACGATCGCTGAACGCAGCATGAGAACGTCAATCAGCTCGAAATCGCTCCAGGCCCCGCCGTGGCACCGGGGGGCACCTTACCCATGATAATCATGCCAAGTACTTCATCCTTGGTGACATCGGTGGTCCTTGCCTGCCCGACGACCTGGCCGTTTTTCATCACAACGACGCGGTCGGCAAGATCGAAGACATCGTGGATATCATGGCTGATCAGGAAGATGCCGATGCCGTCGGCCTTAAGCTGCTTGATGAGCTCGCCAACCTGGGCCGTTTCCTGCGGACCCAGCGCCGCGGTTGGCTCGTCCATGATCAGGATGCGGGCGTTGAACAGGATGGCGCGCGCGATAGCCACCGATTGTCGCTGACCCCCGGACAGCGCCTTTACCGGTTCCTTGAAGCGGCGGAAGTTCGGGTTAAGTCTTCCCATGACTTCACGCGCCTTAGACTCCATCGCAGCATCGTCGAGTGTGCCCAGCGCGGTCACCATTTCGCGGCCCAGAAACAGGTTGGCGGCGGCATCGACATTATCGGCGACAGCAAGCTGCTGGTAGATCGTTTCGATCCCGTAGGCCTTGGCGTCACGCGGGTTATTGATCGTTGCCGCCTCGCCGTTGATGCGAATGTCGCCTGTATCCCGTCGATATGCACCAGAGAGAATCTTGATCAGCGTCGACTTGCCGGCCCCATTATGGCCGAGCAGCCCCACGACCTCGCCGCGATGCAGGCTGATCGAGGCGTGATCGACGGCCCGGATTCCTCCGAAGGAGATCGAGATATCGGTCATCTCGACCAGTGGAGTAGTAGTGTCCAGCATGATCGGAACTCCTAATGCTTGTTCCGGCGATACAGCGTGTCGAGCCATACCGCGAAGACGAGAACGATACCGACGACGATCGATTGCAGAGGGCTGTCTATACCCATGAGCACCATGCCCGATTGCAGCGACTGCATCACCAAAGCGCCCAGCAATGCGCCGGCCACTGTACCGACGCCGCCGGCCAGCGAAGTGCCGCCGATCACAGCTGCCGCAATCACATACAGCTCGTCCAGCGTGCCCAAGGCGTTGGTTGCCGCATTGAGACGTGCTGTGGAGATGGCCGCTGCGATGGCGCAGAGACCACCCATCAGCATGAAAATCTTGACGGTCACCCAGCGCGTGTTGATGCCGGCCAGCTCGGCGGCTTCCGGATTGCCGCCCATGGCGTAGACATAGCGGCCGAAGCGGGTGCGCGTGGTGAGAAAGGTCATTGCGACGCCGACGCCAACCGCGATCAAAACCGGAATGGCAATACCGTGGGAGACAAAAAGCCCGTTTTCGGGCACCGTCATGCCATTGGCATTGGCGAAGTTCTCCGCGATCCGGGTTGGCCAAGGATAAGCATTGGCGACAGCGACTGCGCCGACTGTGGCGCCGCAACCGATCACTGCGAGCGCGACCTCCGCCCAGACGGGGCGTTGCGGAAAATTGAACCGGCGGCGTTGGCGGCGGCCAAAATAAAGACCGATGACGATAGCGGCGCAGGCAATGACGGCGACGACCCAGCTCCAGAGGGCGCCGATCGAGCCAAACGGCCCACCACCCATGAGCTGAAAGGTCGAGTCCATCGGGGCAACTGTCCGACCAGCAGTGACCCACCAGGCGGCACCGCGCCAGACCAGATACCCGCCGAGAGTCACGATGAAGGCCGGAACCTTGAGGTAGGCGATGATCGATCCCTGAAGGGCCCCGATGCCGACACCCACAGCGATGCCTATGCCCAGCGAAAGCACCCAGATCAGCGGATGGCCAAGACCGAGACCCAGCTGCACCGGAAGGATCTGCGTCTGCATGACGCCCATCACCATGCCCACCAGGCCCAGGATTGAACCGACTGAGAGGTCGATGTTGCGCGTGACAATTACGAGCACCATGCCGGTCACCATAACGGCGACGGACGCCGTCTGGACCGACAGGTTCCACAGATTGCGCGGCGTCAGAAACAAGCCACCGGAGAAGATATTGAAGCCAACCCAGATGATGGCCAGGGCGCCGATCATGCCGAGCAGGCGAGTGTCGACTTCGGTGGCGGTGAGGAAACGCTGCAGGGGACCCTGCGCGAAGCTGCTGGGATGCGCTGGGGTCGTCATGGCGTGCTGCTCTGCCATCAAATTCTCCCGTGGAAACGACGCTCCGCCAATGGAGGAACGTTGGCCGATTACAGAAGTGCCGCAGCGCGAAACGCCGCGGCACCCTGCTTCAGTCTATCTGGATTCAGCCTCAGTTACAGGCGGCGACCGAGCCTGCGGTCACGCCTTGGCAGACGACATCCTTGGACACCCAGCCGGCATCGATGACGACGTTGAGATTGTCCTGGGTGATCGGCACGGGCGGCAGCAGCACGGCATTCATTTCCACGCCGTTGGGACCATCGGAGAACTTGACGGCGTCGGTCACGCCATCCAGCGCGGTGCCGCCGGCGAGTTCAAGGGCGATTTCAGCGGCCTTCTTGCCAAGCTCGCGAGCGTCTTTCCAGACCGAAACAGTCTGCGTGCCAAGCGCAATGCGATTTAGTGCGGCATGGTCGCCATCCTGGCCCGAAACGGGAACAGAACCAGCCAGGCCCTGGGCCGTCAGTGCAGCGATCGCGCCGCCTGCTGTGCCGTCGTTCGAGGCCACCACGGCATCAACATTGTTGTCGTTGGCTGTAAGGAATTGTTCCATATTGCCTTGGGCAACTTCGGGATTCCAGTTGTCGGTATAGGCTTCGCCGACATTAACAATAGCGCCGGAATCGATGGCCTCCTGCAGGACTTCCATCTGGCCTTCGAAGAGGAAATCGGCATTGGGATCGGCCGAATTGCCTTTGATGAAGACGTAATTGCCCTCAGGCTGCACTTCGAATACGCCGCGTGCCTGCATGCGCCCCACCTCCTTGTTGTCGAAGGTAAGGTAGAAGGCGTCCGGATTTTCGATCAGGCGGTCATAGCCGACCACCGGAATACCCTCGGCAACGGCCGCAGCTACAGCCGGCTCGATGGCGTCGCTATCCTGCGCCAGGACGATGATGGCGTCGGCACCCTGGCTGATCAGACTTTCGATGTCGGTGAGTTGCTTGGACGCAGACGACTGAGCGTCGGCAGAGATGTATTGCGCGCCGGCAGCTTCTAGGGCTGCCTTGATGGCGCCTTCGTCGGTCTTCCAGCGTTCTTCCTGAAAGTTGTTCCAGCTGACGCCGACAGTGATCTGATCCTGAGCGATCGCCGAACCGAACAACACGGTCGAGGCAAGCAGGACCGCTGCAAACTTATTCATATCTGTCCTCCCGTGGGCAGCATTGCCACCCGAATTGCAAGCTGGCGGATATTCCTCCAGGAGGGCACCCTCCACTTGCGCCCTGAGCATTATTTTATTGCTCGAAAAAAGATCTCGCACGCCCCCGAATGACGTGTCAACATCAATTTCGGAGCCCGAATTAAATCAGATGTTGCGATTTGGTTGGAAGCGATGTTGAGGTAAATCACGAGGGTGATGGAGTAGAGCTTGACGCGTTCGGTCGGCGATAGTGACAGCGTCCGGCGCCAGAACCGGGGCCTGCTGCTGAGCGCGTTGCGCGCCTCGGGGCCGCAATCGCGTACGGCCCTGGCCAGCAACACAGGGCTCAGCCACGCCAGCGTGACAGCGATCATGCAGGACCTCATTGCCCAAGGCCTTGTTGAAGACCTTGTCGGCAGCGAGCGCAACGACTTGCGGAGCCGCGGTCGGCCGGCCACGATGGTGGGGTTTCGTCGTAACGCAGCCTTTGTCGTTCTGATCGAGCTGGACGTGAACAAGCTGCGGCTGTCACTGGTCGATTATGCCGGTGTCTTGGTTGATCGCGTCGAAAGCGAAATTTCGCCTCATACCTTCCGCGATCGTAGTGCGCAGAGCGTGCTGGGCGAAAAGCTACACTTCCTGCTTTCCCGCACCCCGGGAGCGACAAGCGTCTTGCGACGCATCGCCATTTCGGTGCAGGGCATTCTCGACCGCGACGGTAGTGGGTTGAAGTGGTCGCCGATCGCAGCGCTGGCAGGCCAGAACTTCGCTGATAGCCTGGCCGAAGAATGGGCGCTGCCCGTCACGCTATACAAGCGTGGCCGCCTCCTTGCCGAGGGCGCTCGATGGCTTGATCCGACGTTGCTTGAGGCCAGTGTCGCCACCGTCTTCGTAGGCTCGACCGTGGCCATGGGCCTGAGCCTGCATGGCCAAATCATGGGGCGCGGGGACGATGGCGCTACGGAGTTTGGTCACATGAACCACATTCCAAACGGAGCGCTTTGCCGCTGCGGCATGCGTGGTTGCATCGAGGCCTATGCTGCCGATTATGGCGTGTTGCGAACGTCCTTCTCTGTGCCGGAAACGGCAGCCCCAGCCCCTGCTGTGCCGTCTCAGCAATATGAATCGCTGATCCAGCGCGCCGAAATCGGTGACCGGACGGTGACGCATGGTTTCAACCTGGCGGGACGAGCCATCGGTTATGGCCTGTCCCGTATGCTGGCCATGTTTGATCCCAGCCATGTCCTCATCGTCGGCCCAGGCGCTCGCGCGCTTGCCCTGATGCTGCCGGAGATCGAAAGCGCGCTGACCTCGTCGCTGGTTTGCAAGATCAACGGCATGCCCCGCATCATGGGTCATCTCGACGAGAAAGAGCCCATCTTCCGCGGCCTGATGATGAAGACGCTCAACGATATTGACCAAAACGCCTTTGCGGGGCTCGCCTCGGCGCAACGTGCGACAAACTAGAGCTTTAGCCAGTCGCGCAGTTGATCGGCCAATTCGGCAGGCTCGCGGTCGGCGCCATGTAGAACCAGTTCTGGATTGCCCGGCACCTCGAAGGGAGAATCGATGCCGGTAAAATTCTTGATCTCTCCTGCCCTGGCCTTGCGATAGAGACCCTTCGGATCACGCGCTTCGCACACTGCAAGCGGCGTATCGACGTAAACTTCAGTAAAGTCGATATCCCCGGCAATCTCACGGGCCAGTCGGCGTTCCTTTTCGAATGGGGAGATGAATGACACGAGCACGATCAGACCGGCATCAGCCATCAGCCGCGCCACTTCCGCCACGCGACGAATGTTCTCGACGCGCGCTGCTTCGGTAAAGCCGAGGTCTTTGTTCAGCCCGTGGCGAACGTTGTCGCCATCAAGGATATAGGCGTGGCGCCCTTCGGCCGTAAGCCGTTTTTCCAGAAGGTTGGCGATGGAGGACTTGCCCGAACCGGAAAGCCCCGTGAACCAGACGATGCCTGGTGTCTGCCCCTTCTGGCGAGCCCGCACGTCGCGGTTCACGTCGAAGCTCTGATAGGTCAGGTTCTGCGCCCGGCGAAGACCATATTCAATTGTGCCGGCGGCCAATGTCGCATTGGTCAAACGGTCGATCATAATGAAGCCGCCCGTCAACGGATTGGCGGCGTAGGGGTCGAAGGCGATCGGCTTGTCCGTCGCCAGGGCAACCGTGGCGACCTCGTTGAGATCGATCTTTGTCGCCGCGCTCTGTTCGAGCGTGTTCACATTGGTGCGATATTTGAGATCGGTGATCGTGGCCGGCACCAATTGCGCGCCAATCTTGAGCAGGTAGGAGCGGCCCGGGAAAGCCGGTTCGTCGTTCATCCAGATTAGCCGCGCCTGGAACTGGTTGGAAAACTCCGGTGTCTGGCCAGGATGGGAGAGCAAGTCTCCCCGTGAAATATCCACTTCCCTGTCGAGAACCAATGTCACCGCTTGTCCGGCAATGGCCCCTGGAAGATCGCCGTCCATGGTGACGATCTGTTTTACCACAGCAGGCTTGCGTGAAGAGGCAATCAGGATGTCGTCACCGACTTTGACCGCGCCGGATGCGATGGTGCCCGAGAAGCCACGGAAGTCGAGATTGGGCCGATTGACCCATTGCACGGGAAAACGGAACTGTCGCTCCGAGTGATCCTCGGCAACCTCGATGGTTTCGAGATATGGCACGAGGGCCGCGCCATCATACCAAGGTGTCCGCGCGCTGGGCGCAAGGATGTTGTCACCGCGCAGGGCCGACACCGGTATTGCGGCCAGGGTCTTGAAGCCAAGAGGCTCGGCAAAGGCCCTATATTCTGCCACGATCGTATCGAAAACCGTCTTGTCGTAGTCGACGAGGTCAATCTTGTTGATGACGAGCACGACATGCTTCACCCCGATCAGAGACAGAATGAAGGAATGACGTCGGGTCTGGGTCAGCACGCCCTTGCGCGCATCAATCAGCACCAGAGCCAGATCGGCGTTGGATGCGCCGGTCGCCATATTGCGGGTATATTGTTCATGACCCGGGGTATCGGCGACGATGAACTTGCGCTTGTCGGTCGAAAAGAAGCGATAGGCGACATCGATAGTGATGCCCTGCTCGCGCTCGGCAACGAGACCATCGACCAACAGGGAGAAATCGATGCCTTCGTCGCCGACGCTGCGATTATGGCTTTCCTTCTTCAGGCTCGCCAATTGGTCGTCCAGAATAAGCTGGCTGTCGTATAGTAGGCGGCCGATCAGGGTTGATTTGCCGTCATCGACCGAGCCGCAGGTTAGAAAACGCAGAAGCGATTTCTCCGTCTGCTGGGCAAGCCAAAGATCGAGGTCGGTATTTGCGGTGGCGATGGCGACGCTCATGCTCAGAAATACCCTTCCTGCTTCTTCTTCTCCATCGACCCGACGGAGTCACTGTCGATCAGGCGCCCTTCGCGTTCGGACGTCCGGCTGGCCTGCATTTCCATGATGATCGATGGCAGGTCGGACGCTGTCGAGCGAATGGCGCCTGTAAGCGGGTAGCACCCAAGGGTGCGGAACCGTACGATCTCCTCGCGCGGCGTTTCGCCGGGCAGAAGCGGCAGACGCTCGTCATCGACCATGATCAGTGTGCCAGACCGCTCGACGACGGGCCGTGGCTTGGCGAAATAAAGCGGCACGATGGGGATGTTTTCCGAATAGATGTAGGTCCAGACGTCGAGCTCGGTCCAATTCGAGATCGGGAACACCCGCATGCTCTCGCCAGGGTTCAGGCGCGTATTGAACGTGTGCCAAAGCTCGGGTCTTTGGTTCTTGGGGTCCCATGCATGGCTGGCATTGCGATGGGAGAAAACGCGCTCCTTGGCGCGGCTTTTCTCTTCATCCCGCCGCGCTCCACCGATTGCCGCATCATATCGGCCTGCCGTAAGCGCCTGGCGCAGGGCAGCGGTCTTCATAATGTCGGTATAGCGGGACGATCCGTGATCAAATGGATTGATCCCGTCCCGAACGCCGTCCTGATTGGTGTGGCGAATGAGGTCGAAGCCATATTCCTCGGCAGTCCGTTCGCGAAAAGCGATCATCTCGCGGAACTTGAAGGTGGTGTCGACATGCAGAAGCGGAAAGGGAATCTTGCTCGGATAAAAGGCCTTGCGCGCCAGATGCAGCAGAACGCTGGAGTCCTTGCCGATCGAATACATCATCACCGGCCGCTCAAAGCTGGCAGCCACTTCGCGCAGGATATCGATGCTTTCGGCTTCAAGAGCCTGCAGATGGGTCAGGCGGGTCTGGGTCACGGCAATCAGGCCTCGTCACTGCCGGTGCCAACGCGCCGGCCTTATGAGGGCCTAAGTAAAGCCGCCGCCCCCTGCCCTTCAAGCCGGAAAGTGCTGGAAATGCTGGGGTTACAGACCGATTGGGCAAATTTGTGCGGCAAACTCGCCGTGCTTGTGAAAGGGGTCCAAAGCCGACGCCATCAGGCAATCGGCAGTGCGTGAGGACGCATCCAGGCAGAATAAAAATTTCCACGCTTTTTGTCGCTTCAGGCGCGTCCGTCGTGCAATCCCTGTTGCCGCTCGGCTCCCACCGGTGCTAAACGCCTAGCCAATGCCGGTATAGCTCAGTTGGTAGAGCACCTGATTTGTAATCAGGGGGTCGCGGGTTCGAACCCTGCTGCCGGCACCACAACTCGCGATTGCCCAAACTGATCCAAGGCCCAAACGTGAAGCCCGGTTCTCTGAGGTTTGGTCGTTGCGAATGCAATTTTGCCTTGAGGACTATGGCGGGCGCACCCGCCAAACACAATCCACTCAGAACTCGCTCCAGTCACCGCCAACCACCTTGGCCAGCTTGGGCGCACCAGCAGACGATGCGACTGCTTTTGGCCGGGCCTTGACCACGGAGCGGTCGGGCACATCTTCGAGACGGAACTGATCGACGATCTCATCAAGTTGACGGGCCTGAGCCTCTGTCTGCTCGATGGCGGCATTGGTCTCTTCCACCAGCGCTGCGTTGTGCTGAGTCATCTCGTCCATCTGCACCATAGCATCGGAAATCTCATGGATCGAGTTGGCCTGGTCGCGACTGGCGATCGATATGGCCGACATGGCGTTGGTGCTTTCGCGGACCACATTGAGCAATTCGGCCAGCTTTGCCGAGGCGTTGTTCACCAGTGATTCCCCGGCCATCACTTCCGACACGCTCGTTTCAACCAGCGCCTTGACCTCACCGGAGGCTGTGGCAGCGGACTGGGCCAGGCGCCGCACTTCGATGGCGACAACGGCAAAGCCCTTCCCGGCCTCGCCAGCACGGGCGGCCTCGACCGAGGCGTTCAACGCCAGCAGGTTGGTCTGAAAGGCAATGTCGTCGATGATGCCGATGATGTTGGAAATCTTGTTGGACGAAGAGGTGATGCGCACCATGGCTTCGGTGACGCGGGACATGACCTCGCCGCCCGCCTCGGCCGTAGCGGCGGCGGTTTTGGCCTTGCCCGATGTTTGTTCTGCCAGCGCAGCATTATCGGACACCATGCGTGCCAGCCGTTCCATGCTGGCCGTGGTTTCTTCGATCGTGGCGGCCTGGCGTGTGGTCCGGTCGGACAGATCGTTCGCTCCGGCCAGGATTTCGCCTGTTGCCGTACGCAACAACCCGGATGTGTCGCGCAGCTGACGCATGATGTCGCGCAGGCGATCGACAAGGGCGTTTGTGTCATCCTTTATCTTGGCAAAGCCGCCTTCGAATTCGGCGTCGATCTGTTCGGTCAGGTCGCCACTGGCGAGGCTCTGCAATACCGAACCTGTCAGTTCGGCGGCCCATGCGATCTTGTCTGCCGTTTCGCGGTCGCGCGCCTGGGACGCTGCAAGGGTCTGTTCGAAGTACACGCTGACAGCCATGTCGATGTCCACCAGAACAGACTTCATCATTGCCGAAAGGATTTCAGATAGGTGCTCGATAGTGTCGTCGGCATGCGGCTTGGGCGTTTTGCCCCCGAACAAGCCCTTCTTGGGCTTGGGTGCATGCAGGGCCATATAGTCTGCAACCACGCCCTTGATCAGCGCCTCGACGATCACGCCATAGCCGCCAATATACCAGCGCGGTTCGAGCCCGATCTGGGCATGGCGCAAGCCGATGCGGCGGCTCGACTGCACATAATTTTCGTCGAACTTGCCTGTGGCGATCGCTTTCCAGTGGTTGACCTGGCTGGACTGGGCGCGATCCATTTGCGCCGATCCCGAAAAGAAGTTCGCAAGGACGGGCACGGTAACCAGCTTTTTGTAGAACCCACCGAGCGCACCGGGCAAATGCGCGCCGATGATGTCCTCCACACCGGCCAGTGCAGAACGCTGCGATTCGTCAAGACCGATGAATTCGAGCCGGCTCGACATCGTCTGGGTGGAATTGGTGTCCATCTGGCACTCCGCACGAACACGGTCATTGATTTAACGTCAAAGTCCAGGAGCAGAATGCCGACGCCTTGCGGGGGGTAAGGCGAAAGCACCCTGCCCTGGACGACCTGACAATGATGCGGAACGCTGCTACTTGCGCCTGCGCGGTCAATCAGTTGTTAAATTCCAGGCTGGTATATATTGTGCGCGCCAGACTATTGCTTGGCTGCTACGCGGGTGATTCGCATGTCCAATGCCATGACGCTGTCTTCACAGTTCTCGGTCATTGTGCCCCAGCTTGGTGCCATAAACGCGGCGCAGGATCAGTTATCGCTGGAACTGGCTGTCGAGCGGGCAACAACCGCTCTCGGCATGGATATGTACCTCTTTGCAGCAGAGGTGCCCGTCGATGACGGAACGCCGTTCCTGCCATTGTTTGGCACGATCCCCCCAGCGGTGCTTTCGGCATTCGTTCAGCATGGCCTTTATGCGAACAATCCTGTCCTGACCCATATCCGGAGCCACCAAGAGGGGACGATTTTTCCATCGGAAAGGTTTCAGAACCATCCAAACTTTCCCTTGCTGACAAAAGCGCTTGCCAGCTTCGGCGCGGTGGGTGCCGCGTACACACCCGTCATCTCTGGAACCGACGGCCTGGCAGTCTTTGCTACCTATTCGCGCACCGCCGTGCCGCAGGAGAGCCAGTTGGCGGCACAGCGGCTCATCGGCACAGCAATATCGCTTCGGGTGATCGGCTTCAGCGCCAGCAAAACGCCAGGCACCAACGACCTGAGCGAGACGCAACAGACCATTCTGCAATGGATGGAACGAGGAAAGTCTAATGGCGACATCGCCACGATTATGGGCATCAGCAAGCGCGCCTGCGACTACCACGTGGGTGAAATCCTGCGAAAGCTTGATGTCTGCTCGCGGACCCAGGCCGTGCTCGCCTGGCGCCGCGCATGACTGACGTCGACTTTTTCGCTGCCGGGGCAAGGCGTTTCGCGTCCGAGGGACTACGAGAAAACAATGCGCGCGCCGTACTCATGGCAGCGGCGCTGAATGTTGGCGCCTCAGGCGCGCAGCTGGCGCGCATCACCGGGCTCGGCCCCCAGAGTGTGTCACGTATTCTCGCGGCCCTCGAAGCCAGCAAGCTTATCGTCAAAGGCAAGGTGCTGCGTGGCCAGCGGGGCAAGCCCGCAACACCTATCCTGCTCAACCCCAATGGCGCTTATGCCATCGGGTGCGAAATCAGTTGGCGCCACTACACACTGGTATTGCGCAACCTCACCGGCGACATATTAGGTGAACATCGCCGGGACTATTCCTTTCCAATCGCTGAGGAAATTCTCGACGAGGTTTCGTCACTCATCAAGCTCTTGATCCAGATCGTCCCGCCCGACGAGAAAGAGCGGATCGTGGGAATCGGCCTGGCCATGCCATCGAGCATGGGCCGCAATGTCGACCTGCTGGGCGCCGATCTTGCCGTTGCCCGCGGCTGGAGCGAGATCGATGTCGCCGCCGCGATCGAGAAAGAGACTGGCTTGGAGGTGCAAAGGCTCAACGATGGCAGCGCAGGCTGCTGGAGCGAGCTGATCGCATACCCCTCGCCTCGACCGCAGAACCTGGCCTATCTGTTTGTCGGCACTTTTGTCGGAGCTGGCCTCGTCGCAGAGGGACGACTTTGGCAGGGGCCTACCGGCAATTCAGCCAATCTGGGTTCCATGCTGGTCACGGACGAGCATGGACAAAACCAGTTCGTCCACCTCATCGCTTCCCTTTATGCCTTGGAAAATCGACTGAGCGACGCTGAAATGCGATTGCCGGCAGGCGATCCCATGAAATGGCGCTATGATACGCTGGAGCCAGTCTTGTCAGACTGGATCGAGCAGAGCGCCAAGGCTCTCGCAAAGGTCATCGCCAACAGCAGCGCCGTGTGCGAACTCTCAACGGCAATAATTGACAGTGCCATGCCGGTCGAAATCACCGCCCGCATCGTCCAGCGTACGCGCGATAGACTGGCAATGCTCCCCGTGCTGACTTTTGACCATCCCGATATCGTACAAGGCAAATTGGGCGCTCGCGCCGCTGCAGAAGGCGCTGCCGTCAAGCCCATCTATCGGCGGCTGTTCTCACGCGATCTCGATGACGTCATGCACAATTTCTAGCAACATAACTTACCCTGATAACTCGGCCTTAACGGAGCTTGCAGACGTAGCTCGCCAGACTTTGCGCGGTGGATTATTTATCCCAACACGGAACAAAACAGGCAGGAGCCTGTCATGCGCGTTGTCATCGTCGAAGACAATTCAACCAGCCTAGCGATACTCACGCGCTTGATTGCAGCTCTGCCCGGCTGCGAAGCCAAAGGCTTTGTAAATCCACGAGAGGCGCTTGGGGAGCTGAAAGCGAGCGGCGCGGATCTGGTCGTCGCGGACTATCAGATGCCCGATATCAACGGTGTGGCCTTCACACAAATGCTGCGGGCTAATGCGGACACCGCCTCGATCCCGGTCATCATGGTCACCGCCGACCTCGATCAGTCTTTGCGCCTGGAAGCTGTTGCTGCCGGCGCGACCGACTTTCTGACCAAGCCTGTCAATCCGGTAGAATTGCGGGCGCGCGTGGGCAACCTTCTCGCCCTGCGCCGCGCGCAGAACGATCTTGCCGACCGCGCCAAATGGCTGGAGCGCGAGGTTCAGGCGGCGACACAGTATTTGCTTGACCGGGAAGAAGAGGTGATCGGACGTCTGGCCCGGGCCATAGAGTATCGTGACGGAGAGACCGGCGACCACGTTGGCCGAGTGGCAGAAATTGCACGCCTGATCGCAGTGGAAATCGGACTGGAGCCAAAGGACATACGAAATATCTGGCTGGCCGCCCCCCTTCACGATGTCGGCAAAATCGGCGTCCCCGACGCCATCCTCAACAAGCCAGGGCAGCTCGACCCCGACGAGCTGCAGATCATGCGCAGCCATGTGACGATCGGCAAAGCCATCCTCGACGGCAGCCCAATCGATCTGGTTCAAACCGCAGCCGAGATTGCAGGTAGCCACCACGAGCGCTGGGACGGCACGGGTTATCCGCGGGGCCTCCGGGGCGCTGACATCCCGCTATCGGCCCGGATCACTGCTATAGCAGACGTGTTCGACGCACTGTGCACCGCGCGGCCCTACAAAAATGCCTGGGCTCCCATAGATGCGCACAACGAAATCTTGCGCGGCTCGGGATCACACTTCGATCCAGCCTGCGTAGCGGCATTCGATCGCGCCTGGCCTCGGGTCCAAGCCATCATCAATCACAACGGCGTCCATGTCGCCGCGTAGAGGAGCAACCAGAATGTTCAGGATGATTGCAGCCCTTGCTTTGCCCGTTCTCATTATGGGCAGCGTGCAGGCCGGGGAAATGGCCAAGCCCGCCGGGCCAGTGGTTCTCACCGTCATGGGGACGCTCGCCCAGAGCAATGCCGACGGCGCCGCCGAGTTCGACATGGCTATGCTCGACGCCCTGCCCTCCCGGGAAACCACGACTAAAACACCGTGGTACGATGGCGAGCGGACCTTTTCCGGCCCCATCCTTTCCGCCATTCTTGAAGCAGTTGGCGCACAAGGCGAACAGGTGACCGTCACTGCCTTGAACGATTATTCGGCCGTCATCCCTATGGATGATCTCAAAGACAACGACGTGATCCTTGCCTCTCGGCTGGATGGTGAAACCATGTCGGTGCGGGAAAAAGGGCCGCTCTTCGTAATCTACCCATTCGACGCGAACCCGGATCTCTACAACGAGGTCTATTTCGGGCGCTCTGTATGGCAGGTGAAGTCGATTACGGTCGAGTGAGATGCCAGGCGTAATCATCAAGGCGAGACGACAGGTGTCCCGAAGAGTCGGCTTCGGGATCATTGCCCTAAGCGTCGTTGGCGTCGTGCTGGTGGTCACGATTGTCTCGATGTTCGCCGCCTTGAGCGAAAGCCAGGCCAGTGCCGTCCAGAGTGCCCGGGAGGATGCACTCTGGGCGGCCTATCAAACCGACCGAGAGGCATCACGGCTGGTAGAGGCGCTACAATCAGGCGATGACGCCGAGATCGCACTGCGCCTCGACCTACTGTATAGCCGCGTGGCGCTGATCGGATCCGGACATTACGCAATCACCTTCGGCACGTCGGATGTCGGTTCTAAAGCCGGCAAGGTCGCCAAGGCGGTGGAACAGTTGGAGATCGCCATAAAAGGCCGGTCCGAGGCTGTATCAGTGCTCTCGCGCGATGTTCGCGTGTCTACTGGCGATCTTATAGTGGCGGTCAATGCCGCCCTCAATGCGCTGCGGGTAGAAGAAAGGGCTGCTGCGGAGCGGACTTATAGCAATCTGGGCCTGGCGGTTTTTCTACTGGCAGGTGTGCTCATTGCCATGGTGCTGCTTTTGGCACTTCAACTCATCCATATCTCGCGCACGGGCCGCGAATTGATGGCGATGAGCGACCGCAATGCCCGCATCGCCGAGAAGGCCGAAGCGGCCAATCACGCCAAGTCCGCCTTCCTGGCAACGATGAGCCATGAAATCCGCACGCCTCTCAATGGCATTATCGGCATGACTGAAATCCTGTGCGACACACCCTTGTCCGATGAGCAGCGCCAGGCCCTCGGCACGATCCGGCGGTCGGGCGATGTGCTGCTCGATGTCATCACCGACGTCCTCGACTATTCGAAACTTGAAGCGGGAGCGGCGACAATCGACCTTGCGCCCTATGACCTGCCGCAGCTGCAGATCGCTCTAGATGCGATACTCGGACCCAGGGCGCGGCTTACAGGGCTCGAGCTGTCCATTGCGCTACCGGAGGTGAACGTCACCATCGACAGCGGCCGTCTACGTCAGGTTCTGATCAACCTTGTCGGCAATGCGATCAAGTTCACATCTTCCGGCAGCGTTCGCGTTCACGGCGAGATCAACGGTGACAGGCTTTTTGTCGACGTTGTCGATACCGGCATCGGCATCAGCGCCGGTTCAAGGGAATTGCTGTTCCGCGACTTCAGCCAAGTGGATAGTTCCAACACACGCATTCATGGCGGTACAGGGCTAGGCCTGGCGATCTGCAAGCGGTTGATCGAAGCCATGGGCGGCACAATCGGCGTTGAAAGCACCCCCGGCAAAGGCAGCCGCTTCTGGATCAACATTCCTGCGGGCCCAATCGTCCCGATTGATTTGGAGACTGAACCGGCAGCTGGTCGTACGACCACTCCAAAATTGTCAGGCCGAATTCTCATTGTGGAGGACAACGCCGTCAATCAGCAGGTCGCCGGAGGGCTCGTCCGGAGATTCGGTCTCGACATCGATTTTGCCGGCAACGGTCTCATTGCTCTCGAAAAGGTCGCCATCTGCTCTCCGGACTTAATTCTCATGGATATGCAGATGCCCGTCATGGACGGGCTTGAAGCCACGCGTCGCTTACGGGCGAACCAGTACGCCGGCCGGATCATCGGATTGACAGCCAATGCGTTTGAGACTGATCGACAAGCCTGCCTAGAGGCAGGAATGGACGATTTCCTGGCTAAGCCTCTTACCAGGGAAAAGCTAGCGAACGCGTTCGCAGCATCCAGCCTGATCACGGTGGATGTGGAATTGGCTAAGCCAGGGTCAGAACCCGAACGTCATGATGAGCTTGTCGACCGAACCTATCAGGACATGCTGGTGAGCGAGTTGGGAGCAGATGTGTTCGCCGATCTGCTCGCGCAATTCCTGCACGATTTGCCAGGCATGCTCGATGCCGCAGAGGACGCTGGCCGAGACGGACGCGACGAGGAGCTTCGTCATATTCTGCACACCCTAAAGGGAGCGGCGGCATCCGTTGGCTTTGCCGGTCTTGCCGGAGCCATAAGTAGACTGCGGGACCAGCCCAGCGTAACCGCCACAGATTTTCAATTGTTGCGAAAACTTTGCGATCTTGCTGACTACCGAGCTGCAGCTTGAGCCGTGTCCCGGCCTCAAGAAGCAAACTGCAGAATTGCGTCTTTACGACGTCGATTAAGACTAACGATGATTGCATATTGCTCTTTTCAAGAGCTCCGGTACCCATGTAGCTCATGGGCAACGATTTTTGGACATGGACGAACATCTCTATCGCCGCAATTGTTGCGGCGATATTGCTCTTTATCGGCTTCTGGGTGGTGAAGAAGCGTCGTGCGCCCCGGTCCAGTCTCCTGGACGCAGATGCTGCCGTGCAAGATGGCGAGCAATTCGGCTATGTGCGACCAGTCCGCTCATATAGCGAGAATGTCGAACGTTTTACCGCCGCGTGGCGGTCGATAGACAATCGCGACAAGTGAGCATGCAGCCGGATACGGCAGATGGACGGCCACAAGACGGGCGTGATAGTCAGGCGCAGCGATAATGGGGGTGGCGCCGTGGCAGAACCGAAAATGTGCTTTGTCACCAACAACACGCCAGCCGCCAGTGCAGCGGCCGCCCGCCTGCGTGGCCGCTATGGCGACTACGCCATCGAGGCAGCCGATATCGTTGTTGCGTTAGGCGGCGATGGCCTCATGTTGCAGACCCTGCATCGGGTTATGGGCAGCGACATCCCGACCTACGGCATGAATTTCGGCTCAGTCGGTTTCATGATGAACGAATTCAGCGAGGACAGCCTCGGCGAACGCCTTGCAGCTGCGCAGCGCACCCATATCTATCCGCTCGCGATGACGGTTGTGGAAGCATCCGGCGAGACCAAGTCGGCCTTGGCCATCAACGAAGTTTCGCTTTTCCGATCCACCTATCAGGCAGCGAAGTTGCAAATCCTTGTGGACGGTGAAGTTCGGCTGGACGAGCTTATCTGCGACGGCGCCCTGCTCTCCACCCCAGCCGGGTCCACTGCGTATAATCTTTCAGCACACGGCCCGATCCTGCCGATCGAAGCGCCGCTTCTCGCACTGACGCCAATTTCACCCTTTAGGCCGCGCCGTTGGCGCGGAGCGATCCTATCTAATCGGGCGGTGGTCAAGTTCATCACCAGAGAAGCCGAAAAGCGGCCGGTCAGCGCGGTGGCGGACAATGTGGAGTTTCAAAACGTGCAGGAAGTTACTGTCCGCGAGGATCGCAGCCGCCGCGTGACCCTGATGTTTGATCCGGGCACGAGCCTTGAGGAGCGTGTGCTGACCGAGCAATTCCGCTTCTAGTCGGACCTGATCAGGCTGCCGGCAAATGCAGGCGTGCGTCTCGCCGTTCGACAAATGCCAGCATCACGCCTCTTGCCGCCTGCCGAGCCAGAGCCACATTCTGCTCGCTCAGATAGGCGAAGATTTCCTCGAGTTCTGAGGGGATAGCGCCATCGAACTCTGCCAGTAATTCTTCGGTGAGCGCTGTCACGACGTAATGCCGCGCCGCCAGGTCATCGGAAAGGTCTGCGGTTCGAGCATGAACAACCATGCGCACAAAGAGCCGGGCAATCGAGGGTTCGATTCCGCAGCGTATGAACAAGGCATTTAGCGCGGCCTTGCTGCCGTTCTCGAGCAGGGAGAACACCTTGTCGCTGCTGACCCTTGCGAGTGCGCCGAGACACGCTGAAAAGAACATCACATGCCCGCTGACCATGGCATGCAACAGAAGTCGTGTGTTGAGCTGATCGGTATCCACCAATGTTTCAACAAAGCCCCGGTCGCTACTGGCGGCTTCGCCGATGGTGGACAAGGCTTGGTCGGTGCCGTCGCGTAGCAGGCGCTCAAGCCGTTCGGGAGCCACAGCGCCCTTGACCATACGGCACTCGCGCAAACTAGCGGCTGCGCTGCGTACCAAGATCAGACGAGCTGGCGCTGGCAGGTCTGGGCGTGACAGGAGAGCGCCCCGCAGGCTGGCATCCGTACCCTTTTCGCTTGCAAGCTGAGTGAGACACTCCGGACCGAGCGGCACATCGTGCCGGCTCAGCACGCGCAAGGTCAGATCGCCGTCGTTGCGTCCGATAATGGCCGAGGCGACACGCGTGCTGATCTTGGCCCGCTGGACAATGGCCAGAAGCGCGTCGATATCGCCCTTGCGAACTATGGGCATCAGGTCGGCATCAACCAGAAGCGGAGAATATTGGAGGACCGCCCGGGAAATGATCGGACTGTCCTGCAGCAGCGACAGGATTATTGGTCTCGGCGCTTCGGCAGAATGCAGCAAACCATAAGCGAGAGCCGCCCGAACCTTTACCGAGGGATCGTCAAGAAATCCGATCAGGCCGGCGTAAAGGGCGGCGTGTTCCTCCAGTGATCCGCGGTGATCGAGATAGGTGATGGCAGCCAGATGGGCGGCATGACCACGCTCATTGCTGTCGCTGGACTGCGAGAGGTCCGCAAAGGCCTGGTACCCGATCATCACGCTGCTCCGTTCCTGTGACCACACCTAACCCGGCAGTGCTTAAGGAACGGTTCACCATGTTTCGGCACTTCTGCGCTGGAGCCATTAACCACGCAAACGAGGTTTTTCTGCATAGCGCGACAGCGCCCCGAGCCTGATGTATAAACGGTAGTCGGCGTGACCACCGGAACTGGCTTTACGATGAGCACCGTTGTCATCCCGGTGGCTCAACGCGAGCGCCGGAGAACAAAGCTGAGGCGCGTATCCTGCGGGATACGAAGTCTCATGGACCGCAAACCTGCTGTAGGGTTTTGCCGTTTTCGCTGACCGATCCGCCCTCCCCAGCCCAACAATTGAGAGCACGAATGTCCAGACGCGTCCGCACCGCCGTTTTTCCTGTTGCGGGTCTTGGCACCCGGTTCCTGCCGGCCACCAAGGCCATGCCCAAGGAAATGCTGACAGTGGTGGATCGGCCACTGATCCAGTATGCCGTCGATGAGGCGCGCGAGGCCGGCATTGAGCATTTCGTCTTCGTCACCGGCCGCAACAAGGGCGTCATCGAAGATCACTTCGACCGCCAGTTCGAATTGGAAACAACTCTGGAAGAGCGCGGCAAGACTGCAGCTCTCAAGGAATTGCGCCGCGACCTTCCCTCGGCAGGACGTACCAGCTTCACTCGGCAGCAGGAACCCTTGGGCCTCGGCCATGCGGTATGGTGCGCCCGAGACATCGTGGGAGACAATCCGTTCGCGCTGCTCCTGCCCGACATGCTGTTCAAGGGCGAGCCGGGCGTACTCAAACAGATGATGGAAGCTTACGAGGAAACCGCCGGCAATGTCATCGCCGTGGAGGAAGTGCCCGAAAAAGAGGTTTCCTCATATGGCGTGGTTGCACGGGGTGACGGCCCCGACAGTGGCTTCAGCCTAACCGGCATGGTGGAAAAGCCCAAGCGCGAGGAAGCACCGTCCAACCTCATCATTTCCGGACGCTATATTCTGCAGCCTGAAATCTTTTCGCTACTTGCCGACCAGCCGCGCGGCGCAGGCGGCGAAATTCAGCTGACCGACGCCATGCAGACGCTCATGACGCAGCAGCGATTCACAGGCGTCAAATATCGCGGTCAGAGTTTCGACTGCGGCTCCAAGATCGGTTTTCTCACAGCCAATGTCGTTTACGCCCTCGATCGCGACGACATTCGGGACGGCTTCCTCCAGGAGTTGAACAAGCATGGCCTGGAAGCGCCCAAGCAGGTCTAATCCATAGTGCTGAGGGAAATTGTCGCCCTACACCTCACGCAAATTGCACCCCGCTCCATCGCCTGCTAGGTGATGCCTTGATTGACATCAGCAATGGGAGACGACGATGGCCAACGCAAATGACAAGGAACTCGATTTCATCGGCGTTTTCAGCCTGTTGGCTGCGAGCCTGTGGGTTCTGGGTGCAGCTGTGCTGCTGACCATGGTGTTTCTCGGCCAGAGCCGCGTCTGACACGCCTGCGGGCGCCCGTGTCAACGGGCGCCGGCTTGTTACCGCCTCGCCCAATCAGCCGGCGGGTGGAACACTGCCCGTTCCGGTTTGGGGCTGCACGGCCGGCCGGCAACGGACGTCACGCCGAAAATCGCTGGGGGACATCCCCGCAACCTTGCGGAATGACTTGTTGAAGGCACTTAGCGAGCCAAAGCCGCTTTCCATCGCTATGGTGAGAACGCTAGTCTCCTCACGCATCAACATGGCCTGGGCGTAAGACAGGCGCATGAGGTTGATGTAGTCATTGAGCGTCATGCCGGTCGATTTCTTGAAGACGGTCATGGCGTACTTTGGGTGAATATCGGCGGCCACCGCGATATCGACTGAATCGATATCCTCCCGGAAATTGTCGGCGATATATTCGCAGATGCGCACCACAATGGGTGAAGCGTGGTGATCGAGCCCGCCGGCATCGGCCACCGGCTTACTGTCGGGCAGCAAGCTATAAGGCGAGAAGCGGATGCGCTCGATACGAAGGAGCAACTCATCCACCGCAAGGCTTGCCTTCATCGGATCACCCGACCGAGCATAGAGGTTCCAGCGCGCGAAACTGATCGGGTCGGACTCGTCGGTGGCCTGGGTCACCAGTGTTGCGCCCTGCATCAGCCGCGCCTGCACGTCGGCAGGTAGGCGCAGGCGAAAAAAGTGCACCAGCGGTAGGTGCCCCCCTGCATAGACCAAGTCTTCTGAAGCATCGTCGAGCCAATGCGGCTGGCCGCCCCAGAACAGGGCAAGGTGGCCGGCTGAAAAGGTCGCCTCGTGACCGCTCATCTTGTAGTGGGCCCAGCCCTTGATGATGAAATTCACTTCCACCTGAGCGTGCCAATGGGGGGCGCGCATGACGAGGGGGGAGGCATGAAAGAGCTGCAATTCGGTGGGCAGGCGCTCCACGCCATCCGCAAGCGGCTCGTAATAAGTACGACTAATCTTACTTTCCGCCAAATCCACATACCCAATGAGAGCGACGGCACCAACCTGACGATTAGCTTAGGTATCGCTCAGAGGAAGAGCAAACAAAAAGGGAGGAACTATGATGACCCGCATCACTTCGCGGTGGACGCGCACCTTTGCCATCGTCATGACTGGCGCCAGCTTGCTCAGTGTCTCGGCTGCAGCTGCCCAGCAGCTTACGGTCTGGTGTTGGGACCCCAATTTCAATGGGGCGACAATGGAAGAAGCGTTCTCGCGCTATCAGGCCGAACACCCCGACGCCACGATCGACATCCAGGTATTCGACAAGGCAGCCATGGAGCAGAAGCTGCAGGCCCAGCTTGCCTCGGGCTCTACCGATGGCCTCCCGGATATCGTTCTGGTCGAAGATTATCGCGCGCAGAAATACCTCCTGTCGTTCCCCGGCGCCTTCGAGCCACTGACCGACAAGATCGACTATTCTGCTTTTGCACCCTACAAGGTGGAAGTGTCGACGGTCGATGGCCAGACCTATTCCATGCCGTTCGACTCCGGCGTGACCGGGCTGTTCTATCGCTCCGACGCGCTCGAGGAAGCAGGCTACACCGCCGCAGACCTCGAGAACATCACCTGGGATCAGCTGATTGAAATCGGCCAGGCCGTAAAGGAAAAGACCGGCAAGATCCTGCTTCCGATCGATCCCAATGCCTCGGACCTGTTCCGCATCATGATGCAGTCGGCAGGCACCTGGTATTTCGACGGAAGCGGCAACCCGACGATTGCCGAAAACCCTGCCTTCAAAAGCACGCTCGAAACCTATCAGCGCCTGCTGACCGCCGGGATCACCAAGCCCGTCGCAGGCTGGACCGAATATACCGGCAGCTTTACATCCGGGGACACCCTGGCGACGCCGACCGGCGTCTGGATGACTGCAACCATCAAGGCAAATCCGGACCAATCCGGGATGTGGGGCGTGGCGCCAATCCCCCGCCTGGGCGATATCGAATCCTCGGTCAATGCATCCAACCTGGGCGGTTCGAGCTGGTACGTGCTCGCCTCTGCTCCTGAAAAGGACACGGCCATCGACTTCCTGGCCACGGTCTGGGGGCAGGACGTAGACTTCTACCAGAAAATCCTGGTCAACCAGGGTGCTCTGGGCTCTCTGCTTGCCGCGCGCGAAGGCGAGGCTTATCAGGCCACCGACGACTTCTTCGGCGGAGCGCCCGTTTGGCAGAATTTCTCCAACTGGCTCGCTGCCATTCCGCCGGTCAATTACGGCATCTTCACTGAAGAGGCAGACTCGGCTGTCGTGGCGCAGATTCCGGCAATAACCGGCGGCGGCAATATCGACGAGATTATCTCCCAGATCGACGCTCAGGTTCGCCAGCAAACCCAGTAAAAACGGCATCCGGTGGCGGTTCGCCGCCACCGGCCTCCCCGAGGCCCTCGCTCCGATGAGCGGGGGTCATCGTGATCGCGGCTAAGGAGCACGGTTGCGGCGGGGCCAAGGAAACATGGGAGGGAGGATCGCGTGGCGCAATCGCAATTGGCGCGGAGCGAACGCATCAACGGCTGGGCTTTTGTCTTACCGGCGTTGATACTGCTCGGCATATTCATGATCTATCCGATCATCTGGTCGCTCTGGATGAGCTTCCAGGTCGGCCGGGGGATGCAATTCAGTTTTGGCGGGCTGACCAATATCATCCGCCTTACCCAGGACCCTATTTTCATCCGGGCCCTGACCAACACCCTCATCTTTCTGGCCGTGCAGGTCCCGATCATGCTCGTGCTGGCGCTGCTGTTCGCATCGGCTCTCAACGACCCCAAGCTCTGGGGACGGGGCATTTTCCGCACGGCGATCTTTCTGCCCTGTGTAACCTCGCTGGTCGCCTATTCAGTGACCTTCAAGTCCATGTTTGCCGCCGATGGCATCATCAACCAGATGCTGATGGGCCTGCACATCATTGCTTCGCCTATTCCGTGGCTGGCCGATCCATTCTGGGCGAAGGTCGTGATCATCTCCGCCATTACCTGGCGGTGGACGGGCTACAATATGATCTTTTACCTGGCGGCGATGCAGAACATTGATCGCTCGATCTATGAAGCCGCAAAGATCGATGGCGTTCCCGCCTGGGCACGCTTTTGGTACCTCACCGTGCCCATGCTCAAGCCGGTGATCCTGTTTACGGCTGTGATTTCGACTATCGGCACGCTGCAATTGTTCGACGAACCAAATCTGCTGACGATGGGTGGCCCTTCGGATTCAACGCTGACGCTGTCGATGTACATTTACAACCTCAGCTTCAAGTTCATGCCCAGCTTCGGTTATGCGGCCACGGTGTCCTATGTCATCGTCATTCTTGTCGCGATCCTGAGCTTTCTGCAATTCCTGGCCGCAAGGGATCGCAAGGCATGAGCAATCCCCTCTCCCTTTTTGGCCGGGGCGCCACCTACCTGGCGCTCAGCATCGCTGCATTCGTATCGGTCTTCCCGTTCTTCTGGATGGTCATTGGCGCCACCAATACCAACGCCGATCTCATCCGCGGCAAGTCCACGCCCGGCGATGCGCTCTGGCGAAACATCGAGGTATTCTTCACCTCCGCGGACATGCCTCGCGTCGTGTTCAACTCGTTCTTCATTGCCGGGGTGGGTACTGCCCTGACATTGCTGGTTTCGTCGCTGGCAGGCTACGGGTTTGAAATCTTCCGCTCCCGCACTCGCGAGCGAGTGTTTGGCGTAATGCTGCTGATGCTGTCCGTGCCGTTTGCGGCACTGATGATCCCGCTCTTCATCCTGATGGCCAACCTCAAGATGATGAATTCCTATCAGGCGATCATCCTGCCTTCGGTCGCTTCGATCTTCATCATCTTTTACTTTCGCCAAGCCACAAAGGCCTTCCCCCACGAATTACGCGATGCCGCCCGCATCGACGGGCTCAAGGAATGGCAGATCTTCCTGTTCGTCTACATGCCGGTCATGCGCTCGACCTATGCAGCGGCGACCATCATCGTGTTCATGACGCACTGGAACAATTATCTCTGGCCGCTGATCGTGCTGCAGACCAACGAGATGAAGACCCTGCCCCTTGTGGTGGCGACACTCAGCCAAGGCTACAGCCCAGACTTCGCCGTCGTCATGGTCGGGTCCATCTTTGCCACCCTACCCACCCTCATCATCTTCTTCCTGCTCCAGCGCCGCTTCGTCGAAGGCATGCTGGGCGCGGTCAAATAAGGTTCATAACCCATGAGCAGTGTTACACTAAGGGGTGTCCGCAAGTCCTTCGGTTCGCTTGAGGTCATAAAGGGTGTCGATCTCGAGGTCGGCAAGAAAGAGTTTGTCGTCTTCGTGGGTCCATCCGGTTGCGGCAAGTCAACCTTGCTGCGCATGATCGCTGGGCTCGAAACCATCAGCGCCGGGGATCTGGAGATCGGCGGCCAGCGCATGAACGACGTCGATCCGTCCCGGCGGGGTATCGCCATGGTCTTCCAGACCTACGCCCTCTACCCGCATATGACTGTGCGAGAAAACATGGGGTTTGCGCTGCGCTTCGCCAAAGTGGCCAAGCCAGAGATCGACCGCCAGGTCAACGCGGCCGCCAAGATCCTGGCGCTGGAGCCCCTGCTCGACCGCCTGCCGAAGCAACTTTCAGGTGGGCAGCGCCAGCGCGTCGCAATTGGTCGCGCTATCGTGCGCAATCCCGAAGTGTTCCTCTTTGACGAGCCGCTCTCCAATCTCGATGCGGAATTGCGTGTTCACATGCGCATCGAGATCGCCAGGCTGCACAAGGAATTGCAGACTACAATCATCTATGTCACCCACGACCAAGTGGAGGCGATGACCCTGGCCGACAAGATCGTGGTGCTGCGAGACGGTTTGGTCGAGCAGATTGGCAGGCCGCTCGAGCTTTACGACGACCCGGCCAATCAGTTCGTGGCCGGCTTTATCGGCTCACCGAAGATGAACTTCATACCGGCTAAGGTCGTGGCAAAATCTCCCACTGGCGTGACGTTATCATTGCCGCAGCAGGGCAATGTGCAACTGGTGCTGCCTTCGGCGTCGGCTGAAATGGGCGAGGATGTGACCTTGGGCGTGCGGCCAGAGCATTTCGGTGCTGCGGGTGCCGGGGGCGCGGATATCACCGTCAATGTCGACGTAGCCGAGCATTTGGGCACCACCTCATACGTTTACGCCCGCACTGAAGGCGATCCGCTGATCATCGAACGCGAGGAATCGCGCAATGAAAACATCTCAGACCGCATCACCGTCTCCATTGACCCGGCCAAGGCCTATCTCTTCGACCAGCAGGGCCGGCGGCTCCGCTAGATTTCTCTCCTGACAGGACTATAAAATGACTTCGAAAATCCGCTGGGGCATTATTGGACCGGGCAGCATCGCCAAGGCCTTCCGCGACGGCCTCAAGGGCAGCGAACATGGCGTTCTCGCCGCCATAGCAACGCGCAACCCGGACCGACCGGGCCTTGCCGACGACTTCCCCGGTGCGCGCATCGTGAAGGGCTATGATGCCCTGCTCGCCGATAGGGATATCGACGCGGTCTATATTGCCGTGCCCCATACCGGCCACGCCGAATGGGCAATCAAGGCCGCCGAGGCTGGTAAGCATGTGCTGGTCGAAAAGCCGCTGGCGCTTTCCGCGCATGAGGCCGACGCGGTTTTCCACGCCCACCGCAAGGCCGGCACCTTTGCCGGCGAAGCCTTCATGTACCGCCTTCATCCGCAGACGGCGAAACTGCTCGAACTGGTGCGGTCAGGGGCAATCGGCGAAGTGCGCATGATCCAGTCGAGCTTTGGCTTCAACATGGGCAAATTCCAGCCGCAGCATCGCCTTTTCGCTTCCGAGCTCGCCGGTGGCGGGATCATGGATGTGGGTTGCTATCCGGTTTCGATGGCGCGCCTCCTGGCCGGCGCCGTCAGCGGCAAGCCCTTCGCCGACCCGGTCAAGGTTGCCGGCACGGCGCATCTGAACGAAGAGGGTACGGACGACTTCGCTGCAGCGGTTTTGACATTCGAAACTGGAATTGTCGCGCAGGTTTCCTGCGCAGTCATGGCCAATCTTGACAATGTGCTGCGCATTCACGGCGCTGAAGGCCGGATAGATGTACCTGATTTCTGGTTCGCCGGCGGCAATCGCGATCAGGGTCTTGGACGGATCGACATCATCAAGGGCGGCAAAACGGAAAGCGTCAGCGTCAACGAAAGCGCCCATGTCTACTCCTTCGAAGCAGAAGCGGCTTCGCTTGCCATCATCGCCGGCAAGCAGGAATTCGACGCGCCAGGCATGAGCTGGAGCGACACGCTGGGCAATCTGCGCGTGCTCGACAAATGGCGCGCCGATGCCGGTATCGAGTTTTCCATCGAGAAGTCTTCGACGCGCTCCAAAACTCTCGACAATCGTGCACTCGGCGGCAACCAGGGCGTCATTCCAAAGCGCTCAATTCCGGGCCTTTCCAAGCAAGCCTCGGCAGTCGCCCTGGGCTTTGAGGACTTCCGTACCTTTTCTTCCGGCGCGATCTTGCTGGACGCGTTCTGGGAGAAGGGCGGCAATGTCTTTGACACCGCCTATATCTATGCTGGCGGATATACCGAGAAGCTCTTCGGCGAGTGGCACAAGAGCCGCGGCGTGCGTGAAGAGGCCGTCCTTATCGGCAAAGGCGCCCATTCCCCTCTCGTCTATCCCGACGTCATTGCCAAACAGCTGACGCAGTCCCTCGATCGCCTGCAGACCGATCATGTCGATGTGTATTTCATGCACCGCGACAATCTCGACGTGCCGGTCGGCGAATTCGTCGATGCCATGGATGCAGAGGTGAAGGCTGGTCGCATTCGGGGACCCTATGGTGGGTCGAACTGGACCAAGGAACGCATGGACGAAGCCATGGCCTATGCGAAGGCCAACGGAAAGACGCCGCCGCAGGCGCTCTCGAACAACTTTGCCCTGGCCGAAATGCTCGACCCGATTTGGGCCGGCTGCGTCACCGCGTCCACACCAGACTTCAAGCAGTGGCTGATCGACCGCCAGGTCACCAACTTCTCCTGGTCCAGCCAGGCACGCGGCTTCTTCACCGACCTCGCCGGACGGGACAAGCGCGACAATGAGGAACTGGTCCGCGTCTGGTACAATGAGCAGAATTTCGGCCGCCGCGATCGGGCAATCGAACTGGCTCAACAGATGGGCAAATCTCCGATCCATATCGCTCTGGCCTATGTGCTGGCTCAGTCCTTTCCAAGCGTTCCGCTGATTGGGCCGCGACGTCTTGTGGAATTGGAAGACAGCCTCAAAGCCTTCGAAATCCAGCTGACACCAGAACAAGTCGCCTGGCTCGAACGAGGCTGATTTCAGCTTGGTTACATCAGCGCCGCTCGAAAGGGCGGCGCATTTTATTAGGCGTCAGGGGCCAGTCGGTTCGCTCAGCACCACGCGATTGCGGCCGCCAGCCTTGGCTGAATAGAGAGCGGCATCGGCGGCGGCGACTGTTTCCGCGGCACCCAGATTCTCGACGAACCGGGCGATACCGACGCTGACGGTAATCCTGATCGTTTGCTCTCTGTAGATTATCGGCTGCGCTGCCACGGCGGCTCGAATTCTCTCTGCCAGCTCGACCGCGGTCTCGGCACTCGTCTGCGCCAATATAATGGCGAACTCCTCGCCGCCGGTGCGGTAGAGCTGATCGGCCACGCGGATGGATTTGCGCACTATCTCGGCGAAGGCACGCAGCACAGCATCGCCTGCAGCATGCCCATATGTGTCGTTGATTGATTTGAAATGATCGATATCGAGGGTGATTAGTGCCCCGGCGCCCGCTCCGCGGGTGAAACCGGCGTGAACGCGGATGAGAGCCTCTTCGAAGGCGCGTCGATTGTACAGCTGAGTCAGTTCGTCAATCCGCGCCAGATCGGCCAGGGCGGTCTCCGACACCTCGATGCGGGAGATCATTCGGTTGAATTCCTGGGCGACCCGACTGAGCTCGGGCGGTACGCTGATGTTTATACGATGATTGCGGTCCCCGTCGGCAAAGCGGGCGGCGCCGTCAACCAATCTGTCCACGCTACGGGACATAATGAGCCCGACAATGGCAACCCCTGCGACCATGGCAATAAACGACGACGCCATTGCTCCGCCAAACAGCAGTCCGGCGCTATTGGACCACGCGACGGCGTCGTCATGAGCCGACTCGATCTTGATTGCGATAGAATCATACGCTTGGCCAAGGCGATCAGAGGCAGACTGAATGTAGCTATGGAACAGACGGGCCTGTCTCTCGGCAGCCGGATCATCGGGAATGAGAAGTTCCGATGCCAGCTCCGTTGCGTGGGTGTCGGCGACTTGCCAACTTTGAAAGGCACTATCGAGATGTTGCAGTGCCTCGGGGTCATCGGAAAACTGGGCGCGTACATCGGCAAAACCAGTCTCTATGCGGCTGCGCAGTTCGCGATAGTACAGCGGCCGCTGCGCACCGCCCTCGTTGATATACTCATCGATTGGGATGAGCGTGTCCCAGACCAAAATCCGCAGGTCCTGCAGCGGACCAAATTCTCTTCGCTGGCGCTCAGCGACGTCGTGGAAAGCCTCAATGACACCCCGGTTCAGCACCAGTTGACCAAGTATGGCGGACAGGGTCAGCGGGGTCAGCGCCACAATCATGCCCAAAGCGACCCAGAACCGCAGCGACCGGGCCTTGAAAAGTTTCAGCATCGCAGGATTGCCTCGCGAGATTCGGCCCGCCTAGTGACGATTGCCCTGTTTCGGAGCCGAAATGGACATAAAGCCGTTTGCGAGCGGTTAAAGCTCGAGCAGGCTGTGATCACTCTTTTCAAGGTAAGGGTTTTACTCTTCCGCAAAGGTCGACAGCGGTGTTTCCCTGGCGAGTTGCACCATTCGAAGTGCAGCAAGGAATGCCAGCAATGCAAAGCCCATCGCCATGACGAAAAGAGGAACAATCGACGCAAGGACTGCGCCGCTATCCATTGCGAGCGGGTATCCCGCAGCATTGGCAGCAACCCCTGCCAGTGCTGCGCCGAGGGCGTTGCCCGCCGATTGTGTGGTAGGCAGTAGCGCTGAGGTGCGGTCACGCTCCGTATCCGTGCTGGCCTCCATGATGGTGAGCATGATGTAGCCGTTGGAAATGCCAAAGCCCATGCCGATCGCGACTTGCCCGATCAGCAGAATAGGCAATTGCGTCAGCTCAAGGCCCATGAGGACGAGGCCTAGTCCGGCGGCGAGCAATAAAGGGCCGCAGCGGATCAGAATGCGTCTCGTGGACCTTTGGCGCACATTTGCAACGGTGACCGAGGACAGGCTCCAGGCGACGCCCATAAAGGCGCCCGTAATGGCCGCTTGTGTCGGCCCATAGTTCCAGAGCTGTTGCAGCAGCATGATGAGATAGACCGCCGTGGCCGCCCCAGCGACCGGCATCAGCAGGAAAACCCAAAGTCCCGACCCGACCGCGCTGTGCAAGGAAAAAGCGTCAGGTGGCATTAGGCGCTGTGTGGCTCGACGGTCCAACCAGACCGCTGTCGCCAGTAACGCTGCGGCCGAAATAAGCAACCCAGCCGCAACGACCGGCTCTGTCACGGCAGACAGTGCGACCATCATGGTTCCTATGCCAATCGTCAGCAAGCGCAGCCCCGGAAAGCCATAAGCGCCATCGGCGCGTTTGCCCCTAGGCACAACGGCTAGCACCATGATGACGAACACCAGTACAAAAGGCACGTTGATGAGGAAGGCGGCACGCCAAGAGATCAGTTCGGTCAACGCCCCTGCCCCTGCTGGCCCGCCAAACGCCGCCATGGCCCAGACCACGGCCTGCATCCCGAACACTTTCGGCACGAGGCGGCTCGGGAAGAGTTCTGGGATCAACGCAAAACAGAGCGCCGCCACGACGCCCTCGCCAAGCCCCTGAATAGCGCGACCGACCAGGACCTGCGACATGTCGCCAGCGGTCGCTGCGATGAGCGTTCCTGCGAGAAAGATCAGCGCCAGGCCGATCAGAGACCGGCGGGACCCCATCCGTTGCTTGAGCAAGGCTGCGGCAGCTCCGCCGACAATGGCAAACACCAGATAAAGCGTCGTTGCCCATGAGATAATCTCTACCCCGCCCAGCTCGCGCACTGCCGAAGGCAGAGCAGCGGCAGACAAAAAGGCGTTGAAGGCAAAGAGTGTGACGCCCAAGGCGAGAATGGTCGTGACCGGAAGGTAGCGCGGGCCGAAGATCTCGGCCCAGCGGCCCTCGACAGTTTCTGACATGGCTAATCTCATTTAACAAGAAAGATCTTGTTTAATCCAATTGTGGTCGAAGGCAAGCTGATTGTTGCAAGAGCATCGGTGTGCTGCGCGACGAGTCCCGAGAAAACAGTTTTCTGCATGCCTCGCAGATCAAGCACAGTTACACCCCTGTGCGCACTTGCCCCCCGTCGAACGGCCTCCTACATTCGATTTCGCAGGTTCGCCTGCATTGTTCTCAGGGCGGGGCGAAATTCCCCACCGGCGGTAAAGGCAGCAATGCCAAGCCCGCGAGCGCTCCCATTGGGAGGTCAGCAGATCCGGTGCAAATCCGGGGCCGACGGTATAGTCCGGATGAAAGAGAACGGGAAAAAGCGCCTTGCCGGGCGCGCGTTGCCACATTGCGGGGCCGCGTCATTCCGGCCTGTCGTCTCCCGTAACCCTGAGGAAACTGGTTACGGAAAGGACGACGAATGAACCAGATTTCCTCTTCCCCCATTGTTGCCACCACTGGCGCATTGTTCATGTTAGCTGCCAGCCTGGTGTTTGCTGGCTCCAATACGTTGCAATCCATCCTGCCAACGCCGGTCGAATATGGCGGTGTCGGCATGAGTTCAACCGGTATGGCCTTCTGGCAATACCTCATTGCTTCCATTCTGGCGCTTCCCCTTATCCTGCGCATCGGCCTCGGTAATCTACGCACAGCCCATCCACTGGCGCATGAGCTCCGCGCGCTGGTCTCTGCCATCGGCGTGCATGTGTTCGTTTATGGTTACGCGTCCGGTGTGCCGATCTGGCAGATGGTGACATTGCTTGCGACGGGGCCGCTCTTCATCATTGTCGGGTCGGTGCTGTTTTTGGGCGAAAAGGTTTCCCCGGCGCGACTGGCCGCAGCGCTCTTGGGCTTCATGGGTGCCATCATCATTTCCGGCGTCGGCACTGAAGGCCTGGGCCTGCAGGCGCTCATACCAATCAGCGCCGCTGCCCTCTGGGCAGCCACGGACGTTTTGACCAAGCATCTGACGCGCAGTGGTGAAAGCCCGGAAACGCTTACCATTTCGCTCTTGGTGCTCATGACGCCGAACCATCTTGCGATTCTGCTGTTGGCAAACGCCCTTGGCGGCGTGCTTCCTGCTGGCCTAGCTCCCGGTTTTCCCTTTGCCCTCCCCGAGGGGAACGGCCTTGTATTGCTGCTGTTGCTGGGGGCGCTTACCGCAGGTGCACAATATCTTCTGGCCTTTGCCTATCGCAATGCCGATGCCACCTATCTTCAGCCCTTCGCCGATGTGAAGGTTTTGCTCGGCGGGCTGATTGGCTGGATCGCCTTGGGTCAAGAACCATCCGTCTGGTTCTGGCCGGGCGCCCTGCTCATCATCGGCGCATCCGCTTTCATCTTCTGGGCCGAGAAGAACAATCCTCCCGCCCATCTCGCCACGGCCTGATGTTCTCGCGAGCGGTGGGCCTCCTGCCGCTCGCATCCATGGGGCCGGGGAGTTCGCCTTTTTGTTGCGCTCGACATCAATCTGTTCCATCTGTGGAATATTCATTCCGTGGAGCTTGATGTGTCCGATACGACCATTGTTGCCGCCGAGGATTTCGACAGCCTGCGGACAGCCATTCTGGAGCGGCGGTCGACCCTTCCCAAGCGCCTGGTGCAGGTTGCGGCCTATGCACTAGATCACCCGGACGAAATCGCATTCGGCACGGCGGCAAGCATTGCCCATTCGGCAGGCGTGCAGCCCTCGACGCTGGTGCGCTTTGCCCAGTCCTTTGGCTTCGAAGGCTTTTCGGGCTTACAGCAGATTTTCCGGGCGCGCCTCAGGGAACGGACATCTTCCTACGAGGATCGCCTGCGCAAGCTGGCCGCCGAGGGGGTAGAGGCCGAGGAGAGCCTCGCCATCTTCAACAGTTTCGTTGCCGCCGCCCATGCCAGCCTCGATGCGCTGTCCTCCGCAATCGACCCGGATGCCTTCGACCGCGCCGCCGATCTGCTGGCCCAGGCGGACACGATCTATCTGATCGCCAAGCGCCGCTCGTTTCCCATTGCTGCATACATGGCCTACGCGTTTGGAAAGTTGAAAATCCGATGCCAGATGGTTGGCACGCAGGCGGGTATCGATGACGAAGTTCTCGCCATGGCTGGCAAAGCCGATGCCGGCTTTGCCGTAAGCTTTTCGCCCTACGCCTCGGAAAGCGCGACCCAGGCGCGCCGCCTCGCCAGTCTGGGCATTCCGCTCGTCGCGTTGACGGATTCGGCGCTTTCCCCTTTGGCCGAAAGTGCTGACATCTGGTTCGAATTGGTCGAAGCCGATCATGCCGGTTTCCGTTCGCTCTCTGCCAGCATGGCTTTTGCGATGGCGCTCACGGTGTCGGTGGCTGAAAAGCGTAGTCATCACAACACGCATAAATAGAACATTCATTCCACATTGAATGGTTCTAGAATTTGTGTTTCACTATCTCCGAAATGTGCTCAAGGAGATGGCCGTGCCGCCCAGCGCAAACGATATCGTCGCCAAAACGCTGGATGTCATCACCATCGGCCGCGCCTCGGTGGACCTTTACGGGCAGCAAATCGGCACCCGCCTTGAAGACGTGGGAAGCTTCGCCAAGTCCGTTGGCGGGTGTCCTACGAATATTGCGGTCGGCACCTCCCGCCTCGGCCTGAAATCAGCGCTGGTGACCCGCGTGGGCAACGAGCAAATGGGCCGCTTCGTCCGCGAGCAGCTGAACCGTGAGGGGGTAGAAACCAAAGGTATCGTCACCGATCCCGAGCGGCTGACCGCCCTCGTCCTGCTCTCGGTCGAAAATGACAAGTCATTCCCGCTCATCTTCTACCGCGATAATTGCGCGGATTCAGCGCTGGACGAAGACGATATCGACGAGGATTTCATCCGTTCCGCCAAAGCCGTGCTCGTCACCGGCACCCACTTCGCCAAGCCGCACACCGACAAAGCCCAACGCAAGGCAATGCGGATTGCCCGTGCGCATGGCGGCAAGATCGTATTTGATATCGATTATCGGCCCAATTTGTGGGGGCTCGCCGGCCACGACGCTGGTGATAGCCGCTACATCGCTTCCGATGCCGTTTCGGCACATCTCAAGACCGTCCTTCCGGAATGCGATCTGATCGTGGGCACCGAAGAGGAGGTACTGATCGCCTCGGGTGCTGCGGATCTCCACTCTGCGCTCAGGACGATCCGATCCCTGTCCCCCGCCGTGATCGTCCTGAAGCGCGGACCCATGGGTTGCATCGTCTATGACAGCGATATCCCCGATGATCTCGAGGCCGGAATTGTCGGCAAGGGCTTTCCAATCGAGGTCTATAATGTGCTCGGTGCGGGTGACGCCTTCATGAGCGGTTTCCTGCGTGGCTGGTTGCGTGGCGAACCGCATGCGACCAGCGCTACCTGGGCAAATGCCTGTGGAGCCTTCGCCGTCAGTCGTCTGCTCTGCGCGCCGGAAATTCCAACCTGGATGGAACTGCAATACTTTCTCGAGCACGGCAGCGCCGAGCGGGCTTTGCGCAAGGATGCCGACATCAATCACATGCACTGGGCCACCACGCGTCGGCGCGATATCCCGAAGCTGATGGCACTGGCGATCGATCATCGCGTGCAGCTGGAAGACATGGCCGATGGCGACGCCGGAAAGCTTGCCCGCGTTCCCGAGTTCAAGGTCCTTGCTGTCAAAGCCGCAGCGCAGATCGCCAATGGTCGCGAGGGCTTCGGCATGCTGATCGACGACAAATACGGCCGCGATGCCTTGTATGCCGCAGGTGTGTTCAAAAATTTCTGGGTTGCCAAGCCTATCGAGCTGCCTGGCTCGAGGCCCCTGCAGTTTGAGTTCACGCAGGACCTCGGTTCGCGCCTGGTCGAGTGGCCGGTGGACCATTGCATCAAGGTTCTCTGCTTTTTTCACCCAGATGATCCGGACGACCTACGCCAGCAGCAGATCGAGAAGCTGCGAGCCGCATTCGATGCGGCTCGCAAGATCGGTCGCGAAATTCTCATCGAGATCATTGCTGGAAAAAACGGTCCGCTGCTGAACGATAGTGTGGCGCGGGCGCTCACCGAGATTTACGATGCCGGCATCAGGCCGGACTGGTGGAAGCTCGAACCACAGCCCAATCTGGCAGCCTGGAGTGAAACCGACGCCGTCATCGAGGCACGCGACCCGCTGTGTCGTGGGGTGGTGCTCCTGGGCCTGGATTCACCGCAGGACGAACTCGAAGCCGGCTTCAAGGCTGCCAAGTCTGCCCGGACAGTAAAGGGCTTTGCCGTGGGCAGGACCATTTTTGCCGAGGCTGCGCGGGCGTGGCTGGATGGAAAAATGAGCGATGACGAAGCCGTGGCCGACATGGCAAAACGGTTCGGCGCGCTTGTCGATATTTGGGAGCGGCAATGAGCCAGCATACTATTCGTCTAACCATGGCACAGGCCGTCGCGCGCTTCATGACGGCACAGAAGACTGTCGTCGACGGGGAAATCGTGCCGATTTTCGGAGGCGTCTGGGCCATTTTCGGACATGGCAATGTCGCCGGGATCGGCGAGGCGCTTCACGGCGTCAAAGACCAGTTGCCGACATATCGCGGGCAAAACGAGCAGAGCATGGCTCACGCCGCCATCTCCTATGCCAAGGCCAATTTCCGCCGTCGCTTCATGGCCGCCACCACATCTATCGGCCCGGGTGCCCTCAACATGGTGACCGCAGCCGGACTTGCCTATGTGAACCGCATCCCGGTGCTGCTGCTTCCCGGTGACGTGTTCGCTAACCGCCTGCCCGACCCGGTCCTGCAGCAGGGTGAAGATTTCGGTGACGGCACGGTCACGGTGAACGACTGCTTCAAGCCAGTCAGCCGGTATTTCGACCGCATAACCCGCCCTGAGCAGATCATCCCCGCTTTGCGCCGTGCCATGCAGGTGCTGACCGACCCGGCCGAGTGCGGCCCGGTGACGCTCAGCCTGTGTCAAGATGTTCAGGCGGAAGCCTATGAATATCCCGAGAGCCTGTTTACGGAGAAAGTGTGGGTGCCGCGTCGTCTCATGCCCGATGCCGATGAGTTCGCCACGGCTGCGGCAGCGCTCAAGCTCAGCAAGAATCCGGTAATCATCGCCGGTGGCGGCGTTCTCTATTCCCAGGCATCTGAAAGTCTTGCGGCCTTTGCCGAGGAGCATGGCATTCCGGTCATGGAAACCCAGGCTGGAAAATCCTCACTGCCGCATGGCCATGACCTCAATATGGGCTCGGTCGGTGTCACTGGAACTTCGGCCTCCAATGCGCTTGCCGAGGAGGCCGATCTCGTGCTGGCCGTCGGCTCGCGCCTACAGGATTTCACCACCGGCTCCTGGGCGCTCTTCAAGAACCCAGACCTCAAGATCGTCGGCCTCAATATCCAGCCATTCGACGCGCACAAGCATAATGGCTTGCCTTTGGTGGCCGATGCTCGGGTCGGCATCGAGGCACTCGACGCTGCGCTTATGGGTTGGCAGGTAGATTCCGCGTGGACACGCAAGGCTCTGGACCTGAAGCAAGAATGGCTTGTCGACGCTGACGCGGCGCGCGCCGCGTCCAATGTCGAGCTGCCGTCCGACGCGCAGGTCATTGGCGCTGTTCAGCGTGGCCGGACCAAAGCCACCCTGGTTTGCGCATCTGGTGGGCTGCCCGGCGAATTGCACAAGCTCTGGCGCGCAGATGGTCCCGGTTCCTACCACCTCGACTATGGCTTTTCGACCATGGGTTACGAAATTGCGGGCGGCTTAGGGGTCGCGATTGCCAAGCCCGCCGAAGATGTAGTCGTCATGGTCGGCGACGGCTCGTACCTGATGATGAATTCAGAGATCGTCTCAGCAGTGATGATGGGTATACGACTGACTATCGTGGTTCTCGACAATGCCGGCTTCGGGTGCATAAACCGGCTGCAAATGGCCACTGGCGGCGCCAATTTCAACAACCTTTTCCGCGACACCTATCATATGGAACTGCCAAACGTGGATTTCGCGGCCCATGCCGCATCCATGGGCGCAAAGGCAAAGAAGGTGGCGTCCGTAGCCGAGCTGGAGACGGCCTTAGCAGCAAGCCAGGGCGCACCGGGCGTCCATGTCTTCGTCATCGATACCGATCCGCTGATCACCACCGAGGCAGGTGGCCATTGGTGGGATGTCGCCGTGCCTGAAGTCAGCGACCGCCCCAGCGTCAATGCAGCGCGCGAGGCCTATGTGAAAGCGCTCAAGGCGCAGCGGGCCGGCTGAAATATCGCGCGTCTGCGCAGGAGAATGTTATGAAGGCCAAACTTGGAATGTCGCCCATCGCATGGTGGAACGACGATCTGGTGGAACTGAGCGATGACGTTTCGCTGGAAGAATGCCTGCGTCAGTCGCGCTCGGCGGGCTTTACCGGCATGGAAAAGGGTCGACGCTTTCCCGACGACCCGGCTACTATGCTGCCCATCCTCAAGGCGGCCGACGTCACGCTCTGCGGTGGATGGTTCTCGGGCACGCTGGTCGATGAGGACCTGTCTGCCAACAAGGACCGCATCGCGCCGATGATCGAGCTCTTCAAAGCCGTCGACGCACCTTGCATCGTCTATGGCGAAGTGGGTCAATCGATACAGGGCAAGCGCGACGTGCCTTTGTCGCGAAAGCCCAAGCTGTCCGAAGACGAGATGAAGGCCTATGCCCGCAAGGTGACCCAATTCGGAGAATGGTGTGCCGAACAGGGCATGCCCTTGTCGTACCATCACCACATGGCCGCAGTGGTGGAGACCGAGCCTGAGCTCGACGCCTTCATGGCCGCTTCTGGCGAAGGCATTCCCCTGCTGCTCGATGCCGGCCACCTGGCCTTTGCCGGTGGTGACGTGCTCCGGGCCATCGACAGACACCATGCGCGCATCAACCATGTTCACGTCAAGGATATCCGGCGTTCGGTGGTCGATGGTCTCGATCGCAACAAACAGAGCTTTCTCGATGCGGTGGCCCTTGGAGCCTTCACAGTCCCCGGCGATGGTTCATTGGATTTTGCCGCCATCGTGCAGCGTTTTGCCGATCACGGCTACGAGGGATGGTTCGTTGTGGAGGCCGAACAGGACCCGGTCGCAAACCCTCCGCTCAAAATGGCCCAAGTCGGCCACGCCGAACTCATGCGGGTCATGACGGCGGCGGGATATAGCGTTGAGACCAAGGGGTTTCCGAAAGACTGAATCTTTTGAGGTGCTTGTGCTAAAGCCCTAGCGAACTGAATCAAGCGGGAGCTTTTGGGATGGCGCTCAAGGAAAATGACGTAAACTGGTTTCGTCCGCTTTGGCGACGGGTCGCTGTCGCCATTTTTCTGGCCGCCTGGCTGGCCTGGGAACTGATTTACACCGGTGACCAGTTCTGGGCAGTCCTTGTTGGGCTGGCTCTCGCTTATGTGGCCTGGAATTTCTTTTACAAGTTCCCCAAGGAGGAGCCCCAGAATGAGCAAGTCCCCCCTCCTCGTCCAGCCGACGAACAGGACCGGCAGGATCCATGATGTCACGCCCGCTTCGGCGGGATGGACGCATGTTGGTTTCGGCCTCCACGCTCTCAGCGTCGGTGAGGCTTATGGTGAGAAGACAGGCGAGCGGGAGGTCTGTCTCGTCCTGGTTTCAGGGAAGGGCCGGTTCGCTGTTGATGGCG